>JBOHGT010000040.1:0-9770 GCA_050700385.1 Pseudonocardiaceae bacterium | reverse complement strand
GGGGAGTTCGGCGCCCATTCCCGCGCCGACTTCACGGCCGAAGCACGGCAAGTCGACGCGGCGGCGAGCTGATCGCTCCCAGCTCTGGCGACAACCCAAGGCCGTCGCTCGACCCGCTCTTTCGGAGAGCCGATATCGGCCCGCCGCCCGTAGCGGGTGGTCTCCTTCGGGTCATGCCCCGAGGAAGGGAAGGGGAAAGGATTCTGTGCCTGAAGTGAGCACCGATCCGGCCGATGTCACGGCTAGTTCTCCGTGCGTGACACCCGAGCGGTCCTGACTAGGCCGGGCGAAAACGTTGCACCGCAGTGATCTGGAAGGAGATCGTGATGGCAGCCAGTACCACCGGCTCGACTACAGAGCATCGGGTGCGGCCGGAGGATGGGCGTCGGCGTCTCATCGTCGATACGGCGGCGTGCTGTCGGCGCGGTCGACGCAGTTATGGAGGGGTGGGGCCGTGGGCGTTGATCGTCGGCCGGAGATCGACACCATCATTAGCGATATCGGCGATGTTGTGATCATGTTTGACCAGGGCAGGTCGGCTGATATCGAGCGCCGGTATGGGGTTGCGGAGGGCTGCTTGCTCGATGCGGTCCTCAAGTCGCCAGCGGCGAGAATGGCCGCTGTAGGGCAGCTCGACCACGCCGAGTGGTTGCGGCGAGTGACCGAGAACGTGCCTCGCATCGCGGTGCAGGAGTGGCTCGCCTACCACGGCGAGTTGAACCTGCCCGTGGTCGAGATGCTGGTCACCGCAAGACGCAACGGGCTGCGGGTTCTGCTGTTGTCGAATGCAACCGTCCGGCTCTGGGATGACCTCGACTATCACGGTATTCGTGATCTTGCTGACCGCGTGTTCTGTTCGGCTGACATCGGCTTCGCGAAACCCGACCCCCGTGTGTACGGGTTCGTTGCCGACGCTACGTCGCTGGCAATGGGTCGCACGTTCTACGTGGATGACACGTCGTCGTGGGTCGAGGTGGGCCGGAAGCTGGGGATGCGTGGCTACGTGTATGGCACGCCCGATGAGCTGAGGCGCCAGCTTGCTGATCTCGGGGTGACGGTATGACCAGTGCCGACAGCCATGGTATGGCCCTGAGCGTTGTGGTTGCCACACGTGGGCGAAGCGAGGGATGCCGACGGATGTGCACGGCCCTGGAGGCCCAGCTTGCCGAGCACCCCAGCCTCCGGGCCGAGGTCGTGCTGGTGTTCGACGGTTCCGCGCCGTACGACTGGCTCCGGACCTCGGAGCTGTATCGTTGCCTTCATCTGAGGTCGAGGGTCGGCATCGCGCGGGCACGCAACGCAGGGATCGAGTCAGCCTCAGGCGAGGTTCTGGCGTTTCTCGACGACGACGCCGTTCCGGCAGCGGGCTGGCTGTCCAGCCTGCTTGTCGGGCTGGATGTATACCCCCAGATGGTCGCCTTCGGCGGTCGAGTCATCGGTTCTGATCAGCACAACCTGTATGCGCAACTTCGTGATCAGGTGTACTACCGTGAGACGTTCGGCGGCTGGTACGTCGACCGAGGCGCCGAGGGTGACCTCATCGGGGCGCCATACGTCAATGGTGCCAACAGTGCCTACCGCCGCGAAGTGGTGCTGGACGCGGGCGGGTTCGATGGTGTGCTGCCCGCGTACAGCGACGTTGAGTTGGGTCGTCGTCTGGGTCTCGACCGGCGCGCGGCTTTGCTGGCGGGGATGACGATTCAGCACGATCATCCGTCATCGTTCGGCCAGTACATGCTGCGCTGCTACCGCAGTGGCCGTGCCCGCGGACTGCTGTGGTCCCGATACCGGTATCGGCAGGACGCTCCTGGACGGGTCGCGGCGAGCATCCTCGTCAACGTCGTGTGGAACAACGTGGTCCGCCGTGCGGGCCGGGTCAAGGCGTCCCGTCTCCGGGCCGCCGCCGTGCTGTGCTGTCAGGAGCTGCTCCATGGTGTTGGATACGCGCGCTCGCTCGTCGCGGCTGGCTGACTATGCGCTGACGGCGCTGGCGTTGGGCCTGATGGCGCGTCGAGGGCTGGAACTCGTTGATGTGGTGGCCAGCGGACGCTGGAGCCGTCGCCGGCTGTCCGGTCTCGCCGGGCGCCCGGTTGAAGACGGCGGCCTTCGGGTGGTGTGCGTGGTGCCGATGTACCTGGAACAGGACATTGCGGCCGAGACGGTCCGGTTCTGGCATCGCCTCGCCCAACGGGTCAACGTTGATCAGGTGCTGTTCGTGACGACGGCGAAGGAACACTCGACACACGGCCCCGGGACGCGTGAGATCGTGGCGGCCGAGCTGGCGGCGCTCGGCGATCCGCACCGGCTTCGGCTCCTGCACTGTGACGAGGTGAGCAGGTTCCGTGCTGCCCAGCTAAATCTGGCGGTACGGGAGGCACGGGCAGGGAGCGCCGCAGCCGGCGGCGAGGAGGTATCGATCTGGATCGCCGTGTACAACGCCGACTCCCGCCCCAGCGACTCGACGTTCTCCGAACTGGGTGAGGAGGTCAGCGTTGCGCCACACACGCGTGTGTTCCAGCAACTGGCGGCCTACGTGGTGCCCGAGCGACCTGGGACCGGCCCGGTCGCGGTAGGCAACGCCATCCTGCAGACGTGGTGGACCCGCTCGCACTACTGGGCGCGCAACACGCGCGGTAGACGAGGACGCTCGTGGTGGGCTGCCACCACCCCCTACTCGACCTTCGGGCACGGCGAGTTCGTCCGCCTCGACTTCGTGGCTGACATCGGTGGGTTTCCCGACTTCGCTTACGCCGACGGCCTGCTGCTGGGCTGGATCTGCCGGCTCCGAGCCGAACCCATCGGCCTGCTGGCGAGCCGCGACGACGCAGAAGTGCCTCGCACCGGTCGCGACCTCATCACTCAGCAAACCGCCTGGATGCGTGGCCTGCTCAACTTCGATGCCACCGTCGCCTGGTGTCGCGAGCACGAGCAGCTCCACCTCACCGACGCCGAGCTCGTCGCGTTGCGGGCCGCGCACCTTGCCATACCGGTGGCGTGGGGCTTCAGCACCATTGCCGTGGCTGCCGGTGTCACCGCGCTGCTCGCGCGCACGGCAGCGCGAGGCCCGACCCGGGGCGACGTTGCCCGGCTGGCAGGTGTGCTCGCGTACCCCTTGATGCCAGCGCTGGTCCTGGCAGGCACCGGTGAACGGCCACCTGGACTGCCGGCTCGGCTCGTCGGTGTGGCTGCGTCGTGGCCCCTGGAGGGTCTGGCGTTCTGGCCGGCACTGGTCAGTCACGTTCGTCGCACGCAGCAGGCGCCGGCGAAGACGCCGCGATGAGGAGACAGCGTGGGTGAAGCACCGAACGGTCCCGACGAACCGCTCGGGCAGACAATCGACCGCCTCATCGACAGCGGCGCGGATCTCGACGGCTACACGTTTACCCCCGTCGCTGGCGCCACGCAGGCCACGGTGTGGAGGGGCGTCGCGAAGTGGGACGGGCAACCGGACGTGGCCCTCCGGCTGACGCCGAAGCCACTGGAACTCGTCCGTCGAATCGCCGCCTTGGTCGACAGTGTGGAGTCGGTGGAGTGTCCTCGTACGCTCGCGACCGAACGACTGGACGTAGGCGAGCGGACCTGGACCGTGCACCTGTGTACCTGGATCGGTGTCGGAGCGCCTCGCAAGACCGACATGACATCACTCGGCCAGCATCTCGCACGGCTGCATCTCGATCTAGCCGCAACATCGGCGGACTTCACCGACCGCAGGCTCAGCTTCGAACGCAACCCGACACCCCCGGCGGAGCAGCAGCTGCCTACGTGGTACGTCGCGCGGCACCTGTGGCGCGATCGGATCTTCGCCTGGCTGTACACCCAAACCGGACAGATGGCTCCCCAACCGATCCACGGCGACATGCACTGGGGCAACGTCGTGGCAACCACCAACGGGTTCGGGTTCATCGACTTCGACAAGGTGATGTACGCGCCAGCGGTGTTCGACTTGGCGAAGCTGATCGCCACCGGGATGTTCCGCACTGGCGAGCGGGTGCGATTCCAGGCCCGCAAGACGACGCAGCTGCTCGAAGGGTACGAGTCGGTGCGCAGCCTGTCCGACGCCGAGCTGGTTGCGCTGGAAGGGCTTGCGGTGCTGCTCAACGAAGAGACAGCACGTCTGGGCAGCGTCTACGACCTGGACTCCTACCGGCGGACCGCCGACGCGGTAGCTGCCTGGTGGATCGCCAGGCGGCGGCGCACCCGATCCGACCCGCTCGGCATCCGCACCGCCCGCCAGGCGCCGGCCGGGGACCGCGAGACACCGGGACAACAAGCGCTGTGGCCGCGGGACCCCACCAACCCCCACTGACAAAGGAGGTAGCCGTGGTGCGCGCACTGCTCGTGGGCTGTGGCAGCCATGGCGGAGAGGTGCTGCTGCCAGCGGCCCTCGCCGCCGGCATCCACCCGGTCGGCCTAGTCGACCCTGAACTGGTGCGAGCGAAGGCGCTCGCCGAACAGTGGGGCGTTGCCAACGCGTACGCCTCAATCGACGACGTGCCGACGGTGAACGTCGACGCGGCGATCATTGCCCTACCGGTGGCACACCATGCCGCCTACATCACCTGGGCGCTGAACAGCGATCTCCACGTCTTCGTGGAGAAGCCGCCAGCAACCGACCTCACGCAGCTGCGTGCGCTGGCTGACCAGGTGTCAACATCCGGACGGGTGTGCTGCGTGGGCATGAACTTCCGGTGCGCCGAAGGCGTGCAGATCCTCTGCCAGCGCCTCGCGTCCGGGCGGCACGGCGCCGCGACCTACGTTCGGGTCGTCCAGGTCGCCCGCAAGCCACTGGAGCCGTTCGGCGCCGGCCTGTCGATGGAGGCCAGTCTGTTTTACGCCCAAGGCATCCACGCCATCGACCTTGCCCTGTCACTCGCACCGACAGCGAAGACGATCACTGGCCAACAAGTGCGGGTCAACCGCGGCCGGCTGTGCGTCATCGTTGGCGAAGACCAGCACACCGGCACTCGGGCCGAAGCGTCGTTCGGTTCCAGCGCCGCCGGCCTCTATCACCAGGTGGACGTGTTCTGCGACAGCGGCGATCTGCTGAGCCTGCGCAATCTGTCCGAGTTGCTGTACCTGCCTCACGGCGGGGAGCCGGACGTGGCTGACTATCCCGGCGCCCGCGTGCTGTGGCGCCGCTCGCCGATGAGCGTCGGTTACACCGCCGCCGGCTATACCCCGGAACTGGCCTCGTTCAAGGCCCAGACGCTCGGCGAGACGAGCCACCTGGGCAGCCGCGCCGCCGTGCTCACCGACCTGCTCCCGGTATACGAGGCGTTCGACGCACTGCTGGAGTCCTGGGGCGTGCCATGGACGAACTGAGCCGTGCGAACCTGGAACAGGCGATCAGCGAAGGCGGTTCCGGCAACGCCGACATTGTCGGTGACCTGGAAGCATCTTTCGCTGCCCTTACCGGGGCACGATTTGCGCTGTGCACCGCCAGCGGGACCGCCGCGTTGATCTCTGCGCTGTGGGCCGCGGGCGTACGCCCCGGCGACGCCGTCGCGGTGTCCGCGCTCGGCCCCGCCATGACCGGCCTGGCGGTCACCGCGATCGGTGCCCGACCCGTCTTCCTCGACACCGGTGACCCATCGTCGTTCGGCATCCACCCAAATGCGGCACAACACAGCCTTGTCCATGCGCCCAAGGCAGCCGTGCTGGTGCCGATGTGGGGGTACTGGGACGAACAACCCGCCACTCTCGACGCATTCCGCAGCCACCACATCCCGATCATCATCGACGCAGCGCAAGCGCCGTTTCTGCGACTGGACGGCGGCCTGCACGACGTGGCCGACGTCGTCTGCCTAAGCCTGCACGGCCGGAAACCGTTCAAGGCCGGCGAAGGCGGGGTATGCCTGACCAACCATCCTCTGTTGGCAGACCGGATCCTCCAGCTGCGCAACTTCGGGCAGCAGGCATCCTGGAACGGACGCAGGCTGACCCCGATAGGCGCGTTCGCCGCGGGATTTGGCGTCAATTTCAAAATCAACGCACTCGGGGCCGCCTGGTGCCTCACCCAGACCCGGCAACCCGACCGTGTCCGAGACCGGCTCGCCCGGCTCCGCGTGCTGGCCACGGACACGCTCAACGCGACCGGCGTCGCCTGGACCGAGGCAACCCAGTCGCCGACCGTGCTCGAACACGGTCGGTACGGCATCGTCGCGATCTGCGCGAACGAACACAACGCGAAACACCTCGCCACGGCTATCGACGACTGCGGCGTAGCGGTCGACACCAGCCGATACCAGTACCGCCCGATGTACCACGCCCCCCACCTGTCCAGGCACGCGTGCCCATGCCCGACTGCGGAACAGCTCACCCGTCGCGCGGTGGCCTGTCGGTTGGAGGCGTTCACCGCACTCCTGGAGACTGCCGAGCCCACTGCGACCTACGCGGTGAGCACTGACGCGAGCGAGAGGGCGCAGCTATGAAGATCGGCATCATCGGTATGGGGCACGTCGGCACCACCATGTGCCAGCTGTGGCATCAGCATGCTGACGTGGTGACGTTCGACATCGCCGACGGGCAGCCATACCCCCACGAGCACCTGGCCGCCTGCGACTTCGCGACGATCTGCGTCGACACCCCGTGGGATGAGACCGGCGCCTGCGACACCGCCAACGTGTTCGAGGCCGTGAAACGCGTGCCCACGCAACGGGTCCTGCTGAAGTCGACCGTCCCGCCGGGCACCACCGACCACCTCGCGGAGGCGACCGGAAAACAGGTCTGCTTCAGCCCCGAATACGTCGGGCAAAGCACCTACCACCAACCGTTCTGGTCCGACGATGCCGCGGTCGTGCCGTTCGTCATCTTCGGCGGCCACATAGACATTCGCCACTACTTCATCGACGCGTTCCTGCCGGTCCTCGGACCGTCCAAGACCTACTTCCAATGCAGCGCGCGGGAAGCAGAGGTCATCAAGTACATGGAAAACACGTACTTCGCCACCAAGATCTCGTTCGTCAACGAGTTCTACGAGATCTGCCGTGTGCTCGGCGCGGACTGGCACACCGTTCGAGAGGGTTGGCTCCTCGACCCGCGCATCGAGCCCATGCACACCGCAGTCTTCGCCGACGAACGCGGCTTCGCCGGCAAATGCCTGCCGAAGGACACCACCGCGATCGTCCACGCCGCCACCGAGGCCGGCTACCAACCGCGGTTGCTCGCCGAAGTCTTGCGCAGCAACGAACGCTTCCGCACCGGAGTCTGACCATGCCGGGCCCACACACGGTCATCGTCGCCAACTATCACCGGATCGGGGCCATCGACCCGGACAACCCGCTACACCGGCTCCACACCGTCGCCACCGACGTGTTCCGCGCCCAGGTCGACCACATGCAACAACACGGCAAAATCGTTTCACTGGACGACGTGCGATGCTGCCGCGACCTCGCCGACGTCAACTTCGTGATCTCCTTCGACGACGTGCCCACCGCGGCCATGGACGGCATCGAGCTGCTGTTGGACCGTCAGATGCCGGTTACCGTGTCGGTGTGCACGCAGCTCGCCGCCACCGGCTGGGGCATGCGCGACAAGGTGTACTGCATCGACAAGTACGCCGACCCGGACGAGGTCGCCCGCGCGGTCCGCACCGCACTTCCGGGCTCCCTGCCTGGGCTGCACCCAGTCTCCTTCTACCACGTCACGAAACGCGACGACATCGATCCGGACCTGGTGGCGTCGAAGCTGATCGAGCCGCTCTTCGCCCACGTCGAGCAGCGGGCGCTGCCATACCTCGACGGCAGCGCCTACCTGTCCTGGGACACCATCCGCGACCTTGCAAGCGACCCGCTGGTCACGCTGGCCAACCACGCCGCCAGCCACGCCAACCTCGCTGCCCTGCCACCAGACCGCCTTGCCCACGACATCGAATCAGCGCATGAGCAGCTCGCCGAACACATGGGCCGGCCGCCGAGATACCTCACCGTCCCATTCGGCTGCTACCACCAACGCCTCGCCATCGACTGCGTGCAGATCCTGTACCGCCTGCGGTACCACGGCATCCTGTGGGTCGGCGACGCGGCCAACCTCGTCCGCGCACCGTACGAGCACCAGCTGCTGCAACTGACGCGGCTGCACACACCGACCACCCTGGACGAGTTCATCGCCAGTCTCGATAGACTGATGCACTACCGCCTCGAATCGGCGGTATGGCAACAGCCGCCGCGCGTGCACCGCGAACCGGTCACGATCGTGGAGTCCAGCGACACGCAACGGTCAGCCATGCACGAAATGGTGGTCCGGCAAGGCAAGGACTACGCCTCCAGCCCAGGGTTCTACCGGTATCAGTTCACCACCAACCCGACCAGAGACAACCGTCCCGACTTCTACGCCGTCGAACACCAGGGGCGGATCGAGGCGACCGCTTACAACTTCCACGCAATGTTCCGATTCGGAGACGTGGCCGTCCCCGGGGTCTATCTCGCGAGCTGGCGAAAGCTCCCCGAGTCGCACTGCACGGCAGCCGGCACGCTCGTCCACACGATGACTCGTCGCGAGCCGATCGTCGGCGTTTACCACCCCAGCCACAAGGCTGCCGCCGCGTTCGCAAAGTGGCGCCGGGTGCCCGTCTGGCGACTAACGATCCCGGTCGGTGAGGCGTCGTCGGTCGCCCGGCTCGACCGCGCGGTCGAACTAGACCATTTCGACGACGCCATCATGCCTCTCGTCACGGCCATGATGTCCGACGCCGGGTTCACGCTGGGCAGAGACCGCGCCTTCTACGAATGGCGACACGAGTCCTATCCGCTGGCCACATGTCGGTATGTGCTGCTGCGCTGGCGCGCCGAGCCGATCGCGTACGCGGTCACCCTGCAACGCGGTGACCGTCTGCAAATCGCCGACTGGTACGCGCCGTCCACCGTCGTGTATAGCCAGCTCGTCATCGCCGTCCAGGACACCGCCCGCAGCTACAGCGCACGCACCATCGAGCTGGAAACCAGCAGCCACCCTCTCGCCGCTGATCTCGTAGCCGGTTTCGCGGCCACATCGACCCAGGCCGCCAATTTCTACCACCTAAACCTTGCCCGGCTGACCGAGCTCGGCGTCACCAATGCTGCCGCGCAATGGGCGCATTTCCGATTCCACGAGACCGCCACCACCGGCGACCTCCTCATCAGGTAGGCCAACCATGTATACGCTGCTGGACCTGCTCACCACCAACGCATTCGCCGCAGCCAAACGCACGGCGGTCATCGACCGCGCAGATCGCGTATCGTACGCCGAACTGTACGAGCGCGCCCGCCGTAGTGCGAAACTGTTCGCCCGTCGAACCGACCCCGGCGACCGGGTGGCCATCCTGCTGCCCCGCAGCACCGACGCGCTCGCCGTCTTCTTCGGCCTCTACCAGGCCGCCGCTGTCCCCGTCTTCATCCATGACCAGTTGCGGCCTCGACAGGTCGCCCACATCGTCAGGGCGAAGCGCAAAGTCGTTTCGGCTGGTCATGAGGTGTTTTGAGGGCTGGGGCGTAGGCCGAGGATGGTCAGCAGCAGGGGTGGGCTGTTCTTGATCTTCCGGATGGTGGCGGCGATCCTGGTATGGCCGGCTTGGCGGATCAGACCGATCACGAGATTACGGAGGGTGGCCATGATCCGGGGCCGGGACCCGGTCTTTACCTGAGAGGCGTCCTCACGGAACGTGACATCGCGGACCCAGTGAATCCGGTTCTCGATCGACCAGTGCCCCCGCACGTAGGCGGCCAGATGCTGCGGGGCGGCCTCCCGGGCGCTGAGACTGGTGATGCCCAGCACCGCGACCGCGGTCTTGACCT
>JBOHGT010000039.1:0-5188 GCA_050700385.1 Pseudonocardiaceae bacterium | reverse complement strand
GGTACATAGAGGTTGTCTCACGACCGTCTGCTTGTTGATCCGCAGCAGCAGCACACTGGAGCCGCCGGTGGCGCTGCCCGGAGAGTCACTCCCGGAGGTCACCGGCGTGCCTCACGAGGTGGGCGCGGCGGCGGGCTGTTACCGGGCGTGGGGCTGGCCGGTGACCACCCGCCGCGACCAGGTGCTGCTGGCACTGGACGGCCACGCGGTGGCGCTGCTCATCCCCACCACCCTGGCCACCCAACTCGAGGCGATCCTGGCCACCCGGCACTGCCCCGCCCCGGTGCTGGCTCACCCCGACGCCCCGGGCCACCGGGTGTTCCTCGCGGGCGAGCCGTTCGGCGCGGAGCTGCCCTGGCCACCCGGTGTGCAGCCGGTCACCGGAAGCCTGCCGCTGCCGCCCACCGTGACCCCGCACGGGCCGGTGCGCTGGGCGCAGCCACCCCGGCCCGATGCGCTGCGGATGCAGTGCCGCGAGATCGACCTGTTGTCAGCGGCGTGCACCGCACTGCGCCCAGCGCCGGTGTCGCGACCACCCACGGCGCCGGGCCAGGGACGACCCTCGTGAGGGGCACGCACGGCCGTGGGACGACATCGCGCCCGGACAGGGCGCTCGGGCGCGGCTGGACCGCGGGCGCAACACCGGGCACACGACGATCACGACGACGGGTGCGCCATCGGCGTCATCGTCATCTCGATCGCCATGCTGGTGTTCGCCGGATGCACCCTGGTCAACACCCACACTGCCGCCGCCGTCGTGGCCGCCGTCTCGCTGTTGATCGTCGCAGCCTGGATTCGGCGCCACCCCGGAGACCGAACCGGTCTGTAGCGGGGAGCACCTGAGGGGCACCGGATCCGTGGCGTGGCTGGTCCAGGACGGCCCAGCGCCTGCTGGCAGCGTGTCCGGTCGGTCATGCACGTCTACGCGACCGGCTGCCCGGCCGTTTACAATGCTTGGTCCCCTGTCCGCCGACTCCATCCCTGCCTGACCACGTCAGCGGCTCATTCGTTGCTGCCATGGCCAGTCAGGAGCTGGACGGCGGTACGTCGCGAGCTGAACGCCAACCGTAACGGCCGCGAGCACCTGATCTCCGACGAGGCGATGGACGCCGGGCATGCGGGCCGGTATGAAGCGCTGTGCCAGCACAAGGTGCTGGCCGTGGGCTTGGCCTGCCCGTCCGGCCCGCCGTGTTCGCGCTGCGTCGCAGTGCGCCGCAGTGCGAGACGACCGCACCGGGTGGCTGTGGTTCGGCGAATCGGCGCGAGTTCGGCACCGCCAGACCCACCCAGCCGGGGACGCTTGCGCGGCTGGTCTCCCGACTGCGGGGTCGACGAATCGGGCATCGCTGCACGTCAGAGACATGATCGGGTGATCCGCAACCGCGCTTGTTGACGAGCGCGACCCTCTGCGTCACGATATAGAGGAACAGTTCTCTTGATTTCTCGCAAGGAGGTATCATGCGCGCGCGGTTTCTCGGCCGAGACCCAAATCGCAAGTAGGGCAGTCGCCCACCCTGTTCGCGACCGACCGCACGGACCGCAATACCTACATCGCTCAGGGCTCGATCGTGTCCGACCCCCACGCGCTTGCCGACGTCGGGGGCGATCCCTGAGGGCGAAGCGGTCATCGAGATCCCAGAAGATGTGCTCTGGTTCCTCGAGAAGCGCGACCAGGGGGAGGACAACTGAGCTTGCTCATCGGAGACGACTTCAACCAGCTCTTCCACACCTTCGAGCACACGGCGTTTCGCTTGGAGGCCCGGGACCGCTATGACTCGCCTTATGAGAATGAATCGCTCGGAAAGTTTCTCTCGGGCGAGTCGGATGACCTTTCGTGGATGCAGGACTGGCTGTCCATGATTCGCGATGCGACAGCGAAGGGCCGCCGTTTCTTCCGCGTGCGATTGGTGAGTGTGCCCCTGACCGACTACAGTCGCTTCGGCGTGTTCTGCTCACAGTTCACCAATGCGGCTGGTGAGGACATCCGCTACCTGGAACGCGACCGAGCGGAGGCCCTGCCCAATCACGACTACTGGCTGCTCGACTCGCGTAAGCTGGTATGGATGCACTTCGATAACGCCGACCGCTTCATCGGCGGCGAGATCATCGATGACCCAGCTGTGATCGTGCAACACAACTACTGGCGTGATGCTGCATGGCACCGCGCCGTCAGACGGGACGACTTTGCGACCGAGTAAGGCATCGGGAGTGACCAACGTCCACAAAGCACGCAACGCCCTCGGACAACGACTCCGCGAACTGCGCCAACAAGCCGGGCTGACCGGCAAGCAGCTCGCGGAATCGTTGTCATGGCCTGCTTCTAAAGTATCCAAGCTGGAGAACGGTCGTCAGACGCCAACTGACGACGACATTCTCGGTTGGACACAAGCAACCAACGGCCAGAGTGAAGCCGAAGCTCTCCTTGCCTCGCTCCATACCCTTGAGCTCCAACACGCCGAGTGGCAACGGCAGCTCAAGACCGGCTTGCGGCGTCATCAGGATGAGATTGCCGGGCTGGACGCAAGAACTCGACTTTTTTGCGTGTTTGAGTCAACCGTCATTCCGGGCTTGCTCCAGACCGCCGAGTACGCCAGGGCCCGCTTCGCCCAAGGCATCACCATGTTCAACGTGCCCAATGATATCGACGCCGCTGTGCAGGCCCGCGTGAAGCGGCAGGACATACTCTACCGGGCCGATAAGCGATTCCATTTCGTACTGACTGAAGCCGCCTTGCGCCTGCGCCTATGCTCACCCGAGGTCATGCTTGGCCAACTTGATCGCCTGGTCACGCTGTCGGCACTGCCTAATGTCAAGCTGGGCATCATTGGATTCGAGACACAGTATGTCGTCGCCCCTTGGCATGGCTTCTGGCTGCTGGAGAATGACCTCGTGATGATCGAGATCTTCTCGGCCGAGCTGAACCTGGCCCAACCGCAAGAGATCGAGCTGTACAGTGGCATCTTCGACTCGCTTGCGGCCGTCGCAAGCTACGGCCGGGCAGCTCGGGCGATCATCACCCGCGTGATTGATGACCTTGCGCCAGAGGCACCCGAGGATGGCGAGTGATTTCCGACAAATCGTATCGATCGTGGAGTTGCAGAAATACTGAGAAAGTTTCTATCCAGGTGCGTCGATCAGCTCTACTCTCCCGGCAGGACAGCGAACCGCGTCCAGACCTCTGGGACTTGGGAGAGCTAGGTGAGCACTTTTGTTCCGCTGCTGAGCAGGGAGCACATCGACCGATTGCCGGAGCGCGCCCGCGAAGTCGTTGAATACCGCAAGAGCGGCCTCAGCCTCAACCACATCCAGGGTTGCCCGTTGGACTGCGCCTACTGCATCCGACACACCTACGGGCTCTGGGACCAGCGGCAACCGCGCGCCTTGATGACGGACACCGAGGCCGTCGAAGCGCTGGTGAATCATCAGTACTTTCAATCGCACGTCACCCCGGTTCAGCTCTTCAACCGGGCAACCGATCCGTTCCTTTCAAACGTCCGGCCGCACACCTTCGCCGTGCTGGAAGAGCTTGACTCGCGGGGGCTGCATAATCACGTCCTGGTTATCACGCGGCACCAGATGAAGCCGGACGACGCCGACCGGATCAAGCAATTTCAGCACATCAAGGTGACGCTGCTTTTCACCTATTCGGGCATCGACAACAAACAGATCGAGCCCTACCTGTCCTACGTCGCGGCCGAGTCGTTGAAGCTGCTGAGCGCGCCATCGCCGCGCCGGTATCGCACGGTGCTGTACTGGCGTCCGCTCGTGCCAGGCTTGAATGACAGCGACGAGCATCTTGATCGAGCATACGAGTTGAGTCAGCACGCCGACGCGACGGTGTTTACCGGGCTCTTCTACCGCGACCAGATCGCCGAGTACTACCGCGCGAATGGCCTGCCCGAGCCTTACAAGACGACAGCCCGCCGGAAGATCGTGCCCGAGACGCTCGAGCTGCGCGCGCTCACCGCGTTCTTGGACTCGACCTCGTTGTTCCGCAAGACGTCCTGCGCCGTGTCGTACGTGCACGGACTTCCCGACTACAACGGCCACTACGGCATCCGTGAACTCTGCGACATCTGTCCGCTGAGTCAGCTCGACCTGTGCTGCAGCGCATACAGCGTGCCTACTACCGACCAGATTCAGGAAGTCGCCCGCGTGTTGCCGGAAGCCAGGGACCTCAGGGTCATCGACATCACTGACCGGGCGGCCGTCGTGTCCGGGTTGAGCGAAGAGCAGCCACGCTACTACCTGCAACACACACTTGGCTTCCAGATCCACGACATTCGCCGCCCACACCACGCGCGGCGGCATGGCCGGGCAGACATCGGATGGAGGGACACCCGCACATGACTGGCTGGAGGAGCCTGCGCTACGTTGTGGTGGACGTTGAGGGCAACGGCCAGCAGCCGCCCGACCTAGTGGATCTGGCGACTGTGCCGATCGTCGGTGGCGTCATCGGGGAACCGTCGAGCTGGTTGGTTCGCCCCGACCAGCCGATCAAGCATTTCGTAACGCGTATTTTCATGGCTTGACTAACAAGGATGTCGCCGACGCGCCGGTGTTCGCGGACATCAAAGACGAGGTGCTTCGCGCCCTTGAAGGCGCGATCCTTGTCGCACACCACGCGCACGTTGATGTCGGTGTGCTGCAGCGCGAGCTCGGTCGCTGGGAATGCCCCGAGGTCTTCGACACGCTCGAACTCGCCCGACGCTTGGTGCCCGGCCAGGAAAGCTACCGGCTGGGCGCGTTGGTCGAGGCATTCAAGCTAGCCGAAGGACTCCCCGATGATTTCACGCCGCATCGTGCGACCTATGACGTGCTGGTGACGGCCCGTTTGTTCGTGCAGCTCGCCTGCCCTGCCGACGCAAGTCCGCTGTCGCTCGAGGACCTCCGCGACCAACCATCGGGAGGAGGCGATGATGAAGTTCCGGCCCTCTTCTAGCCACGAGCGGGTCCGGGCCGGAGCGGCGGCACGCCGCCGCGGAGGCCCGGTGCGGGTTGGCTGGGGTGCTGTCCAGTCTGGACGTGTTGTGGGTGTCGACGGGGCTGGCGGATATCCGCCGGGCGCCCCATATGACCGGATCATCGCCACCTGTGCCGTGCCGGCCATCCCGCTGGCCTGGCTGGCGCAGGCCGCGCCGGGCGCGGTCATTCTGGCCGACGTGCACGGCCCGATCGGGGGCACCCT
>JBOHGT010000038.1:0-4107 GCA_050700385.1 Pseudonocardiaceae bacterium | reverse complement strand
ACGTCGTCGCCGCCCCGACCGACGGGGTGGTGCGCGAGCTGCGTGTCGGTCCCGGCCAGGCCGTCGCCATGAGCGCTCCGCTCGTCACCGTCGAGCCGACCGGCTCGTGAATGATTTCGGTAGCTGTGGCTACCGAAATCATTCACGACCGGCCGGCGTTCACCTCCGGTTCATCCCCGGCCGCAGGACCGGCCCGATCTGCGCCCGTACGCTGGTGGGCATGCGCGAGAGCTTCCACGTCGAGCTGGACAAACTGGTGCACGACCTGGCCAGGATGGCCCGGCTGACCGGCCAGATGATGACCAACGCATCCGATGCGCTGCAGCAGTCCGACCTGGCGCTCGCCGAGATGGTGATCTCCGGCGACGACGAGATCAACGCGCTGCACGACGACATGGAGCAGCGCTGCGTCAACCTGCTCGTGCTGCAGGCCCCGGTGGCCGCCGACCTGCGGATCGTGGTCTCGGCGATGCACGCGGTAGGGGACCTCGAACGGATGGGGAACCTCGCCCAGCACATTGCCAAGATCGCGCGGCTGAAGCACCCGACGGCGAAGGTTCCCGGCGAGGTGCGCCCGGTATTCGCCAGGATGGGCCTGCTCGCCGCTGAGCTGGCCGAGGCGGCAGCCGGCGCCATCGAGACACGCGACCCACTCGGTGCGCGACGGCTGGCCGAGGCCGATGACGAGGTCGACGCGCTGCGCCGCCAGCTCTTCCGGATCCTGTTCGACGACGACTGGCCGCACGGCGTGGAGCCTGCCGTGGATGCCGCGCTCATCGGGCGGTACTACGAGCGCTTCGCCGACCATTCCGTCGCCATCGCCCGGCAGGTCGGCTACGTGGTGACCGGGGAGCTCCCGGCGAGCAGCCACTGAGCGCCGGGCAGCCGCGCGACGCGGCGTGAGCAGTGCCGTCCGAGGATCACCCGGTCGGGAAGGCGCCCGTTCGCCGGCTGTTAATCTTGCGGGGTCAGAGTACGGCGATGGTGATGCTGTACTGCGGCCCCGATGCCGACGACGATTCCGACGAGCACGAGGGCTACGTCGCAGGCCAACACCCCGACGGTACGCTGACCGGCATCTGGACCGACGTGCTGCGCTGTGCCGGCGGCGACTTCACCGCGTACCTGCCCCGGTGCGAGTGCGGTTGGTCAGGGCCGCGGTTTCCGGTGACGGCGGGCGGGTATGCGGCGAGCCAGCAGTGCTGGCGCGACGAGCACCTGATGCCCTTCCTGGCGGGCCGGGATGCGCGGGCGGCATCGCACACGCAACCGGCCGCCATCCGCGGTGACCTGGTTCCCGAGCGGTGACCGATCAGCCGAAGCGGCCCGAGATGTAATCCTCGGTGCGCTTCTCCGACGGGTTGGAGAAGATTCTCTCGGTCCGGTCGTACTCCACGAGCAGGCCGGTGCGGTTGCCGGTGGTGGTGTCGGCCTGCGCGGTGAAGAACGCCGTGCGGTCCGACACCCGGGCGGCCTGCTGCATGTTGTGGGTCACGATGATGATCGTGAACTTCTCCCGCAGGTCCATCATGAGATCCTCGATGCGCGCGGTGGCGATCGGGTCCAGTGCCGAGCAGGGCTCGTCCATCAGGATCACGTCGGGCTCGGTGGCCAGGGTCCGCGCGATGCACAGCCGCTGCTGTTGACCACCGGACAGGCCGTAGGCGTTCTGCTTCAGCTTGTCCTTGACCTCGTCCCACAGTGCCGCGTCGGACAGTGCCCGCTCGACCAGATCGTTCATCGAGTCGACCCTCATGCCGGTCACCCGCGGCCCGTAGGCGACATTGTCGTAGATCGACTTGGGGAACGGGTTCGGCTTCTGGAACACCATGCCGACCCGGCGGCGCACCTCGATGGGGTCGACGTCGCGGCCGTAGATGTTCTGGTCGTGGTAGGTCACCACGCCCTCGACCCGCGCGCCGTCGACCAGGTCGTTCATCCGGTTGAGGCAGCGGATCACGGTGGACTTCCCGCAGCCCGACGGGCCGATCATCGCGGTGATCTCGTTCTTGCCGAAGGCCAGGTCCACCCCCCGTACCGCCAGGAAGTCACCGTAGTAGACGTGCAGGTCCTCGCAGGTCATCACGGCTCGGGGGATGTCTGGGACCTGCCGCCTGCCGGCCCTGCCCGCGAGGTCGACGAGGTGCTCGTCGGAGCCGGTCTGCGTGCTGTCCTTCATGTCGGAGGCTCCGGTGGCAGTCAGGGGGTGGGTGCTCATCGCGTCCTCGTCTCACCAGCGGTGTTCGAAGCGGTTACGGATCAGGATGGCGACTCCGTTGAGGAGCAACAGCAAAGCCAGCAGCACGATGATCGCCGCGGAGGCCGCCTCCCGGAACTCCGGCTGCGGCTGCAACGCCCAGTTGTAGATCTGTACCGGCAGCGACGTGAAGCCGGACAGCAGGCCGTTCGGGTCATAGGTGACGAACACGAACGCGCCGAGCAGCAGCAGCGGCGCCGCCTCCCCGATGGCCCGCGAGACGGCCAGGATGGTGCCCGTCGCGATGCCGGGGACGGCCGAGGGCAGGGTCTGGCGCCACACCGTCTGCCAGGGCGTCGCGCCCAGTGCGAGCGAGCCGGAGCGGATCTCGTCGGGGACCGAGCGCAACGATTCCCGGGTCGCGATGATGATGACCGGGAGGATCAGCATCGCCAGTGCGATACCGCCGCCGATCACCACGTTGCGGTTCTGGATGCCCAGCGCGGGGCCGATGACCCCGATCACCGCGAGTGTCAACAGCCCGTAGATGATCGTGGGCACCGCGGCGAGATTCTGGATGTTGACCTCGATCAGGCGGTTGTACCACCGGTTGTTGTCGGCGAATTCCTCGAGGTAGATCGCCGCGGCGACGCCCAGCGGGATCGCCAGCACGGCTGTCGTACCGATCACCCACAGCGACCCGAGAATAGCCGCGCGGGCGCCGGCGCGCTCCGGGAACAGCTGCGAGTTGTAGTTGGTGAACAGGTTCCAGTCCACCCTGCCCGCGCCGTCGATCAACGTACTGACCAGCAGCAGGACCAGGAAGACGAGCCCGAACAGCAAGCTGAACCACAGCGCGACGAGGAACAGCACTGCCTGCGGCGAGGTCTCGCCGCCATTGGACCTGCCGAGCTTCGTGCCCGCCAGCTCACCGATCGAAGCCATCAGTACGCCTCCCGGTACCGCCGGACCAGCGCGATGCTGATCACGTTCACCAGCAGCGTGACGACGAAGAGCAGCAGGCCCACCGCGAACAGCGTGTTGTAGGCCAGCGACCCCACGGCGTTCTCGCCGGTGGCGGCCTGCGCGATGTAGCCCGTCATGGTCTGCGCACCCTCCCGCGGATCGGCGGTGGTCTGCGCCCGGGTGCCCGCCGCGATCGCGACGATCATCGTCTCGCCCACCGCCCGGGAGATGCCGAGCACGATCGCGGCGATGATCCCGGATATCGCCGCCGGGAAGACGACCCGCAGCGTCGTCTGCATCCGGTTGGAGCCCAGCGCCGCCGAGCCCTGCCGCAGCGCCTGCGGCACTGCCGACATCGCGTCCTCGGACAGCGACGCCACCGTCGGAATGATCATCACGCCCAGCACGAGGCCTGCCTGCAACACGTTGAACGGCTGGATCCGCATCCCGAGCAGGCCCTCGAGTAGGTCGGGACCGACGATCTGCAACGCGAAGAAGCCGTACACGACCGACGGGATGCCGGCCAGCACCTCGAGCACCGGCTTGAGCATCCGGCGCAGCCCCTGACTGGCGTACTCCGACAGCAGCATCGCCGCACCGAGCCCGATCGGGACGGCGACGGCCAGCGCGAGTCCGGTGGTCCACAGCGTGCCGACGATGAGCGGCAGCACGCCGTAGCTCACCGGCTGGAAGTTCGGCGTCCATCGCGTCCCGGTGAGGAACTCCAGCAGCCCCACCTCGCGGAAGAACTGCATCGCCGGGATGACCAGCGAGACGACGATGCCGACGGTGATGATCACCGACAGCACGGCCGCCGCGAACAGCGTGGTGAGGATCACCCGCTCCCCGACCCGCCTCGACGAGCGTCGCAGCGACGGAGCCTGCCCAGCGGGGGCGACCGGCCCGTCAGAGCCGGAGTGGGGGCCAGTCCCGAAGGACTGGCC
>JBOHGT010000037.1:0-6534 GCA_050700385.1 Pseudonocardiaceae bacterium | reverse complement strand
GTGCGTACTACGTCGATACCGGCAACCGGCTCAGTGCGGCGCAGGACACGCTGTCCACCTCGGTGCGGCAGTTGCAGTCGCTGGCCACGTCGGCCGACCAGGCGGTCGGCAGGCTCAACACGGACCGTTTCGGGCCAGCCACGATCGCTGGTGCGGCAGACGTGTGCGACGCCGTGGGCATCGCCGCCAGGAAGCTCGCCGGGGCGCAGGCCGTCGTGGACGCCGCGCAGGGCGCGGTCCGCGCGGCGTTGCAGAAACTCGAGGTGCACCGCGGCCTCGAGGAGGCCACCGCCAGCGCCGGGGCCGAAGCGCCCGCCCAGCTGCGCCGCACCCACGGCCAGGACTGACCCCACCCGTCACCCCAGCGGTGGGGGCCGGCCCGGGCCGGGTCGGTATCCGCCGCGTGCCACATCGGAGAGATCGTCATGGGACTGCTGCGGACCCGGGAGCGGGTCGAAGACCCCGCCCTGTTGGCGATGCGCTGGCAGGCCGAACGCGCCGAGCAGCGGCGCCGGGACAGGCGGGCCCGGCGCCTGGCCCTGGTGGGAAGGGTGGCCCGGGGGGCCGGTCGGCTGGCGTGGCGTCACCGGCGCGGGCTGGCGCCGCTGGTGCTGATCGGCGCGGTGTGGGCCGCCGGCGCCGCGGTGTCGGGCGCCTCGGTGGGCGCTGGGGTGCTGGTCGGTTGCCTGGCCGGGCTGGTGGTGCTGGTGCGGCTGCGGGGGCGGCTTGCGCGGCGCGCCGAGCAGGTCTACGCGCTGGTGTGCATCGCCGCGGCCGTGGGGTGGCTGGGGCTGGCCGCCGGGGCGGGCCTGGCCCGGGTGGACACGCTGCTGGTGGGGGGATTCCTGCTGGCGTGGCCGTGGTGGGATCACCACCGGCGGCGCCCGCGGCCGGCCCCGCCGGTCGCCGCGGAGGGGGTCGATGAGACGGTGGCGCCGCGGTGGCAGGCCCACATCGGCTGCGAGGGCGGGCCGGTCGCCGGGGCGCGGCTGGGCGATCCGGTCGCCTTCGAACACGGCCAAGACCACACCCTGGCGCTGGTGCCGGGACGCCAGCACCTGGGCACCGTGCGGATGGCGCTGCCGCTGATCGGCACCGGGATCGGACGGCCGCTGTCCGAGCTGCTCGTCGAGCAGCACCCCGAGCACACCTCCCCGGCGGTGCTGCGGCTGCGGGTGGTGACCCGGTCCCCGATCACCGCCACCACCTGGTTCGAGGGCCCCGACGGGCTGTTCGGCGACGGCGCGATCCTGCTGGGGCCGCACGTCGACGGTGACGGGGAGGGGTTGCTGCGGCTGTTCGCCGAGGATTCCATGCTCAGCGGCTTCATCCTCGCCGGCCCGGGGGCGGGTAAGTCGCGGCTGCTGGAGACCATCGCGATCGTCGCCCGGTGGGTCGGCGTGCCGCTGATCTACCTCGACGGCCAGCGCGGCGCGTCGTCACCCGCGCTGTGGCGCCACGCCACCTGGCGCGGCGGGCCCGAAGAAGCGCCCACGGTCTTGGCCGCGCTCGAGCGGGGCGCGGCGATGCGCAGCAAGCACAACGCGCTGCACGGCGACTCGGGATTCAGCCACGACCCCAGGTTGCCGGGGATCCTCACCATCATCGACGAGTGTCACCGCATCTTCACGCCCCAGACGGGGGAGCGGTGGGCCGAGCGCCCGCGTGAGGACCGCAAGCTCGGGCTGTCCTACCTGGCCGCGTCCCAGGCCGCCGGGGTGGCCACCTTCGGCGGGCACGAAGCGCTGCGGTCGTGCCTGATGGAGGGAAACATCCTGGTCGGGCGAACCCGGTCGACGGTGTCGGCGGGCATGATCCCCGGCCTGGACATGGACCCGACCAAGTTCCCGGCGCTGCCGGGCTACTTCCAGGCGATCGGAACCGCCGACAGCGGCGCGCGCACCGCCCCGTTTCGGGGCCGCCGTGTCCCGCTGGACCGCCACAAGTCCGACGACCCGACGATCCGGGTGGCCAGCGTCGAGGAGTGGTTGCGGCGGCTGCCGCAGCCGCAGATCGAAACGATGACGGCGCGGGCGTTCGGTCCCGACTTCGAGGCCCGACACGAGCACGCCGCCCAGCGTGACGCCCGGCTGCGGGCCGAGGTCAACGGTGAGGTGGCCGACGAGCCGCACCCGGCGCCCGCGGACCAGGCCGAGGACCGGGCCGATGACGAGGCGGGTGGGCCGGGTGGGTGGATCGCCGCGGCGATCCTGGCGCTGCCGTGGGACACCGTCGCGGAGATGACCCGCGAGCAGATCATCGAGGGTGTCGCCGCCACCGGGCGCACCGTCAGCGTCTCGGGGGTGCAAAAGGCGCTGCGCGGCCTCAGCCAGCCGGGTGGGGCGCTGGCCCAGCCCGCCCACGGCCGCTACCGACGGGAGGTGGCGGCATGACCGACGGCCAGCAGCTCCTCGCCCTCGCGGCGCTGGCGTGGGTGGCGTGGGTGACCGCCCGCGCCTGGTTCTACCCGCTGGTCGCCTGCCCGCGCTGCCGCGGCCGGGGGCTACACGCCCGCACCGGCACCGCGGGGCTCGCGCCGATCGCGCGGCGCTGCCCGAGGTGCAAGGGCAGGCCATGGCGGCAGCGACGGCTGTCGCAGCTGCTGGGCCGGGGCGGCTGGCAATGACCGGCCGGCAGCCACCGCGCCCCACCGGCGCCCTCGCCGGCCCGGGCGGCCGCGCCCTGCCGGGACCGGGCGCTGGCCCGATCGGCCCTGGCGGGCCGGTATCCGATGACCCCCCCGTGACAGGCCGCCCCGGCCCGGCGGTGAACGCCCTGAGAAAGCACCCGCCGGGTCGGGGTTTGCACCCCATCCACCACGAGCAGACGAGGAGAGTGTGATGTTACAGACCCACGCGTGTGTCAGCGCCGGCTGCGACCAGTGCGACCAGGCCTGCTGGTCCGACTGGGACTACCAGCCGCACTGGGACAGCGAGACCGAGGCGCTGGCCGACCTGGCCGGACACGGCTGGCGCGTCGAGGACGGCCAGCCGCCCCGGATGCTGTGCCGCACCTGCGCCGTGGTGGTGGCGTGCGAGGCCGCCGGGCACGACTTCACCGACTGGCAGCGGTGCCGCTGCGTCCAACGGCTCAGCAAGCACCCGGCGGGCCCGGGCGGGGTCTGCGGTGTGCAGTTTCGCTACTGCGCCCGCTGCTGGCTGCACGAGTCGCGGCCCGCGCCCACCGGCGCGCCGGCCCCGACGGTGGTGGCGTCATGAGTATCGACCACCACCAGCACCGCGACTACGGCGAAAAGGCAGGCGAAGCCGCCTGGGTCGCGGTCCACCACGCCGTGCGTGGTGTGGCCACCACGCTGTATGGCGCCGGCGTGGAAGTCGACCGCGAGATACCCGGGTTCTCGTTGTCGTCCACGGTGCGCGACGTCGACCCGGTGGCCGGGGTGCGCGCCGCGGTGTTCACCCGACACCACGCCGCGCGGCTGGCGCGGGAGTACGCCGGGTGGGCCCGGGGCGCCGGCTGCCGGCAGCGGATCACCGACTACGGCCCGTTCGGGCACCCCGACGACAACGAGGCCGGCCACGCGCCCGACTGCGCCCGCCACCACGCCGAGGTGGCCGCCTGGCACCAGCAGTGGGAGGAGGACCAGCCATGAGCAAGCACACCCCGATGCGTCGTCACCACAGGCTGCTGGGCCGGGTCGTGGCCTGGACCCGGCGCCGCGAGGAGCGACGCGGCATCGCCGGGGCCCACCACCGGTCCGACCTGGACGCGTTGGGCGGCATCGCGGCGCGTATGACGGTCGATTACCGCGTCGCGGTGGCCCGCGGCGCCGACCGTGGGCTGCTCGCCGGGATCCTGACCGGCATCGCCGGCTGCTACCTGGCCGCCTCGCGCTGCTGTGCGGCCATGGGCTGGGACCCCGACCCGAGGCCGGGAAAGCCCAGCCACGCCGAGTCGACCCGCCTGGCCGGCCTGCTGGCCCACGAGGTCGCCTACGCCGCTGCTGAAGGCACGGACTACTGCGGGATGCGGGCCTTCGAGCTCCGGACCGAGCCGATCGCGCAGGCGATCCGGCATGTGGCGCTGGCCTACGCCGGGTGGGCGCCCAACCCGCACGGCACCCTCGGTGTCCCCGGCGGGCCGGTGACGGTCGAGCAGCGTCTCGACGAGCTGCTGGGCGCCGTGCTGGACGTGACCCGCGGCCCGGCCGTGGAGCTGCTGGCGTCACTGGCCGTTGCCCACGGTCGCGGCCGCGCGCTGGGCCTTGCGCCCGCTGGTGGTGCGTCGTGAGGCGGGCCGGGCGGGTGCTGTGGCAGTCGGCGACCACCGTGCCCGAGCCGGGTGAGCCGGTGACCGGTGCCGCCGTCGGTCTCGGCGACCCGGGCCGGGGCGGCATGATCGCGTTGAGTGTCCGGCAGCCCTGGGCGTGGGCGATCCTGCACGCGGGCAAGTCCCCGGAGAACCGGACGTGGCCCACCCGCCACCGCGGACTGCTGGCGGTGCACGCGCCGCGCACCATCGACCGGGCGGCCGTGGAGGACCTGCGCCGCCGCGGGTATCCGGTGCCCACCCAGCTGCCCACCGGCGCGGTGCTGGGCACCGTGACGGTGACCGGCTGCGTGCGCGACCCCGACTCGGTGTGGGCCGAGCCCGGCCGGTGGCACTGGCTGCTCGCCGATCCCCGGCCGTGGCCCGAGCCGCTGTGCTGCCGCGGGCGGCTGGGGTTGTTCGGCCTGCCCGCCGAGCTGTCCGTCCCGCCCGCTGCCCCGCCTGCCGCTGGCGGGCCGCTGCCCCCGCAGACCCACGGCCGGGCCCTGCCGCCGAGGGACCCGGGCCCAAGGCCGCCGCTGCTCGACGACGAGGGGGTGGGTTGATGGTCGCCGGTGGGGACCATTCGCTGCGTCCGCACCCGCTGCAGGCCCGCGCGTTGGCCCGGCTGGGTGAGGAACTCGCCGGCGGGGGCCGCGGTGTGGTGGTGATGCCGTGCGGGGCGGGTAAGACGCTGCTGGGGCGGTGGTTCGCCGAGCAGGTCGCGGCCCGGCTGGTGGTGGTGTGTGTGCCCACGCTGGCGCTGGTGGCCCAGACCCTGCTGGCGTATCGGTGCCAGCCCTCGTGGCGGCACGCGGCGATGATCGCCTGCTCGGATCCCACCAGCGGCAGGGCCGTCGCGCCGGCCGATCTGGACCTTCCCGAGGGGGCGCGCGACGCCGTGGTCGCGTCGACGTCGACCCGCCGGATCCGCGAGTTCCTGACCGGCCCGGCGCCGGGCGCGCGTCTGATCGTCAGTACGTACCACTCCGCGCCGCGGGTCGCCGCCGCGCTGCGCGCCGCGGGGCGCGCGGCCGACGTGCTGGTGTGCGACGAGGCGCACCGGCTGACCGGGCGGCCCCGCGACGAGTTCCGCGCCGTGCTCGACGACGGCGCGCTGCCCGCGCTGCGGCGGGTGTTTTTGACCGCGACGGCGGTGGAGGCCGCGGCGTGGCAGGCCGACGCCGGCGATGAGGGTGAGGAGGCCACCGCGCCGCTGTCGCTGGATGACGAGGACACCTTCGGCCCGCCGGTGTACCGGGCCGGTTTCGCCGACGCCGTCGCCGCCGGCCTGCTGGTCGACTACGACGTGGAGGTGCTCGCGACCCGACAGGGCGAGGGCGGGGGACGGCAGGACGCCGGCGGCGTCGAAGCGGTGCTGGCCGCGGCGGCCGACGGCAGCGCCAGGATCTTGACGTTTCATTCCCGGGTGGGCCACGCCGCCGGCCTGGCCCGCGCGCTGGACGGCACCATGCTGGGCGACGGGCGGGTGGTGCGCGGCGAGCACGTGGAGTCCGGTCACCGCGCCCAGCGCCGCGCCGCCGCCCTCGAGCGGCTCGCCGGCACCCCGCCCGGCGTGGTGTCGGTGCTGGCCAGCGCCCGGGTGCTGGCCGAGGGCGTCGATGTGCCCGCGGTGGACACCGTCGTGTTCGCCGACCCCAAGAAGTCCGCGGTCGACATCGTGCAGGCGGTCGGTCGGGCGATGCGCCGCGCGCCGGGCAAGACCCGGGGGCGCATCGTGTTGTCGGTCACCCTCGGGCGCGCCGGCACGGGCCACGACGCCGACACCGAGCTGTCGTCGACGGCGTGGCGGCACGTGTGGGTGGTGCTGCGCGCGCTGGCCTCGATGGATCCCAGGTTCGCGCGGACCCTGCGCAACCGGGCCCGCCCCGGGCCCGGCGCCCGCCGTGCGCATTCCGGGCCCGGGCTGACGGTGGACCTGCCGGCGGGCCTGGACGCCGACCGGTGGTGGCTGCGGGCCCTGGACCGCACCGGCGCGTCGTGGTGGCACAACCTGGACGTGCTGCGGTCGTGGGTGTCCGAGCACGGCCACGCCCGCCCACACCCCGGCGCGCGGGCCGGCGGCGTCGCGGTCGGGTCGTGGGTGGCCCGGCAGCGCACCATGTACCGCAACGGGCTGCTCGACTGCGAGCGGGTCGCCGCGCTGGAGGCGCTGCCCGGGTGGGCCTGGACCGACCTGGACACCGCGTGGTGGCAGGCCGCGGCCCGCTGGCGCGCCTACCACGCCACCACCCCGCGCGGCGG
>JBOHGT010000036.1:0-5966 GCA_050700385.1 Pseudonocardiaceae bacterium | reverse complement strand
TCGGTAGCCAGGGCTACCGAAATCACTCACGACGAGGCGGGTCAGCTCACCGCGCCCTGCCCACTCGCAGCGCCGCTGCCACACCGGCGACGAGCAGCACCACAGCCGCGAGCACCCACGGCCACACCGGCATCGCGCCGTCCTGCCGGGTCGCGGACCGCGGGTCGTTTCCCGGCGCGGCCTGCGTCGCCGAGGGCGGGGCGGCGGTCCCGGTCCCGGTCCCGGTCCCGGGCTCGGTGAGCGTGAACCTGACCGCACCGGACACCGGGTGGCTGTCCGCGGACAGCACCCGATACCCGATCGTGTACTCGCCCGCGGGCCCGAGCGGGCGCACCGGCACCGATACCACCGCGCCGACCTCGGTCGGGGTACCGGCCTGCCACTGGTTGCCGTCCGGCCCGACGACGGTGACGGTCGAGAAGCCCACCTGCACCGGCTCGTTGAACGTCAGGCCGACCCGCTGCGGGCCACTGGTCAGTTGCGACCCGTCAACCGGGTCGCTGCCGATGAGTTGGGTGTGCGCGCTCGCCGGGCCGGCGCCGCCGAGCAATGCCAACCCGGCCAGGGCCAGCAGCGCGAGCGCGTGCCTCACGACGCGCCCCGCCCGAGGGCCAGCGCACCGGCGGCGGCCGGCACGGCAAGGTAGCGGATCCATCGTGTCGTCGACATGTCTCTCCATGACTGGTACCCGTGCCGCGGGTCGGGCGCGGCCGGCATGGGGCCGAGGTTACGGTGCCACCACGACCGGTACGGCGCCCACCGGTTCGGGGGTTCGACTTGCCAGCGGCGCAGTGACACGACACGGTGGTTGTAGCGGACGCGTATGCTTCAGCGCAGCGTGATGACAACACCACGGAGAGGGAGGCGACCGTCGTGTCCAGCGATACCGCTCCGCCGTCTGCGCCCGCCGCCGAGCCCGTCGGCGAGGGTCAGCGCTCGGCGGGTTCGGAGCCGAGCAAACGGCCGCCTGCCACCGACAAGGTGGTGTTCGGTGTCGCCGCGCTGGTCTCCGGCGCCATCGTGGCCTGGGGCGTCCTGGGTACCGACTCGCTGTCCACGGTCGCGACCGGCGTGCTGAACTGGCTGGTCGAGAATCTGGGCTGGTTCTTCGTCATCGCCGCCACCGGGTTCGTCGGCTTCGCGATCTACATGGCGGCCAGCCGCTACGGCCGGATTCCGCTCGGCCAGGACGGCGAGAAGCCCGAGTTCCGCACCGTGTCCTGGGTGGCGATGATGTTCAGCGCCGGCATGGGCATCGGGCTGATGTTCTTCGGCGTGAACGAGCCGCTCACGCACTTCGTCGAGACCCCGCCGGGCTCCCGGCCCGGGATCGGCACCGCGATGGCCACCACGCTGTTCCACTGGACGGTGCACCCCTGGGCGATCTACGCCGTGGTCGGGCTCGCGCTGGCCTACGGCACCTACCGCCGGGGCCGCCCGCAGCTCATCAGCGCGGCGTTCACCCCGCTGATCGGTGAGCGTCGCGCCAACGGCCCCGCGGGCAAGGCCATCGACGTACTGGCGATCTTCGCCACGCTGTTCGGGTCGGCAGCGTCGCTCGGCCTGGGCGCGTTGCAGATCGGTGCCGGTTTCTCGGAGAACGGGTGGCTGTCCAACCCCGGCACGGGGTTGCTCGTGATCGTGATCGCGATTCTCACGATCGCCTTCATCGCCTCGGCGGTGTCGGGCGTGGCCAAGGGGATCCAGTACCTGTCCAACATCAACATGGTGCTGGCGCTGGTGCTCGCGGTGTTCGTGTTCGTGCTCGGCCCGACGGTGCTGATCCTCAACCTGGTGCCCGCCGCGATCGGCGACTACTTCCGTGACCTGGCGGCGATGTCGGCCCGCACCGCGGTCAGCGGTGGCGACGCCACCGCCACGTGGCTGTCCGGCTGGACGATCTTCTACTGGGCGTGGTGGATCTCCTGGACCCCGTTCGTCGGGATGTTCATCGCCCGGATCAGCCGCGGCCGCACCATCCGGCAGTTCATCGCCGGGGTGATCGCGGTGCCGAGCGTGGTGAGTCTGGTGTGGTTCGCCATCTTCGGCGGCGCGGCGATCTCGCTGCAGCGCAGCGGGACCAACCTGTTCGGCCAGGGCGGCGAGGAGGCCCAGCTGTTCGGTTTGCTCGCCACCTTCCCGCTGGCCGGGGTCACCAGCGTGCTGGTCATGGTGCTGGTGGCGATCTTCTTCGTCTCCGGCGCCGACGCCGCGTCGGTGGTGCTCGGGACGATGTCGCAGCGCGGCACCCAGGAGCCGCAGACCTGGGTGGTGATCTTCTGGGGTGTGCTCACCGGCGCGGTGGCCGTCGTGATGCTGCTGGTCGGCGGCGAGGTGGCGCTCGACGGGCTGCAGACGTTGACGATCATCGCGGCGGCACCGTTCGCGGTGCTCATGGTCGCGCTGTGTGTCGCACTGGCCCGTGACCTGCGCACCGACCCGATGGTCATTGCCGAGCGGCAGGTCGCCCGGCAGCTGCGCGAGCAGGCTGCGGCCCGCACGCGCCGTTCTCGGTCCGCCCGTCCCACCGCCACCGTCGGAGACTGACCCGGCACCAAGGGTGCGCCTGGCAGGCAGTTGCTCGGGTGGTTGCATCAGAGGGTGAAACCGCCGCCGCGGGGGGCCGGACGGTTACGATCCGGTTGCAGTGCGCGGCGGCTTCCCGAACTCCGTATACGGCTCGACGTGACCCATGACCTGCGCGTTCCCAGAGTGCGGGTTGTCAC
This sequence comes from Pseudonocardiaceae bacterium, assembly GCA_050700385.1. GTDB lineage: Bacteria > Actinomycetota > Actinomycetes > Mycobacteriales > Pseudonocardiaceae > WHSY01. Next base: position 3,240 of record JBOHGT010000036.1, on the reverse strand, counting down.
CGACTGCCCCGGTCGAGCACTCCGATACGTCCTAGGGGGTGACGGCGATGGTCACGGGGGGTTAGCCTCCGTAAGCGTTGACCGTGGGAGAGGAGTCTGAAGACGGTGGCCACGGTACGAGTGGAGAACGTGTACAAGGTTTTCGGACCCAAGCCCGAGGAAGCCGTACGTCGGCTGCAGGAGGGTGCTTCACGGGAGGACCTCCGGGCCGAAGGTCTGACCCCCGCTGTCATCGACGCATCCTTCGAGTCCAAGGAGGGCGAGACATTCGTCGTGATGGGGCTCTCCGGTTCGGGGAAGTCCACGCTGATCCGGATGCTCAACGGTATCCTTCCGGCAACGTCCGGAAGCGTGTTCGTCGATGACAGTGACGTCACGCAGCTCGGTCCAAAAGCGCTGCGTGAACTCCGGTCGCAGAAGATGAGCATGGTCTTCCAGCACTTCGCGCTTTTCCCCCACCGCACCGTTGCGGAGAACGCCGCGTACGGCCTCCAGGTACGCGGAGAGGACAAGAATGCTCAGCGGGAGCGCGCCAACGAGGCGCTCTTTCTGGTCGGCCTGGAGGCATGGGGAAGTTCCTACCCCGGGCAGCTGTCCGGCGGGATGAAGCAGCGCGTGGGCTTGGCTCGTGCGCTGGCCACCGACACCGACGTGATGCTCATGGACGAGGCTTTCTCCGCCCTCGATCCGCTGATCCGGCGAGAGATGCAAGACCAGCTCATCGAGCTCCAGCACCGCCTGCACAAGACGATCATCTTCATCACCCACGACCTCAACGAGGCGATGAAGCTCGGCGACCGCATCGCGATGCTGCGGGATGGGCGGATCGTGCAGATCGGCACCGCCGAAGAGATTCTCAACAATCCCGCGAACGACTACGTGGCGACTTTCGTCCAGGATGTCGACCGTAGCCGGGTGCTCACGGCGAGCGCTGTCATGGTCGATCCCATCGCGATCGCGCGCGACGGCGACGGGGTGCGGGCTGCCCACCGCAGGATGCGGGAGAACGTGCTCACGGGCTTGTACGTGATCAGCGGCGACCGGCGCCTCATCGGTGCGGTCACCGATGACGAGCTCTCCGAAGCCGTCCGCGCAGGCGACCGTCGTACTCTCGGCGAGCTCGCCTCGCGGGATGTGGCGACCGCCAGGGCGAGCAGTCCCGTGGTAGAACTGCTGGTTCCGTGTGCGGAGACGAGGCTGCCGCTGGCGATCGTCGATGACGCTCACCGGCTGCTCGGGGTGGTGTCCCGGGCGACATTGCTGGCTGCGCTCGGCGGGTCGGGCAGGGAGGTGTGAACGTGCCCGTAATACCAGAGTTCCCCCTCGACCAGTGGATCGACGCCGCTGTCGGCTGGTTGCAGGAGAACTTCTTCCCGCTCTTCGACTTCATCGTTCTGGTCCTGGAGGGGGCCTACGACCTCCTGGTCACGATTGTCACGGCTCCTGGCACGCTCGGAGTGATCCTGATCGCCGGCGCCCTGGGGTGGTTGGTCCGCGGCTGGAGGTTCGGCGTGTTCTCGCTGCTCGGGTTCGGCTTCGTCGTGTCCATGAGGTTCTGGGAGGCAGCGATGCAGACGTTGTCCCAGGTGCTCATCGCAACCGCGATCGCCGTCGCGCTCTCCATACCGATCGGCATCCTCGCCTCTCGCAACGGTGCCGTGAGCACGGCCGTCCGTCCCGTGCTGGATTTCATGCAGACGCTGCCGCCGTTCGTCTACCTCGTTCCCGCGGTGAGCTTCTTCGGCATCGGCACCGTAGCGGGCACGGTCGCAACGATCATCTTCGCGATGCCGCCAGGAGTCCGGCTGACCGAGCTCGGTATCCGGCAGGTGGACGAGGAGATGGTCGAGGCCGGTGAGGCCTTCGGGGCGCGGCCACGCCAGATTCTCGCCCGCATCCAGTTACCACTGGCGCTGCCCACGATCATGGCCGGCGTCAATCAGGTGATCATGCTCTCGCTGTCCATGGTCGTTCTGGCAGGGATCGTCGGCGCTCCCGGCCTGGGAGCCGAGATCTTCCGCGCGATTGAAGGGCTCCAGGTGGGCGAGGGCTTCGAGGCCGGCTTCGCGGTGGTCGTGATCGCGATCTTTCTTGACCGGCTGACCGGGGCGTTCAGTTCCAGAGGGGCCACAACGCGCCGCGGCTGGACCAGAGGGGCGCTGGCTTCCGTGGGAATCGGCGGCCGCGGGGCGAACGGGGTCGGCTGAGCTGTGCTGGGGATCGGTTCGCTGCCCGCAGACGGGCAACCGGAGGAAGGACGAGAGAGTGAAACTGTTCAACAAGAGGCGTAGGTCCCGGATTATCGGGCTCGCCGTCGGACTGATGGCCCTCAGCCTGGTCGTCACCGCGTGCGGCGGTACGGGCGGCGAAGGTGAAGCCGGCGGGCAGGACGGCGGCGCCGCAGCCGACAGGACCATCACGATCGGCGACATCGGCTGGGAAGAAGACGTCGTGGTCAATGCGCTGTGGAAGCACATCCTCGAGGAGCGCGGCTACGACGTCGAGGTGACGACGCTCGGCGCCAATGCCATCTACCAGGGCCTTGCGCAAGATGACCTCGATCTCTTCCTGGACGCGTGGCTGCCGAACACACATGCCGACAAGATGGACAGGTTCGGCAACAGCCTGGTCAAGGTGAGCCCGTGGTACCAGGACGCCACGCTGACCTGGACCGTGCCTGCCTACGTCGGTGACGTCAACTCGATCGCCGACCTGCAGGGCAAGGCTACGATGTTCGACGGAAGGATCACCGGAATCGAGCCCAGTGCCGGGCTCAGCGACATCAGTGAGACCGAGGTGATTCCGCAGTACAACCTCGGCGACTCCTACGACCTCAAGACCAGCAGCACCGCGGCGATGGTCGGCGCGCTGGACCGGGCGATCGCCAGGCAGGAGCCGATCGTGGTGACCCTGTGGCACCCGCACATCGCCTACACGCGCTATGACCTGAAGGACCTGCAGGACCCGAGGGGCGCACTCGGCGGCGGCGAGGAGCTCTGGACGCTCAGCCGTCAGGGGTTCGCGCAGGACTATCCCGAAATCAACAGGTGGCTGAAGAACTTCACGCTGACCCAGGAACAGGTCAACGAGCTCGAGGACCTCGTCTACAACAAGTTCGGTGGCCCGGATAAGGCGGACGCGGCCATCGACCAGTGGGCCGGCGAGAATCAGGATCTGATCAACAAGTGGGCGGGCGCCGCTTCGGGCTGATCCGCGCCTGCCTTTGCACCTGGAGCGTGG
>JBOHGT010000035.1:0-2265 GCA_050700385.1 Pseudonocardiaceae bacterium | reverse complement strand
GGCCCGTCGGCGTGGTGGACGGCGAGGTCACCGACGAGCACCTCACATCCTTTGTGTATCGAGTGCACCGTCAGTTCGCCTCGGCCGATCCCTCGGTGCGGTCAGAACTGGTGTACAGCGGCCCGCCGGTGGCGGAGAACCTGGTCACCGAGGCCCGGCGGCATGGGGTGCGGCTGCGCAGCTTCGTCGACTACCAAGGGCTGCTCGACCTGCGGGCACTGGGGCAGCGCCAGGCCGCTCGGCTTGCCTCGGACCCGATCTACCCGTCGCGGCTGTACGTCCCGCAGTGCTACCGGCTGCTCGACGACGATCCGGATGAGGCTGTTCGGAAGGACCTGCTGGGGCAGGTCATTTCCTGGCTGAGCGCGGACGGCGCGCGGTTCGTGATGCTGCTGGGCGACTTCGGACGGGGCAAGACCTTCCTGCTCCGCGAGTTGGCCCGCGCTCTCCCCGAGCATCTGCCCGGCCTGATGCCGGTGCTGGTGGAACTGCGGAGCCTGGAGAAGGCCCCCTCGCTGGACGAGTTGCTCGCGCAGCACCTGGTCCGGCAGAACGTGGACGCGTTCGACATCAAGAAGCTGCAGTACATGATCCGCAGCGGGCGGCTGGCGCTGCTCTTTGACGGATTCGACGAACTAAAACTGCGGGTCGGCTTCGACAACGCAGCCGACTACTTGCACACCCTGCTTCGCGCGGTCACCGACAGCGCCAAGGTCGTGCTCACCAGCCGCACCCAGCACTTCCGGTCCATCACGCAGATCCGCACCGCGCTGGGCGACCAGCTCACCGCCATCGCTGCCAGCCAGGTGGCCGTGCTGGAGGACTTCACCGAGGAGCAGATCCGGCAGTTCCTGGCCAATCACTACGGCGGGAACCTGCACGCCGCCCAAGACCGGTTCGAGTTGCTCGACGACGTGCACGACCTGCTCGGCCTGTCGCGCAACCCTCGGATGCTGTCGTTCATCGCCGATCTGGACGAGGCGCGGCTGCGCGCCGTGCAGGCCGAGCGCGGGCAGATCAGCGCAGCGGAGCTCTACCGGGAACTGGTCGACTTCTGGCTGGTCCGGGAGGCGGACCGGCAGCATCACCGCGCTGGCTTGCCATCCTTGGACGACAAGGAGCGCCTGGACGCCTGCACCGCGCTGGCGTTGCGGCTGTGGACGACCACGGCCCTGACGATCCCCGTGACCGACGTCACCGCCGAGGTGTCATCGACGCTGACCCGGCTCGCCGAACGCGGGTACACGGCCGACCAGGCAGCCCACACGGTCGGGTCGGGCACGCTCCTGGTGCGTACCCCCGAGGGGGAGTTCACCTTCGTCCACCAGTCCGTGATGGAGTGGCTGGTCGCCCAGGCCGCCGCGGAGAAGCTCCAGGAAGGGGTGGCAGCCGACGCCCTGGTAGCCAGAAAGATGTCCGCGCTCATGCTGGACTTTTTCTGCGATCTCGCGGGGCACGAGGTGGCCCGCCGCTGGGCGGCCGACGTGCTGGCCGACCAGGCAGCATCGGAGGTGGCGAAACAGAACGGGTTGGCCATCACCCAGCGGCTCGGCCCTGGAGAACGCCAGGTGCTTGCCGGTATCGACCTGCGCGCTCAGGATCTCACGAATCGCGACCTTCGGAACGCGAACCTGCAAGGAGCCGACCTGGGCGGGATGCGGCTCGTGGGAACGAATCTCGCAGGAGCGGATCTGCGTGCCGCCAACCTGACGGGTACCCGGATGGTCGGGGGAAGTCTCGCCGGTGCACAGGTCGCTGCTAGCCAATGGAACCGCGCGGCCCTGCTGGGTGTGTCGGGGCTCGACGATCTGATCCAGACCCCGGAGTTGGCTGTGGCTGCGATCGCCGGACGGGACCGCGCCGACGTCATGATCGCCCCTACCGGGGAGGAGTCCAGAGTCGCGTTCTCCCCATACGGCACGCTACTCGCCGTGTCACGTGGCAATAGTGTCGAGATCATCGACATGGCGAGCAGTAACACGCTCCGCGTCCTCAGCGGTCACACCGACTGGGTGTGGGGGGTGGCGTTCTCCCCCGACGGCACGCTGCTCGCCACCGCCTCCGCCGACGGCACCGCCCGGCAGTTGTACCCCTCAAACGGCCAGCACCGCACCACCATTCAAGGCAACACCGGAGGGGTGTGGGGGGTGGCGTTCTCCCCCGACGGCACCCTGCTCGCCACCACCTCTGATGACGGCACCGCCCGGCTGTGGGACCCTGCCACCGGCGCCTGGCGAGCAACGCTGCTCGTACTCGACACGGGCG
>JBOHGT010000034.1:0-21351 GCA_050700385.1 Pseudonocardiaceae bacterium | reverse complement strand
CCTTCACTGCGCCCGACGCAGGGAAGGCGCCCTTCGCGGCAACTACTGACTGCTGGCCGGCTTCGCCGTGTCCGCCAGCTCCTCGTCGCTCAGGACCGCGACGGTGGCGAGCGTGCTCGGCTGGTGCTTCAGCGGAGCTGGCTTCACCGACGAGTTGCGCGCAGCCGAGCGCGACGAGCAGGTAGTCTGCGTGTCCCTTGATCGTCTCTACACCCGGGGGGATGAGCCGGCATTTGTCGGCCGGTGCACAATCGTCGGCGTGACTGTGATCACCGTCAGGCAGTCCGCGGCCGAGATCGCGGCGCTCGAGCGGCGGCTGTCCGAGACTGAGCGTAACCCGGCGGCACACGTCGACGCGCTGCGAGCGGCGTTGGCACACCCGTGTTCGCAGCACGCGTTTCCGCAACCCCAGCTGTGGGCGGAGCTGGCCCGAGCACTCGGCGGGCTGGGTGACTACGACAGCGCGATCGAAGCCATCGAAGCCGGCATCGAGCACGGCGCCTGGGCACGGCCGCACCCACGGGCGGACGTCGCCGAATGGCACCTGCTCGCCGGGCGGCGTGATCAGGCCGAGACGGTCTACGCGACGCTGCGCGAGCAGTCGCCGAGAGACGTGTGGCTCTACAACCATGCCGGGCTGGCGTACGCAGATGTCGGGGACCACGCCACGGCCGTCCGGTGGTTGACCGAAGGGCTGCGGGTCGCCCTGGCTGACGGCGACCCGGAACGGCTGGCTTCCCAGCTCGCCGAGCTGCGTACGCGCTCGCTGGAGGAACTGGGGGCCGATCCCGACGACGAGCTGACCCGCGCCGCGGCCGCCGCTCCGAGGCAACCGGCGACTCACGGGCCCATGCCACCGCGCCCGGCGCCCCCCGCACCCTGTAGCCATTGCGGGTACGACCCCGATCGGGAGCGCCCGGCCGGGGAGCGGCAACCCGGGACGCCCGGCCCACCCGACGCCGCTGCCACGCGCCTCCCGCGGGTGGGCAGCGAGGTACAGCAGCTCGGGCTGCTGGCCGTGGCCTGGTTCCCGCGCGATCAGTGGCCGCGCGCCATCGAGCTGTGGCCGGACCTGCTCGAGGACCGCCCGGCCGACCCCGACGCCTATAGCCACGCCACGGAGGCCCACGTCAAGGCCATCAGAGACGTTGCCTTCGCCCCCGTTCCGCTCGCGATCGCTCCGATACGACTCGACGCGTACCTGGCCTACTGCGAGGCACACGGTCACGACTCCGCCACTGGCGACTCCCGAGCCTCCTTCGCCTCGGAACTCGCGCGCACCGGAGATGCCGTGCCCTGGCCACCCGGGCGCAACGACCCGTGCTGGTGTGGCTCCGGCCGGAAGTACAAGCGCTGCTGCGGGCCAGTGCCACCCGCCGACTTCACGGAGCAGTAGCCAGTCCCATCACCGGGCGACGGGATAGTCACCGGGGCGCTCACGGACGCGCGACACGGGCGGATGCCCCGGTCCCTGGCCCCCGCCGGGTGAGCAACCCCTCGAGCTCCCTTGGCTTGGCCTTCGACCAGGTCTGGTACGGGTGTCGGTTGGGCAGCAGATCCCGCACGTGCTTCAACGCAACATACTCGAGCGGATGCGGGCACGGGGTGATCTCGTTCCACCGTGACGAGTCGGCGTCCACCCTCCCAGCCCCTCCGCACGTAATTGCATTCCTACCAGGAGTTCGCGTCCAGCACCGCCGTCGACTCCTTCCCGAGAGCTCCTGCGCTCACCCGGGCCACCGAGGGGAAGACGAAGTGATTCAAGTCTGGCCCAGTGGACAGGCGCGGTTGGAGAGCGGCTCCGAGGTGCCGGACTGTTGCGAGAAATGAGGTCACGAATATGACCAGCGTGACCAGCGCTGTCTTGCTGAGAGGCGAGTCGGGCCATGCGCGAGAGAGTGGTTGCGCGGCCATGAATAGGGCCAGAACGACCTGGGTCGCGGAGAGCGTGGCGATTTTGGTGTCAACGTTCATAACCCATCCGGAAAACGCATTGATGGTCTCGAGTGCCACATTCAACTGCTGTTCCGCCGAGAGCTGGTTGAAGTCTTCGGCTGGGCGCATTCGCGTCGCTCCTCCCGTTGGGGCATCATCGCGGACAGTTAAATAGAGCTGGCCACGAATGAGAATGTAAAAATACGGACCTGGCATGTGCGCCGCCGGGACACAAGGTTCACTCCCGGCCAGACCGAGCGGCAAGTGCTGGTGGGAACCCTGTGTACGCCCCGCCGCGACGACCGCGAGCAGCGCCACCCCGCAACATGGCTGGTCAATCTGGCTACGCGGGCTGATCGGCTCCCGGACCAGCGGGAGCGATTGCGCCGGCTGTCACGGTGGGCAGCAAGCGCCGCGGCGATCCGGGCCGCGACCGGCGTCGCCGGCGCCGGTGCGGAAGATCGGTGACCTCCGCTCACGCCGTAGGCTCGGTCCCATCGGCATGGTCGCGGAGTGCCGCGAGAAACGCCCGCAGGTCTGCGGGTCCGCTCGTGGCCGTGGCGTGGACCCGCTGCAGGTCGAGCCGCCCGTAGGCGTGGACGACGAGATTACGGAAGCCCGCTGCCCGCGCGAGCCGCTCGGCCAGTTCCTGCGGGATGACACGGGCGTTCGCAAGGCGCCGGAATGCGTCGGCATAGGTGGGCGGGCTCGCCAGGCCCAGCTGCACGCAGGTCGACACTGCCATGTCGATCACCACCTGCACGGCCTGCCACAGGTGCAGGATCACCGTGTCCGTGGCGGCTTCGTCCGGCCGCAGCTCTGCGGGGTCTCCCGGCAGGTGGCGGGCCACCCGGTCGAGATGGCGGCCGACGGCGGCCGCCCGTTCGGCCAGGAGCTCGCGGTCGACGGCGGGACTCATCCGAGCGCCGCGAGGACGTCGACCTGGGCGGCGCGGATGACCGGGCCTGCGTCGCACCAGAACCGCACCGCCTCGAGCTGGAACTCGGCGAACGCACCGGCCGGCCGTTCGAGCAGGACCACTCCGTCTCTGGCCGCGCGGAAGCGCAGCAGCGCGCTCGCGCCCGAGAGATCGACGAGATCGACAGCGTCGGTGCCCACCGCCATGGTGAGCCTCGCGAGCAGCCCGGTTGGATCGAGCGGCTCACCGGCGAGGTAGCCGAAGTCCCAGTCCGACTGCGGCCCGGCATCACCGCGGGCGCGCGAGCCGTGCAAGACCAGCAGGCGCATACCGGGCAGGTCAACCGAAGACCTGCTTGCAGGGTCGAGTATCTTGTCGGCGAGCGACAGGTCCTCCCTGGTCATCGGCGAGCAGCCTACGCGTCCCAGCGGTCGAGTAGCCGGTCGGCGGGACTATGGTCGCGTGCCGTGTCGAGGTCTTGGATGCGGCCATGAGCTGGTTCCGCGAGCAGGACCTGCGGCGGCTGGCGGGCGAGGCGTCGTTCGCACCGCCCAACCCCGGGTGCTGGGCAGGTGGCTGCTGGACCACGCGCTGAGCACCCGGGGCTGGCCTGACGTCCAGTAGATCGTCGAGCAGCTGCCCCGCCCCGACATCAGCCACCGGATCGCGCGGCTGCTGTGGCAGGCCGGGCGGGTGGACGAGGCGCTGCAGCACGCGCGGCAGGGGCTCGTCCAGGGGCCGGGTTGGCGCGCCGAGCCGCTGGCGGACTTCCTCGTCGACGCGTACCTGCAGCTCGACCGCGGCGATGAGGCCCTCACGCTGCGCTGGCAGCGGTTCGAGGCTGCGCCGAGCCGGCAGACCTACCGTGGGCTGCACGAGGTCGCGACCAGGCTCGGGCGGTGAAGCCAGCTGCACGATGCTGCGCTGCGCACCTTCCGCGCCGCTGCGGCCACCGCTCCCGGGGTCGCCGGCGAGCTGGTGCACACGCTGCTCGACGAGTCCGACGTCGACGGCGCCTGGCAGGCGGTGCACGACCACGACTGCTCCGTCTCCACCCGGATGGCCGCCGAGCAGCGCATCGAGCACAAGAAAGCCGGCGACTACCGTGCGTCGGCGCAGCTGCTCCGCGACCTGCGGGAGCTGCACGCCCGGGCCGGCACTACCGCCGAGTTCCAGCGTTACCTCGACGGTCTGCGTGACCGGCACCGCCGCAAGACCCGGTTGCTCGTCGAACTCGACCGGGCCGGGCTGCGCTGACAGTGGCGCAGGAAGCTCGGTTGTCGTGTCGGTGGCGTCGGCTACCGTCGCTCCATGAGTGAGATCGCTGATCGCTACCGCAGCCTGGCTGCGGGCTTCACCAAACGCGTCGAGTCCGTCCCGGAGCACCGCTGGGAAAGCGCCTCGCCCTGCGAGGGGTGGACCGCGCGCGAGCTGATGGCCCACATGGTCGAGACCTCGGCGCGGTTCTTCCGGCTCATCGCCCGGGAACTGCCGGCAGGACCCACCGTGGACGAGGACACTGCCGGCGCGTGGTCCACCGCGCGGGACGCGGTGCAGGCGGCGCTGGACGACCCTGCCGTCGCCACCCTCGAGTACGAGGGATTCTCCGGCCGCACGACCTTCGAGCAAGGCATCAACAACTTCATCTGCTTCGACGTCCTCGTGCACACCTGGGACCTCGCCCGCGCCACCGGGCTCGACGAGCGGCTCGATCCCGCCGAGGTGCACCACGTGTTCGAGGTAGCGCAGCCGATGGACGAGATGCTGCGAACACCCGGTGTCTGCGGACCGAAGCTGGACCCGCCGCCAGGTGCCGACGAGCAGGCCCGGCTGCTCGCGTTCCTCGGCCGCGCCGTCTGATTCGTCGCTCGTCGACCTCACGCTCCCGGCGCTGCCACACAGATCGCGTCGTCCGGTCCGGCGCGAGCGCGGCCGGTACGGTGACCACGTCGGGGCGAGCCGGACGGGAGGTGCCGACGTGCAACGACCCGCCGCGGCCCGCACCGTGCTCACCGCGCTGCTCCTGGTGACGCTGGCCGCGCTGCTCACCGTCCTCTCCGGACCGTCCGCCGCCGCGACGCATGCCGACTCCGCGGGCGGCGCCGAGGCGAGCGTGCAGGGCATGGCCCCGAACGGCGAGGACGCCGCGATGCGTGCGGGGCACGCCCCGGCCCATCCGGTACCTGCGCCGACTGCCCCCGCAGTTCCTGCGGATCCCGCGCCCGCCGCGGCGTCCCGGCCGCCCGGCGCCGCCACCGAGGTCATGGCCGGTGTGGCCCAGCACCCGGCCACCACCTCCCGGCAGGTCAGGGCACCTCCCGCGGGCCCCGCCCGCTGAACCCTGCACCACCTCGCACCGCTACCGCGGCAGCGCACGCCCGCCCGCATGCCGTATCCCGACCCGGGAGTGAGCGGAGCCGTCGCGTCCGACCCCGCCACCACCGGGGAGATAGCCAGCATGCACATCGCCGAAGCCCTCATCGCCCTCGGTGGGGCGTTCCTCGTCTGCGGGCTGATCGCCCGCGCCGGGGTACCGATCGGCCTGCCCACGATCCCGCTGTTCATGATCGCCGGGATCATCTTCGGGCCGAACACCCCGGGAATCGCGCTGGTGGACGATCCGGCCGAGCTGGAACTCGTCGCCCGGCTGGGTCTGATCTTCCTGCTGTTCTACCTCGGGCTGGAGTTCTCCCTCGAGCAGCTCACGTCCGGTGGCATCCGGCTGGTCGCCGCAGCCGGTACCTACCTCGCGCTCAACGTCGGCGGTGGGCTCGCGTTCGGATTCACGCTCGGGTGGGGCACCCGGGAGGCGCTGGTGATCGCTGGGGTGGTCGGCATCTCGTCCTCGGCGATCGTCACCAAGCTGCTCGTGGAGCTGCGCAGGCTGGGCAACCCGGAGACGCGGGTGATCCTGGGCATCATCGTCATCGAGGACGTCTTCCTCGCGCTGTACCTGGCGCTGCTGCAGCCCGTGCTGGGCGGTGCCGCCGGGCCGGCCGAGGCCACGCTCGACATCGCGACGGCGTTCGCGTTCCTGTTCGGTCTCGCACTGGTCGCCCGCTATGGCGCCAGGGCGGTGGGTCGGCTGATCGACACCAAGGACGAGGAGATCGTCATCGTGGTGTTCGTCGGGCTCGCGATCCTCACCGCGGGGGTGGCCGAGGAGCTCGGTGTCTCCGACGCGATCGGCGCCTTCATGATCGGGCTCATCCTCGGCGCCACGGCCAAGGCCGCGCGGCTGCGCACGCTGACCCACCCGCTGCGCGACGCGTTCGCCGCGATCTTCTTCTTCCACTTCGGACTCAGCATCGACCCCGGCAACCTACTCGGGGTGGTCCCGCAGGTCGGGCTGGCCGTACTCACGACGGTGGTGCTGGCACTCATCGCGGGCGCGGTCGCGGCGCGGCTGCACGGGTTCGGCCGGGTCGGCGCGGCCAACATCGGGCTCACGGTGCTGACCCGTGGGGAGTTCTCGCTGATCCTCGCCTCGCTGGCACTGGCTGCCGGGCTCGACCAGCGGATCGGATCGTTCACCGCCGGCTACGTGCTGGTGCTGGCGATCATCGGGCCGCTCGCGGTGTCGGCGTCGGAGCGCCTCGCGCGGCTGCTGCCGGCGCGGCTGCTGCCGGGTACGGCCGAACCGCAGCCGGCCGACGCGGTGCTGGAGATGGACGTGGGCCCCTCGTCGCTCTACCAGATCGGAACCGAGCTACTACAGGTGCGCATCGCTCCCGGCTCGAAGCTGCACGGCGTGTACGTGCCGGAGTTGCGGCTGCCGGTGGGGTCGACGCTCGGCCTGCTGGTGCGCGATGGCGCCACCTCCGCGCCGCAGCCCTCCACCCGGCTGCAGGAGGGCGACGTGCTGCTGGTGTTCACCATCCCGGAGCAGCGGCTCGCCGCCGAGCAGCGGATCCGGGCCGTCCATCGCCACGGACGGCTGGCCCGGTGGCGAGACGACACGGGCCGCTGAGGCCGCATAGCCTGCGTCACCGTGCTCGTCAATCTGTACTCCGATACCCAGACCAGGCCCGTCGACGCGATGCGCGCGGCGATGGCCGCCGCCGAGGTCGGCGACGAGCAGCTCGGGGAGGACCCGACGGTCAACGCCCTGTGCGCGCGGGTGGCCGAGCTGCTCGGCATGCAGTCGGCGATGTTCCTGCCCTCGGGCACCATGTGCAACGAGATCGCCATCCGGGTGCACGTGCGGCCCGGGGGTGACGCCGTGCACCTGCACCCGTCCTCGCACCCGATCGTCGCCGAGGCGGGCGGGCCCGCCGCGCTGTCCGGTGCGGTGCTCTCGCCGGTGGACGGCGAGGGCGGCATGTTCACCGCCGGAGCGCTGGAGGCTGCGCTGTTCCCGCCGGGGGACCGCTACGAGCCGCGCTCCCGGCTGGTGTGCGTGGAGCAGACGACCAACCTCGCCGGCGGTCGGGTGTGGCCGCCCGAGCAGCTCCGCAGTGTGCTCGACGTCGCCGCGCGGCACGGGCTGCGGGCCCACCTCGACGGGGCGCGGTTGATGAACGCCGTCGTGGCCTCCGGGGTGTCCGCCGCCGAGTGGGTGCGCGGGTTCGACACCGCGTGGATCGACTTCACCAAGGGCCTCGGCGCACCCGTCGGTGCGGTGCTCGCCGGCAGTGCCGAGCTCATCGACGAGGCGTGGCGCTACAAGCAGATGCTGGGTGGGGCGCTGCGCCAGGCGGGCATCGTCGCCGCCGGCTGCCTGTGGGCGCTGGACCACCACGTCGAGCGACTCGCCGAGGACCACGCCAATGCCCGCACCCTCGCCGAGGGGCTGGCCGACCTGCCCGGCGTGACGCTCGACCCGGCGGCGGTCGAGACGAACATCGTGGTGTTCGGCCTCGACGACGCCGCCGGGTTCTGCACCCGGCTCGAGGCCGAGCACGGCGTGCGGATGGGGCCGCTCGGACCGGACGTGGTCCGCGCCGTCACCCACCACGACGTGGACGCCGACGGCGTTCGCCGCGCGATCGACGCGGCCGCCCAGGTGCTGTGAGATGTCCCGCGCCCGCTCGCCTGCGCCATAAGCGCACTTGTGGTGGTTCTGACTTCACCTAGAACCACCACAAGTGCGCTTATGGCGTCAGGAACACGGCGGCGGGCGCCCGAGGGGCGCGTCCTACCGCCAGTACGCGCTCGTCAGCCGGGCGAATACGACCACGTTGTCGACGTACTCGCCCGACGCGTCGTCGAAGCTCCCGCCACAGGTGATCAACCGCAGCTGAGGTGTTTCGGTATCCCCGTATACCTTTTCAGTGGGAAATGCGGACTTCGGGTAGCGATCGATCTGATAGGTCGTGAAGACCGCGCTGCTCCCGTCAATCCGGTGGACCGTGATGGTGTCCCCGGAACGCATTTCGTGCAGCCGGACGAACACCCCCGGCACGGATGCGTAGTCGACGTGACCGGCGATCACCGAGGGCCCGATCTCACCCGGCGTCGGGCTCAGGTCGAACCATCCCGCGGTGACGGCGTCGCCTGGCACCTCCAGTGCACCATCCCCGGTCAATCCCAGCGCGATCAACTCATCGGTCGAGACTCCGATGGCGGGGATCTCCACCGACAGGGGTTCGGACGCCGGCAGCGACTCCGCGAGGATCGGTCGGGGCGGCACAGCAGGTACAGCCGACGCCGGCACGTCCACCGCAGTGGGCGGACCCGGCTCATCCGGCGATCGGGCCGACGAGCATGCGACGAGCAGCAGCGCCGCCAGCACGGCGGCGACGGCCGCGGCGAACCCGCCGCGGCCACCGCACCGGTCGGATCGTGTGGGCACCGGTCAGCGCCGCTGCGCGCGACGCACGCCGGCGACCGCCCCGGCCCCGACCAACCCGGCAAGGAGCAGTCCGGCGACGCCGTTCTCGCTGCTGGAAAGCTCGTCACGGCCACCGGTTGCGACACCGCCGACAGGGTGGATACCGACCTGCTGGTCACCGTCGTCCGCGCCGAACAATGACTCGCACGCCACGCCGTCGCCGTTGGCGTCGAGCCGCTCGGGGTCGGAGGGGTCGGCGTCGAGTGCCGCCTGCGCCTCGGCCTGCGAGTCGAAGTCGGGGCAGTCCCGGTCCGGCAGCGGCGTAGCCGGCAGCGCCGGCTCCGGTGCGGCCGGCGCGGGGGGTTGCGCGGGAACCGGCGGCAGCGGCACCTGGGGCGATTCCGGAGTCGTGCCGGAGGGCAGCGACTCGCAGGCGATGCCGTCGCCGTCGCCGTCCAGACCGTTCGGGTCCGACAGGTCGGAGTCGAGTACCGCCTGGGCCTCCTGCTGCGTGGCGAAATCGCCGCAATCCAGATCCTGGGCCGCCAGCGCGGTACCGGACATCCCGATGAACAATGCAGCGGCAACCGCCGAGGTGGACGCCGCGACGAAAGCAGCACGAAACACAGGCATGCGAGGATCCTCTCGAGGAAAAGAAACGGGGAACAGCATTTCGGCGGATGGCCGCGCGCTCCGGGTGCCGTCAATCTGATAATCGCTCCAGGTGGGGGAAACGTTACAAGCGGCAGTGCCGTGACCGCGACGCTGACCGATCTGCTGCAGCGGTCGTCGGCTGCCTGCAGCAGGTGCGGGAGTCGATTCCTACGCTTACCGGTCCCGGGGTGCTCGACCGGCTACGCCGCGTCGAAGGGCGTCGCGGATGACGCACATTCGCTGGAACTTCGCGATGGTGGACCGCGGGCCCAGCGGGACGAGGAGCTGGACGGCAGCGCCGGCGCCAGGGTCGCCGGGGGTGCGCAGCATGCCCTCGCGCACCCCTGCTCCTCGTGGGCCAACTCCAGTCCGAAGGTGGCGCGGTTCGACCAGGTCTCGATGGGTGCTTCCACCGAGAAGCACAACACGGGCCACGCAACAGAGAACGGGGCGCCGCGTGGAAAAATGACCACACGTACGGCGCCCGGCCGTCGATCCACGCTGCGCGGTGCTGCTCCCGGTGGTCCGCGCGGCCGAGGCGGGTACTGTCGATCTCGTAGTCTCGACGGTTACGGTGACCGAACTGCTGACCAAACCGTTCCGTGCTGGGGACCGTGAGGCGGAGGCCGCAGTGCGCCTCTTCGTGAGCCTGCTGTGCACCGTCGTGCCGGTGGATCTTGCAGTCGCCGAGCGTGCGGCGGCTCTCCGGGCCGAGCACGGTCTTCGTACCCCTGACGCATTGATCTGCGCGACGGCACTGTTGGCGGTGGCTGTGGTCGTCGGCAACGACGAGCACTGGAAGCGGATGGGCAGTGTCACGCCCTACGTGCACATCGACGATGCGGTGGCCGAAGGCAACTCGAGTTAGTCAGCCGGTGCGGGCGTCGAGCGGGCGGTGGGTGTCGAGGACGGCGAGATCGGCAGCCGCGCGGCCGGCGTACCAACCCTCGGCATTGCTGACCGAGACCGACCGCTGCACGGTGTGCGGGAACATCGTCTCGAACAGGTCGTCGACCACGCGCTCGCGGGCGGCGAGCACGGGCAGCAGCCGGTCGGTGTCGACCGCCGCGTCGCCGCAGCCGCCCGTCATGGCCTCCTCGGTCGCGGTGGACAGTCGCTCACCGATCCGGGTGGCGTAGGAGACCAGGAACGACTGCCGGTAGGAACGGGTGCGGGACTGCCCGGTGCGGCTGACCCGGCTCCCACCGGCCAGCATCGCCTTGGTCGCCTGCACCAGTAGCGAGGTGGTGAGCACCTCGACGATCTCCAGATCAACCTCGTCGCCGAGCACGGTGATGAACCCGATCTTCTCGTAGAGCATCGTCCGGCAGCGGTTCGCCGAGGCGACCGCATTCACCAGCAGCGCCTTCGCCCCGACGTACGGGTTGTCCAGCCACAGCCGCCGCGCGGTCGCGGGCTCGGGGTCAGTGCCCTGCTCGGCGTCGAGCACCGCATGCTCCAGGGCGTAGCGGCTCATCAGCTCCTGTGCCTTGGCCGACAGCGCCTCGGCCTCCTCGGGGAAACCGGTCGACTCCGCCTTGGACAGCAGCGCGCGGACCCGGCTGAGCACCTTCTGGTCCACCCCGCGCCGCGACGGCCTCGCGGCGCCGACGGGCGCGCTGCCGGGCAGCGGCAGGATCCGAGGCAGCACCGGCAGCGAGCTGAGCATCCCCAGGACCTCGATCACGGTGACGAGTGCCTCGGTCCGGCCGAGCCGCTGGTGTTCCGCCCACTGCGCGAGATGAGAGGCACCCGGCTGCCACCACACCGTGGCGTCGATCTGCCGGAGCTGGTCGGCCCACCGCTGGTGCACCGTCGCCGCCGCGTACTGCTGCGCCTCCGCGGCGATGGCGTCGACGACGTAGCCGGCCGCGACCGCATCGAGCTGGCGCAGGGCGGTCTGGTGCAGGTCGTAGGGCAGCCAGCCGCCCGTCCACGCCTCGCGGACCATCCGAGACAGCGCAGTCTGCACCACGGTGTCCACCGCGCCCGGGCGCTCACCGGCCAGCATCGCCGCAGTGGCCCGCACCGCACTCGAGTCGCCGGTCAGGTGAGCATGCACCGCACCGAACAGCAATATCGCGATCTCTTCCGAGTCCGGCGGGGTCGGCGCGGCCGGTGCACCAGGTGGTGGCGACCACCCACCGGGTGGTGGCGACCACCCACCCGCCGGCGGTGGGCCGTCGACGCGGCGGCGAGCCCGTCGCTTCGCCTTCGCCGCCCGCCGTTGCTGGTTGCGCATCCCCATCGCGTGCTCCTCTCTCGGTTGCCGCCCTTTCCCGGGTTGCCGCGCAGTATCGCCGAGAACCCCGACCGTCCGGCGCAGCACACGCCGGCAAGAAAGAGGGCTGAAACCGCTCACCGCAACGCTGGGCCGACCCAGGCGTGACAGTCCAGCGAGGAGACACAGATGTGCGGGATCACGGGATGGGTCGACTGGGACCGGGACCTGACCGGGCAGCGGCAGGTCGTCCAGGCGATGACCGCCACGATGGCGTGCCGGGGTCCGGACGACGAAGGCCGCTGGATCGCCTCGCGGGTGGCGCTGGGGCACCGGCGGCTCGCGGTCATCGACATCGAGGGTGGCGCCCAGCCGATGGCCGCGCCGGACGTGCGGGACCCGGTCGCCGTCGTGACGTTCAGCGGGGAGATCTACAACTTCCGGGAGCTGCGGACCGAGCTGCGGGCCCGTGGCCACACCTTCCGCACCCGCTCGGACACCGAGGTGCTGCTGCGTTCCTACCTGGAGTGGGGAGCCGGGTGCGTGTCCCGGCTGAACGGCATGTTCGCCTTCGCGATCTGGGACACCCGCACCGAGGAGCTACTGCTGGCCCGCGACCGGCTCGGGATCAAGCCGCTGTACTACACCGAGCTGCCGACCGGCCTGCTGTTCGGTTCCGAACCCAAGGCGATCCTCGCCAACCCGCTGGTCACCCGCGAGATCGACGGCGAGGGCATCGCCGAGCTCTTCGCGGTGTTCGCCCGCACCCCCGGGCACGGGGTCTTCCGCGGGCTGCGGGAGCTGCGGCCGGGTCGCCTGCTGCGGGTGAGCCGGTCCGGACTGCGGGAGTCGTGCTACTGGCAGCTGGAGAGCCGCCCGCACCGCGACGACCTGGAGACCACGGTGGCCACCGTGCGGGCCCTGCTCGAGGACGCCGTCGAGCGCCAGCTCGTGAGCGACGTGCCGCTGTGCACGCTGCTCTCCGGCGGGGTCGACTCCAGTGCGCTCACCGCACTTGCCGCCAGCACCCGGGAAAGGCAGGGCCACGGCAAGATCGCCAGCTTCTCGGTGGACTTCCGCGGCAGCGAGGCCGACTTCCGGCCAAGCCCGATCCGCCCCAGCCTCGACGGCCCGTACGTGCGCCGCATGGTGGATCATGTCGGCACCCCGCACACGCCCATCGAGCTGGACACGGCCGACCTGGTGCGGGCGGCCGGCATCCCGCTGCGTGCCCGTGACCTGCCCGGCACCGGCGACTTCGACATCTCGCTGTACCTGCTGTTCCACGAGGTCGCGCGGCACTCCACCGTCGCGCTGTCCGGGGAGTCGGCCGACGAGGTCTTCGGCGGCTACCCGTGGTACCGCGACGAGGACGTGCTCGCCGCCGCCACGTTCCCGTGGTTCCACCGCGCGGCGAAGCCGGCCGAGCTGCTCCGCGACGAGGTCCGGCAGCAGATCCGTCCCGCGGAGTACGAGGCGCAGCGCTACGCCGAGGCGCTGGCCGAGGTCCCCCGTCTCGACGGCGAGACCGGCCGCGCGCGGCGGCTACGGGAGATCTGCTACCTCGATTTCACCCGCGAGCTCCCGCTCCTGCTCGACCGCAAGGACCGGATGAGCATGATCGTCGGTCTCGAGGTGCGGGTGCCGTTCTGCGACCACCGGCTCGTGGAATACCTCTGGAACGTTCCCTGGGAACTCAAGACCGCCGGCGGCATCGAGAAGGGTCTGCTGCGTCACGCCGTCGCCGACCTGCTGCCCGCCGAGGTCGCGTGGCGGCCCAAGAGCGCCTACCCGGCCAGCCGGGACACCTCGTACGGCGACGCGATCCAGGCCCGGATGCGGGAGGTGATCGCCGACCCGCAGGCGCCGCTGTTCGACCTCGTCGACCGGGCCAGGCTGTGGGCCGCGATCGAGCGCGGCGAGACCGCGCCGGCGAGCGGCTCACCGAGCGGCGCGGTCGGACCGCACGGCCGGATCGGGCTCGCCTACCTGCTCGACATCGACGCCTGGCTGCGCACCTACCGGGTAGGTATCCGGGAGCGGTGAGACGTTCAGTCGGAGTGGGCTGCGGCGCCGTGGTGGAACTCGTGCACGACGGCGTGTCCCTTGCCCCGTGCGATCAGCCAGCGGTTGACCGGGACCGTGAGCACGAACGCCACGGCCAGCGCGACGGCGAGGCTGGTCCAGAACAGCCAGCTCACCACGCCGGCGTCCATGGCGCCGGGGATGATCAGCAGGACCGCATTGTCGACGATCTCCATGACGGTGATGGACAGCGTGTCGGCGGCCAGCGTGATCGGCAGCGCAGCGGCCAGGCCGACCCCGGCGCGCAGCACCGGGCCGAGCGTCAGCGAGTAGCCGAACACGAAGGCCAGCACGATCGCCAGGACGATGGTGGCCACGTCGGACCACCCCAACGCCGTACCGATGATCATCCCCAGCACCTCGCCGATGGCGCAGCCGGTGAGGCAGTGCGCCGTCGCCGAGACCGCCTGCCGGGTCAGCTCACGCGCCGATCGAGCTGCGTCGTTCATTGCTGTCACCTCCAGTGTGGGTCGCTTCGTTTATACCCTAGGGGGGTAGGGTAGTCAAGCGCGCGCTGCGGCCCTCGGCGCAACAGAGAACAAGAGGAAAGCGGGTGGAAACCGGCCCCTGTGACGCTACGAGTGCGCGGGCACCGGTGTGCCGGAGCGGCAGCCGGAGCCCAGGCCATGCAGCCGCGATCGTCCGAGGAGTGAAGCGCTTTGTCCACCGCCCACGCCACACTGGACACCGAAACCGACGTCGCCACCACGATGGCACTGCACGGGCCGAGCACGGCCGAGATCGCGATGCTGCTGGACGCCGCGCTCGACAACGGGTTGGAGCAGCCGTGCCGGACCCACGATCCCGATCTGTGGTTCGCCGAAGCACCCGCAGACCTGGAACGCGCCAAGCAGCTCTGCCGCGGCTGCCCGGTCCGTGCCGAGTGCCTGGCCGGTGCGCTGGCGCGACGGGAATCCTACGGTGTCTGGGGTGGCGAGATCTTCCATCACGGCGTCGTGCTCCCGCGCAAGCGCCCCCGCGGGCGTCCCCGCAAGCGCGACGTCGAGCTGTACCGCAGTGTCGAGCGGGAAGCGTCCTGACAACCGCGCGGAAAGCGATCAGAAACCGCGCAGCGTGACGCTGCTCCTACCCGAGGGTGAGGAGTCTCTTTCGTGGCCACGAGAACCTACGACGTCGTCGCGCTGCAGGTGCCGATCGCTTACGACACCTATGGCGATCACGACCGGAACGGGATGATCTACACGCTCGCCGAGCACGAGGACGAGCTGCGAGCGGTCCGGGACGGTTGGCCGGACCCGTTCCCGAACCCCGTCGAGGAGCCGGAGCGGCTTCCCGAGCCGCACCCGCTGGTGCGCCCGCTGGTGCTGCGGGCCCGCGCCGGCGAGCGGGTCGTGGTGCGGTTCCGCAACGAGCTGCGGCAGTGGGCGGGGATCCACCCGCAGGGCGTCGGCTACGACGTGCAGCAGGCGGACGGCGGCGCGGTCGGGCGTAACCCGGACTCTGCGGTGGGGCCGGGGGGTCGCCGCCGCTATGTCTGGCAGTGCGACACCGAGGGCGTGTTCTTCTTCGGCGACCTCGCCGACCTGCGCGGCAGCGAGGACGGATCGCAGGCGCACGGCCTGTTCGGCGCGCTGATCGTCGAGCCCGCGGACGCCACCTGGACCGACCCGGTCACCGGCGAGCCGCTCCACGACGGCCTCTACGCCGACGTGCACGTGCCCGGCGAGCCGAGCTTCCGCGAGTACGCGGTGTTCATGCAGGACGAGACACCCAACGACAACCCGATGGACCCGCCGCACCCGAGCTTCGAGTGCGAGCGTCCCGGCCCGCACACCCACGCGCCAGCCGCCGAAGGGGAGCGGCTGGCGCCGGTGTTCGGCGAGCACGGGCACGGCGCCGACCATGGTTCCGGGCACGGCGCCGTGCCCGTGCACGACTCGATGATGCTGATGAGCTACCGCACCGAGCCGATGGGCTGGCGGTCGCTGGCCTTCGAGCGGCTGCTCGCCGAGGGGAAGATCGACCCGGTGCGCGACGCGATCGTCGGCGAGGAGCAGCACCACAGTTCCTGGCTGTTCGGTGACCCGGCCACGCCGATCCTGCGCGCGTACCCGGGGGATCGGGCCCGGATCCGGCTGGTGCATGCCGGGGTGAAGGAGACCCACGTCTTCCACCTGCACCTGCACCAGTGGCGGGCGGTGCCGGGCAACGACCGCTCACCGATCATCGACTCGATCACGATCAGCCCGCAGCAGGCCTTCACGATCGAGCCGATCGGTGGCGCCGGATCCGTCCAGCGGGCGACCGGCGACATCATCTGGCACTGCCACCTCTACCCGCACTTCCACTCCGGGATGTGGGGCATGTGGCGGGTGTTCGACGTCGCCCAGGACGGCACCGCGCACTACCCCGACGGCATCCCGATCGCCGCGCTGCAGCCGCTGCCGGGCCACGACGCGCCACCGGCGCCGACGGCCCAGCGCCCCGGTTTCCCCGGTTTCATCGCCGGGGAGTTCCCGCAGCGCTCGCCGCGCCCTCCCCGCACCCCGCTGATGCCCGAGGGGATGGGCCGCGAGCCGACCGATCTGGAGCGCGCCGCGTTCTGCGACGACCCGCAGCCGGGCGAGGCCTTCACCAAGGTGACCCTCGACCCCCGCGCGCCGGTGCGCCGCTACGACCTGGTGGTGCTGCAGGGCACGATCCACTACTTCCGCAGCAGCGGCGGGGACCACGGGCACGGCACGAGCTGGCACGACCACCGCGGCGTGTTCTACGTGCTGGCCCAGGAGATCGACGAGGCCGGCGGCGTCGAGGCGTTCCAGCAGCAGTTGGCTGACGGCAGCCGACAGGTGCAGCCCATCGCGATCCGCGCCCGCAAGGGCGAGATCGTCGAGCTGTCGCTGACCAACGCGCTGCCGCCCGGCTGCCACGAGGAGACGGCGTTCGACCCGGTGCTGCCGTTCCAGCCCGAGTGCGGGCTGCACGTGCACCTGGTGAAGTTCGACCCGCTGGTCTCCGACGGCGCCAGCGTCGGCTGGAACTACCTGTCCGGCACCACCACCGCGGACGCCGGGCCCGAGGACCACGCGCGCTACAACACCTGGATCTACCGGTGGTACTGCGACGAGGAGTTCGGGACGGTCTTCTTCCACGACCACCTGCTCGCCAACGAGCGGCAGCGCCACGGGCTGTTCGGCTGCCTGATCGCCGAACCGGAGGGCGCGGAGTGGCTGGACCCGGCCGACCACGGCCGCGAGGCCGCCAACGCCACCCAGGCCGTCGTGTCCCTGCCCGACGGGACCGCGTTCCGGGAGCAGGTGCTCGGCGTGGCCGACTTCGTGCCGCTGTTCGAGCACGGCCATGGCGAGCCGGCGGAGCCGATCAACCCGCCGGCGTTTCCCGGCGAGCTCGACGATCAGGGTGTGATGGCCGTCGACTACCGCTGCGAGCCGCTGCACGAGCGGCGCGGCGACCCGGCCGACTGGTTCTCCAGCGACGTGCACGGCGACCCGGGGACACCGATCCTGCCGGCCTACCCCGGTGAGGAGATCCGGATCCGGCTCTACCAGGGTTCACACGAGGAGCAGCACAGCTTCCTCGTGCACGGGCTGCGGTGGCGGGCGTGGCGCGACGACCCGCGCTCGCCACTGCGGGACCAGCAGACCATCGGGATCTCCGAGGCGTTCAGCTTCCACGTCGACGAGGCGCACGGGCCCGGCGACTACCTGTGGAGCTTCGCGTCCAACGACGACACCTGGCTCGGCTGCTGGGGACTGTTCCGGCTGCACGACGCCGTGCGCGACGACCTGCCGCCGCTGCCCGGGGCGTTCGGCCGGGAGGCGTTGCCGCCGTTCGACCCCCGCAAGGCGCGGCGTTACCAGGTCCGGGCGCGGTATGCCGAGATCCGCTACAGCGCGGGGCGTTCCGACCCGCGGGGCGTCGTCTACGAGGTGGACGGCGCGCCGGCCGGCGAACCGCTGGTGCTGCGGGCCCGGGCCGGCGAGTGGGTCGAGGTCACGCTGTCCAACGAGCTGCCCGGACCCGGTGAGCCCAGCGAGTTCGACCCGCCGCTGCCGGCCAAGGACGACCCCGGCGGCCGGGAGATCTCCGAGCGGGTCTCGCTGCACGCCGGGCTGCTGCGCTACGACGTGCGGACCAGCGACGGCGCGAACGTCGGCCGCAACCCGGACGGCACCGTCAAGCCCGGGCAGTGCATCACCTATCGCTGGTACGCCGACACCCCCGGACCGGTGCTGCTGTCCGACCGGGCCGATGTGCGCACCCACCGCCACCGCGGCCTGGTCGGGGCGCTGGTCGTCGAACCGCGGGGGACGACGCCGCGCGACCCGCGCACCGGGCGACCCCGCTGGGTGGGGGAGCAGGCGCTGCTGCGTCACCGCGGCGGCGCCCGCGAGCGGGAGCTGGTGCTGTTGCTGCAGGATGGGCTACGGCTCTACCACGACGGGGACCTCACCCAGCCCGTCCGCGATCTCGAGGACGAGCCCGAGGACTCCGGGCAGAAGGCGCTGAACTACCGAAGTGCTCACCTGCTGCCCGCCCGGCCCTCGCTGGCCGTCGACCACCCCGGCACGCCGCTGCTGGAGTGCTCGCCCGGCGAGGCGGTGCGGCTGCACCTGGTAGTGGCCGCCGACCGGCCCCGCAACCACGGCTTCGGCATCCACGGCCAGACCTGGCCCATGGAGGACCACCTCGAAGCGCCACGGGTCGGCGCGATCGGCGGGCTGTCCACCGGAAGCGTGCGCACCCTGCGGTTCACCGCCGGTGAACCGGGCGATTACGCCTACCGCACCGGTGTGCTGCGCTGGGCCCTGACCGAAGGCCTGTGGGGACTGGTCCGAGTGCGGGACGCACGCTAGCGGTGGGGATGCCGGTGCCGGCGAGAGCAGCAGAGTCATCGGCGCCGATACGACGCCCAGGATCGTGCCGTCGCCCATCGCGCTGCCGGGCATCGCGGGCATGGACTGCCGGACGAAACGGTCGCCGAGCTGGACCGCCGTCACGATCACTCCCACGGTCAACACGAGTTTCGTCGTGACCCAGTAGTGCTGGAGCAGCCCCCACTTCGTGCCCAGCGACGGCAAGACGCCGGTGACGATGGTACCGATTGCCACCGGGGGGAATGCGACGTTCAGCGCTTCCATGGACAGGTACAGGCCGACCGCGGCGGCGTCGTTGGACGTCACGGCGGCGACCCCGAGGACCACCTTGGCGGCCACGATGCCCAACCATCCGACCGAGACGATGATATGCGTGGCCAGTGCACCTGCGCTCGCGCGTCGTGGAGACGATGGAGTTGTGTCTCTCGGTCGCGGTCGGTCGGTTCGCCGGCGCCGGAGGCGGCCCATCCTTTCTCGAAAAGTTGGGCGCACTCGCCGGGCGTGCGGCCCATTTCTGTCGGGGGTGGGTTGTAGCGTCGTTCTCGTGGTCGAGCGACAGCTGATTCCTCCCGATCTGGCGGACATCCCGCCGGGTCCGGAGTTGTCGCGCGTGCTTGCCGGGATCGACGTGTCGCGCCTGTCGGGATTCGATTGCGTGGAGGTGTTGAAAGCCCGGTACCGGCAGGTCAACCACGAGCGGGCCCGGTTGATGGCCACCCTGGTCGAGGTCGGACTGTGCGGGATCGGCCCCGCCGACGGGCTGCCCCGGATGGCGGTGCCGGATGAGTTCTCCACCGACGAGATCCGCGCCGCGCTGGTGTGGACTCGCCGGGGCACCGACGCCCAGTTCGGGCTCGCCTACGACCTGCTGGCCCGGCTGCCCGCGGTGTACGCCGCGATCGACGCCGGGGTGTGCGACGAGCCGCGCGCCCGGGTGCTCTCCGAGTGGACCAGCGACCTCACCGACGCGCAGGCACGCGCGATCTGTGACCGCCTCCTTCCCCGGGTGGGCGAGCTGACCACCGGGCAGCTCATCGAGCAGATCAAGAAGCTCGCCATCGCGATCGACCCCGACTGGGCGCGGCGCCGCTACGCCGAGGCGGTCGGCGAGCGCCGGGTGATCGGGTACCGCAACCGGGACGGATCAGCGAACCTGTCAGGGCTGAACCTGCCCGTCGACCGGGTCGCGGTCGCCAGCGCCCACATCGACGCCCTCGCCAAGGCCGCGAAGCGCGCGGGGCATCCCGACCCGATTGATCACCTGCGCGCCGACCTCTACCTCGGGATGATCGACGGCACCTACACCGGCCTCGACGACACGACCATCGTCGGGCTCCTGCTCGCCACCCATCCCACACCCCGACGGCTCCGACAACACCGACGCAACCGGCACGGACGACACCGACGACACCGACGACTCCACCGAGAACGGCCCCGCGGGCCACGATGTGGATGGCAGCGCCGCGGACGGCACCGGCGCGGGCAGCGCCGGCGGTGATCCCGACGAGACCAGCGCGGCCAGCACCGGGCGCCGCGGCGGGGGGATGGAGCTGCGGGTGCGGTTGTCCACGCTGCTCGGGCACGACCGCTACCCCGGCGAGCTGGCCGGGTGGGGCCCGGTGCACGCCGAGCTCGCCCGCGACCTCGCCGCCACCCTGCATCGCGCCCAGTGGTGGTTCGCCGTCGTCGACGGCCAGGGACACCTGCTGCACAGCGGGACCACCCGCGCCCGACCCACCGGCGCGCGGGGTCGCGGCCGCAACATCGGCGACCTCGTCGAGGTGCATGTGCACGCCGCCCTACTCACCGAGCTGGCCACCGACCCCGCCTCGCTGGGGCACTGGGCCAGCGTGGTCGCCGACCTCGACCTCCAGTACCGGACCGCGGACCCCGACCGCTTCGCCCACGACGCCGACCGCCGTCTACCCGGCGCCGCGCTACGCCGCCACCTGCAGATCCGGGACCGCACCTGCCACTTCCCACCCTGTCGCGCCACCGCACGCGGCGCCGACATCGACCACACGCTTCCCCATGGCCACGGCGGGCGGACCATCGAGATCAACCTCGGCGGTCTGTGTAGGCACGACCACCGGTTGAAAGACGAGGGCGGCTGGTCGCTGGAACAACCCGAACCGGGGCGCTTCATCTGGACCAGCCGCCTCGGGCACCGCTATGAGGTGACACCGCCGCGCATCATCGAACCACTGCCCGATCCCCTGCCAGGGAACTGGCCACCACCCCTGCCCGCGATGACCGTCGACGACGATCAGCCCATCTGGGACGAACCGCCACCGGCGCCCGAGGCCCAACCACCACCGGCGCCCGATCGACACGAGGAGCCGCCGCCCTTCTAGAGTGCCAGCGCGCGCCGGGCCGCGACGCGCTCGTACCCGACCGCGATCGAGCCCGTCACGTAGCCGCGACGGGACCGCTGGGCGACGGCGGGAGAGGAGCGACATGGTCCAGAGCGCGGGCACCCTGCTCTACCAGGTGGACGACGGTGTGCTGAGGGTGCTCATCGCACACATGGGCGGGCCGTTCTGGGCGAGGAAGGACGAGCGCGGCTGGTCGATCCCGAAGGGCGAGTACGAGGAGGGCGACGATCCGGACGTCGCTGCGGCGCGCGAGTTCCGCGAGGAGATGGGGTCGCCCTTGCCTGCCGGCGAGCACGTCTCGCTCGGCACGATCAGGCAACCCAGTGGCAAGAGGATCACCGTCTACGCGGTGGAGACCGGCTTCGACACCACGAGCGTGCGGAGCAACGAGTTCGAGATGGAGTGGCCGAGGGGGTCGGGCGTGATCCGCAGCTTTCCCGAGGTGGACCGGGCGGAGTGGGTCGACTGCGCGACGGCGAGGGTTAAGCTCGTGTCCGGGCAGGTCGCGTTCCTGGACCGGCTGCTGGAGC
>JBOHGT010000033.1:0-5851 GCA_050700385.1 Pseudonocardiaceae bacterium | reverse complement strand
GTGTTGGGCCAACACACCGTGCCGGATCGGCGAACACGCCGGGGTCAGGGGGTGAGCAGCGGGGCGATCCGCTCGGCTGCGGCGGCGCGCCGCAGCTTGCCTGACGGGGTCTTGGGCAGTACGGACGGCGGCAGCACCACGACCGCGCCGGGGCGCAGGCCGACCGCGTCGACCACCCGTGACGCGACGTCGCGGCGGATCTCCCGCTCGGCCTCGACGTCCCCGGCCCGGCCGGACTCCACTGCCACCACGAACGACTCGCGCCGCGCGCCGGCGTCGATGCGCACCGCGACGACGTTGCCCGCGCGCACGCCGTCCACGAGGGACGCCGCGCGCTCGATGTCGGTGGGGTACACGTTGCGCCCGCCCATGATGATGACGTCCTTGCGCCTGCCGCACACCACGACCTCACCGTCCACGAGGTACCCGTCGTCACCGCTGTCCAGCCATCCGTCCGCGTCCGGTGTGGACCGCGGCCCTTCGACGGTGAGGTACCCGGAGGTCACGGACTCGCCCCGCAGCTGTATCCGGCCAACATCGCGGTCGCGCAGCGGGCAACCCCGCTGATCGACGACCCGGACCTCGATACCGGGCAGCGGCGGCCCGAGCAGCGGGAAGGAGCGGGACTGCCCCGACCGGCCCATCGGTACTGCCCGGCGCTGCTCCTCCAGCGCGTCGGCGTCGACGGTGTCGACCTGCATCCCGCCGCCCACGGGCGCGAACGACACCGCGAGCGTCGCCTCGGCCATCCCGTAGGCGCACACCACGCAGCGCGGGTTCAGGCCGAAGCGCCGGCCGGCCTCGGTGAAGGACCGCACCGCGGCGGGCTCGATCGGCTCGGCGCCGTTGAGCGCGAACCGCAGCGTGTCCAGCCGCAGGTCGGTGCCTTCGGCGGCACCGGCGAGCCGGCGGCCCAGCAGCGCGTACGCGAAGTTGGGCGCCGCGGTGACGGTGCCGCCGTAGCGGCTGATCAGCTCGGCCCACAGCAACGGCGCGGTGAGGAAGTCGACCGGGGTGACCTTGACCAGCTCGATCCCGAGCGTCATCGGGGCGGTGAGGAAGCCGACCATGCCCATGTCGTGGAACAGCGGCAGCCAGGACACCAGCACGTCCGACCCGGGGTCCAGCGCGGCGACCCGCGCCATCGCCGTCATGTTGGCGTAGAGGTTGCGGTGGCTGATCCGTACCGCCTTCGGCTCGGCGGTGGAGCCCGAGGTGAGCTGCAGCAGCGCGGTGTCGTCCTCGCCTGCCGGAACCGGCTCGGCCAGCGGCTCCCCGGAATCGAGCTCCACCAGCATGCGGTAGCCGATGCCGTGCTCGTCGAGCACCGGGGCCAGCGCCTCGAAGGGTGCGCCCAGCAGCACCAGCTCGGAGCCGATCATGCGCAGCACGGTGACGGTGTCCTGCGCCCACGCGGCGAGATCGGTGCGCGCGGTGGGCTGGTGCAGCATCGTGACGCTACCGCCGGCCAGCCAGACACCCTGCACGGCGGGAGCGACGAGCTCCGGGTCCACGGCCAGCACCGCCACGGCGTCACCGTGACGCAGCCCACTCCTGACCAGCGCCCCGGCCGCCCGCTGCGCCTGCTCATGCACCTCGCTCCAGCTGTGCCACACCGGCGCGGCCGGCTCACCCGTCGTGATGCCCCGCTGCGACCGGGTCGGCGAGTCCGGCGCCGCGGCGGCCAGCAATGTCTGCAGGAACCTGCTCACGAGTTCCGAGCTTACGTCCGGATCGTCACGATCCGGCCATCAGGCGTGCGCCATGGGCTCGGGGGGCGGCGGGACGGGACGGGGCTCCTCGACCACCCGGGCGCCGTGTACCGGGCCGCTCGCGACCCGCACGGTACGGCACACCCCGGCGCCTGCGAGCTCGGCGGCGACCCGGACCGCAGCGTCGGCGCCGGCGCACAGGAATGCGCAGGTCGGGCCGGAGCCGGACACCATGCCAGCGAGCGCGCCTGCGTCGACCCCGGCCCGCAGCGTGCGGCGCAGTGCCGGTCGCAGTGACACCGCGGCGGCCTGCAGGTCGTTGCCCAGCAGCAGCGCCAGCTGGCGGGGGTCACCCGAGGCCAGTGCCTCCAGCAGCGGCTCCGGCGGGCCCAGCCGCGACGGCGGGGAGCCGTGGTCGCGCAGCCGGTCCAGCTCACTGTAGACGTTCGGGGTGGACAGTCCTCGCCGGTCCAGCGCGACGACCCAGTGGAAGGTGTGCCGGGCCAGCACCGGTACCAACTGCTCGCCCCGGCCGGTGCCCAGCGCGGTGCCGCCGTGCAGCGCGAAAGGGACGTCGCTGCCCAGTGACGCGGCCAGCGCGGCCATCTCCTCGCGGCCGAGTTCCAGCCGCCACAACCCGGCCAACCCGACCAGCGTGCCCGCGGCGTCCGCGCTACCGCCGGCCATCCCGCCCGCGACGGGGATGCCCTTGCGCAGCACCACGCGGACGTCGGGCGCCCGCCCGGCGTGCTCGGCGAGGGCGAGCACGGCGCGCCACGCGACGTTGCGCGAGTCGGTGGGCAGCACCCCGGATCCCTCGCCGTGCACCTCGACGCCCGGCGTCTCGGTCGCGGCCACGGTGACCTCGTCGGTGAGCGAGAGGGCCTGGAACACGGTGACCAGGTCGTGGTAGCCGTCAGTGCGCGCGTCGCCCACGGCCAGGTGCAGGTTGACCTTGGCCGGGACGCGCACGGTGACCGGTGGCGGCACGACGGCGAGCACGATCCCAGCGTAATGGCCCACCTCGTGAGTGGCGCCGGGTGCCATAACACCGGTAACCACTCACGGGCGCGCAGCGCAGATCCGGGCGAAGTCGGCGACGTCGAGTTGCTCGGCACGGCTCGACGGGTCGACGCCTGCGACGCGCAGCAGCCGCTCGGCCTCCACCGCCGAGCCCGCCCACCCTGCCAGCGCGGCGCGCAGCGTCTTGCGGCGCTGGGCGAAGGCGGCGTCGACGAGGGCGAACACCGCCGCCCGGTCCACCGGCGACGGAGCCGGCCTGCGGGTGAGCGTGACCAGCCCGGAGTCCACGTTGGGCACCGGCCAGAACACCGCGCGGGGCACCGGCCCGGCCCGGCGCGCCTGCGCGAACCACGCCGTCTTGACACTCGGGACGCCGTAGTCGCGGGAGCCGGGGGCCGCGGCCAGCCGGTCGGCGACCTCGGCCTGCACCATCACCAGCCCGCGCTGCAGCGAGGGCAGCTCGGCGAGCAGGTGCAGCAGCACCGGGACGCCGACGTTGTAGGGCAGGTTGGCGACCAGCGCGGTGGGCTCGCCGCCGGCCGCCGCCACGAGCTCGTCACGCCGGGTGCGCAGCGCGTCGGCGGCCAGCACTCGCAGCCGGTCGGCCTGCGCGGGCGCGCGTTGCGCGACGGTGTCCGGCAGCGCGCCCGCCAGTACCGGGTCGATCTCGACGGCCAGCACGCGGGGCACGGCGGCCAGCAGGGCCAGGGTGAGCGAGCCGAGCCCGGGGCCGACCTCGAGCACCACGTCGTCTCCACCCAGACCCGCGGTGGCGACGATCCGGCGCACAGTGTTCGCGTCGTGCACGAAGTTCTGCCCGAGCCGCTTGGTGGGCCGCAGGCCCAGCCGGGAGGCCAGCAGTCGCAGCTCCGCCGGTCCCAGCAGGGCCGTCAGCTCAAGCCCAGCTGCGACGAGCAGGACGGCCATGCGCCGTACCCGCCGCGGCCGTCGCGGACCTTCTCGGCAACCGCGATCTGCTCCTCGCGGCTGGCCTCGTGCGGGGAGGAGGCGTATTGCCCGCCGCCATTGGCCCGCCAGGTCCGCTTGTCGAACTGCAGCCCGCCGTAGTAGCCGTTGCCGGTGTTGGTCGACCAGTCGCCGCCGGACTCGCACTTGGCCAGCCGGTCCCACACCGAGCCGTCAGCCACGCCCGGCGCGTCGGACTCATTGGTCCCGACCCGGACCCGGCTCGGCTCCGGCACCACGGTGACCTCGGTGCCAAGCTCCTTGCGAGCGGTCTCCAGCCCGTTGGTCGTGGTCACGAGGAACCGCACGATTTCCTCACCGGGCTTGCCCTCGGTCTCGACAACCTCCTCACCAGCCGCCAGCTCGTCGTCCTCGATCTGCTCCTCCGGCGGAGGCACCGGCCGGGTTTCGCGGATCTCCTGGGTGCCGATCCGGGTGACCGCGACGCGTGTCCCGGCGACCACCGGCGTCGCCGGGTCGGGCACCACGACGTCCTGACCACCCAGCCGGACGCCGTGCTCGGCGAGCAGGCCGGCCACGGTGGGCGCGCCGGTGGTGATGATCCGGGGCGGGGCGGCGCCGTCGTAGATCATGGCGGGCTGTGCGGTGCGGACGTCCAGCGCCATGCCGTCGAGCGGGATCCTGCGGGACCGGTCGGCCGCTGAAAGCATCGCCCCCTGCGCCCGCATGCCCAGCTGCCGCATCGCCTCGTCGATGGTCTGCGCGGTGGTCCATACCCGGTGCTGCTGCCCGTCGACGGTGAGGTCGAGCTGGCGCCCGCGCTCGAGCACGACCCGGCTGCCGTCGTCGATGCCGGTGCTGGAGGTCGGCGCCAGGGTGTCCTTGTCATCGGCCTGCAGCCCCGCCGACTCCAGGGCACCGGCCACGGTGGAGGCCAAGGTGCGGACCGTCTGCTCCTCGCCGTCGACGGTGACGATGACGGTCTTGGTCATGGCGAACGCGGAAGCGGTACCTGCGGTGAGGGTCAGGGTGATGGCGACGGTGGCAGCCTTGACGAACGTCCGAGTGGTCACCTGGTGTCCATGGGTAGAGCTTCCGGGCAGGGGAGAGTACGAGAGCGCACCTGGCTGCTATCCGCCGTCCCGACAGCGGCGGAACTGCTCACGACGGCCTATCGGGACCCGTCCGGGCCGCCCTCCGCCGTGCTCGTAACCCGGAATCCCCATCCCGGCTATCGGTCACGGGACCGTAACGGGTAGTACCGGCGAGGGCAAACAACCTGGCCGTGTCGCGTCGGCCACCACACATTCAGGGGCGACGAGCGGTATCGGTCGCGCCGAAACCCAGCACCCGCTGCGCCGTCGCACTCGTCGATGCCGCCAGCTCGGCCACGTCCTGGCCACGCAGCGCCGCCAGGTCGCGCACGGTGTAGGGCAGGTTCACCGGCTCGTTGGCCCGGCCGCGGTGCGGGTGCGGGGCGAGGAACGGGGCGTCGGTCTCCACCAGCAGCTGACCGTCGGGCACCAGCAGCGCCGCCTCGCGCAGCGCGCGGGCATTGCGGAACGTCACGGTGCCGGAGAAGGACAGCACGTACCCGGCGTCCAGGCAGCGCCGCGCCATCGCGGCGTCACCGGAGAAACAGTGGAAGATCACCGTCTCCGGCGCACCCTCCTCGTCCAGCAGCGCCAGGATGTCGTCGTGGGCGTCCCGGTCGTGGATCATCAGCGGCTTCCCGACCCGCTTGGCCAGCTCGATGTGCCAGCGGAACGCCTCCCGCTGAGCATGCGGCGAGGAGTAATCCCAGTAGTAGTCCAGGCCGGTCTCGCCCACCGCCACCACCCGGGGCCGGCGCACCAGGTCCTCGAGCTCGGCGGCGTCGGCTTCGGTGAAACTCGCGGTGCGGGTGGGATGCAGCGCCACCGCGGCGACGACGCGCGGGTCCCAGGTGGACGCCTGCGCCGCCCAGCGCGCCGCGGCCATGCCGTCGGCCACGGTGACCACACCGGACACCCCGACGGCTTGCGCCCGGTCCAGCGCGGCGCGCACGCCTTCGGCGTCGGCGGCACCGCAGGCATCCAGGTGGGTGTGCGTGTCGATCACCGACACCGGCAGCGGCTCCGGCGCAGGCGGCAGCTCGCGACGGCTCACGGCTCGCCTTCCCGTCGTGAATGATTTCGGTAGCTGTAGCT
>JBOHGT010000032.1:0-3360 GCA_050700385.1 Pseudonocardiaceae bacterium | reverse complement strand
GCGGCTGGCGGTGGACCCTCGTGCTTCCCGTGGCCGGGCTGCTCGCGCTGCCGGTGGTCTGGCGCGCGGCCCCCACGGGCGGCCGGCGGGAGCGCTTCGACGTGCCGGGTGCCGTGTGCGTCGCGGCTGCGGCCACCGGCCTGGTGGTGCTCCTCCAATCGCCCGCCACGGGCGCCGCCGTCGCCGTGGTGGGCGCGGTGCTGCTGGCCACGGGCGTCCCGGCAGCGCTGGCCCGGATCCGTGCCCGGCCCGACGGTTTCCTGCCGCGCGCGATCGTGACCAACGGTGTGGTGCTGCGCAGCGCGTTCGCCGCCGCCGCGATCCCGGCGGGGTGGTTCGCGCTGCTCGTCGCGGTGCCGCTCGTCCTCGCCGCCCGGGGCTGGTCACCGCTGGGCATCGGGCTGGTCCTCGTGCCGTCCGCGCTGCTCGGCCTGCTCATGCCGCACGTCACCGGTCGAGTCCTGCCCCGGTGGGGCGCCGACCGCACCCTCGCCGTGGCCTGTCCGGTCACCGTGGCGGCGCTGCTCGTCGCTGCGCTGGGCGCGGCAACCGGGGCGCCGCCGCTGCTGGTGATGGCCGTCGCATCGCTCACCGTGGCGTTCGGTATCGGCCAGCCGGCGATGATCCTCGCTGTCTCGGGTGCCGTGGACGAGACCCAGCGCGGGGTCGCGCTCGGCGTGACGACGCTGCTGTTCCTGGCCGGTGCAGGCGTCGGCGCCGCCGTGGTGGGGGGCCTCGGCGAGGTGTTGGGGATCAGCGGTGCGCTGAGCGTGCTGGTCCTGCTGCCGGTCGCCGGGACGCTCGTGATGCTCCGGCAGCTCCAGGTGGCCGCGCCGATGGACGTCGAGGTCCCCGCAGCGAGCCTGACTCACCGAGGAGGACTCACTCGAGGGGTGGCCGCAGACGCGGCCATACGAGTGGTGGCGCCTCCACGATGAGTACGACGCCTAGTGGCGTTACCGGGTTCTCACGCCGAGCGCTCGCCGCTTCCGATGCGGGGGAAGGGGCTGGTGGAGAAGACGATCTCGACCGGCACTTCGAAGTACTCCGCGATGCGGAGCGCGAGGTACAGGCTGGGGCTGTACTCGCCCCGTTCCAGGTAGCCGACGGTCTGGTAGTGGACCCCGAGCGCCTCGGCGAGCTCCCGGCGGGAGATCCCGCGCTCGGCGCGCAGCATGGCGATGCGGTTGTGCACGACCTCGCTCATCGATCAACCGACCCGCTGGGCGGCCTTCTGCCGCCCCGCCTCGACGCTGGCCCCGGACTCCCGGCGCGCCATCCGGCGCAGCATCACAGGCGCGAGGACGAGGCCGACGACGGCCCAGGCCCCGAGCACGCCGACCGTCTCCAGGTGCTGCCAGGACCCGGAGAGCTCCACCGCCGCCGCGGCGTCCGGCAGCAGCGCCGAGCGCATGCCCAGCCCCAGCCAGTAGAAGGGGAACACCTGGGCGATCGGATGCAACCAGTCCGGCAGGGCGGAGATCGGGTAGAAGATCCCGGAGATCGCGATCAGCGCGGCACTCGCCAGGCCGGCCAGCTGCGGGATCAGCCGAGGGTTGCGGGAAAGCGCGCCGAGGGCCATCCCCAGCGGCAGGGTGGCCAGCAGCCCGAGGACGAGCACCCACAGCAGCGTCAGCCACCCGGCGAGTCCCGTGCCGGCCAGCCCGTCGATCAGGAACAGCCCCGGGACGAGCAGGATCAGCAGGCTCCGGATCGTGTACAGCGGGAGCCGAACGGCCTGGCCGGTAAGGTACCCGACCACGCCGTAGGGCGCGGCCTTGGCCCGCAGCAGGGTGCCGTCCTCGCGCTCGACGGTCACCGTGACCGCGGAGGTGACGAGCGTGTTGAAGCCGACGATCATGCCGATCACACCCGGCAGTGCCAGCGTTGCCAGCGGTAACGACGTCCCGGCGACCGGGTTGTCGCGCTGGAAGTACAGGACGGTCAGGATGACCGCCGCGATCAGCAGATCGAACCCGTACTCGTCCGGTCTGGCCAGGGTGTGCCGGAACTCGGTCCAGCCCCGTCCGAAGCCGATGCGGACAGCGTGCAGCGTGGGGTTCATCCCGCCACCTCCTCGAACTCGGCGACGGCCGCCGGCCCGCCGCCCGACTCCTGACGATGGATCATGGCCATGTAGGTGTCCTCCAGCGAGGCGCGGCGCACCTCCAGGTCGGCGACGTCGTCACCGTGCTGCGCGAACAGCCCGCGGACGAAGCCGGTAGCGTCGGACGTCGCGTGCACGAAGTGCTCGCCATCCCGGCTCCACCGCACCTCCGCCCTGCCCGACACCCGGCGGGAGAGCGCCTCGGCGCTGCCATCGGCGACGATCCGGCCGCGGTCGAGGATCAGGATGCGGTCGGCCAACTTCTCGGCCTCGTCGAGATCGTGTGTGGTCAGCAGGATGGTGGTGTCCTCCAGGTCGGACAGGCGGTGCACCAGGTCATGGAACCCGCGCCGGGCCACCGGGTCGAGCCCTGCGGTGGGTTCGTCCAGGAAGAGCACCTCGGGGCGGCCGATGATGCCGATCGCGAGGTCCAGCCGCCGCCGTTCGCCGCCGGACAGGCTGGCGATCTTCGCTGCTGCGCGATCCCCGAGCCCGACCGTCTCGATCAGTTCATCGACATCACGGGGCCGCGGGCGCTGCGTGGTCGAGAACGGTGCGTAGTACCTGCCCAGGTGGGCCAGCAACTCGCACACTTTCCACTTGCCGTGGTCGCGCCAGGACTGCAACACGATGCCGACCCTCGCCCGCCAGTGCTCCCCTGCTCGGGCCGGGTCGGCTCCGAGCACGCTCACCTCGCCCGCCGAGCGCACCCGGAAACCCTCGAGGATCTCGATCGTGGTGGTCTTCCCGGCGCCGTTGGGCCCCAGCAGGACTACCACCTCGCCGCGGCGCGTCGTGAAGTCGACGCCGTCGAGCACGTCCGCTGTGCCGTACCGCATCCGCAGGCCACCGACCTCGATCGTCAGCGACATCTGCCTGCCCCCTTTCAGTCCTACCCCTCACACGGAAGATAGCAGATATACTATCGTTGAGTACAGCATTGCTCTGGATTTTCCTGCTGTGTTCTGAAGTCGCACAGGTCGGCGGGTCGGGCGGGGTCAGGGGTCGGCGGGCGGGTCCGCCAGCTAGGGCCGGGCCCGGGAACGCCAGCACGCGACGCCGAACCGGGCACACCTTGGGAGACCCTGGCCGTCAGCGGCTCGGATCCGGGAGCTACCGATGAACTGGGCAGCGCTTTCGCGGCGAGCGGCATGCGGCTGCACACCACGGTGGAGCTGCCCGAGTTGACCGCCCCTCGGACCCGGCGACCCGGGCGGACCCGTGGCGCCAGGGTGCCGCACCTGGAACTCAGG
>JBOHGT010000031.1:0-4560 GCA_050700385.1 Pseudonocardiaceae bacterium | reverse complement strand
CCACCGTGCTGGTCGCGCCATAGCGAGACACCGATACGGTGCGCCAGGTCGCGGATCTGGCGATCTCGGTGGGTGTGCCGATCCGGTCGCCTTTGCGGCGTGGCCGGCCGCGTTTCCCGGTCCGGAGTGGGGGGAGCTGGAAGAACACGGCGTTGGCTTTGACGCGGGTGGTCATGCTCATGCCGTCGCCGAGCCCGATGAACGCGCCACAGCCGTAGGCCGCGTCGGCCACGACGTGGATCTCGCGGTCACCGAAGTGCTCGGCGATCGCATCGACCAGCTCCCGGGCCAGGTCCGGCTTGGTGCGGCCGCCTTTGACGGCCAAGGCGGCCAGTACCGGTAACGCCACCGGACGGGACATAAACGGCAGGGTCACGATGATCGCCACGACCAGCTGAGTCGGCCTGGGGCGCGGTGCTCTCACCGCAACGGGCTCTCCACGTGTCTTGCCCGCTGGTCAGCTGCTGGTCGCGGCTGCCGGTGTCGGGGTCCAGGGGGTGGGGATGGTGCCGCCGCGGTAGCGGTAGCGGGTCACGGCGACGCTGGATGCGCCGGTGAACACGACCCCGTTTTGGGCGAATCTCCAGCCGTGGTCGCAAAACCGGCGGCGGATCTCCTTCCGGCTGATCTTGTTGTGTTTCCGGCGTATCCAGCCTTCGATGCGCCACCAGGCGTGGCTATCGAGGTGACTGAAGGTCGCCTTGGACACCCCGTGCCGGAAGTGGTTCGCCCATCCCCGTAGCGTCCGGTTGATACTCGTGAAGAGTTGGTCCAGACTCATGTTCTGGGTTGACCTGTACGTTTTGCGTTTCACCTTGTCTTTGATAACCTGGACGGCCTTCTTCGACGGTTTGGTGTACACGCAGTGCTTCTGTGTCCCTCGTTTCCGCTGCCTGCGGATATGGAAGCCGAGGAAGTCGAAACCCTCGTCGACGTGGACCACGCGGGTCTTGTCCGGTGACAGGCGCAGTCCCAACGGGGCGAGCACGTCTGTCACCTGCTCACGCAGCGCCTCGGCGTGGTGGCGCTGTCCGGACACCATGACGACGAAGTCGTCACAGTACCGGACGAGTCGCCAGTTGCCGTGTCCGTTGCGTTTGCGTTTCCTCCGCTGATGTTCGGTTCCCATGTCCTGCCGCCATTGCCGGGTGAAGTGCTCATCCAGTTGCGACAGGGCGATGTTCGCCAACAACGGCGAGAGGATACCGCCTTGGGGGGTTCCTGCTGGTGTTTCTTCCCGATCCCCGGTGGCCGCCACGACCCCGGATTTCAGGAACGCCTTGACCAGTGCGCACACGCGCTTGTCCGAGATTCGCCGCCGTACCCTGTCCATTAATGGCGTGTGCCCGATCTCATCGAAACACGCCTGGATATCGGCTTCCAGCACCCAGTGGTAATTCCTGGTCTCGGATGCCAGATAGTGGACCTCGGCGATCGCGTCGTGTGTCCTCCGGTTCGGGCGGAACCCGT
This sequence comes from Pseudonocardiaceae bacterium, assembly GCA_050700385.1. GTDB lineage: Bacteria > Actinomycetota > Actinomycetes > Mycobacteriales > Pseudonocardiaceae > WHSY01. The sequence goes on along the minus strand of JBOHGT010000031.1, from coordinate 3,090 downwards.
ACGAGCACGGTTTGAAGTCCGCCTCGAAAATGGGTTCGAGTACCGCTTTCAGGCTGGCCTGGACCACCCGGTCGGCGACGGTGGGGATCCCCAGTTTCCGGAACTTCCCGGTGGTGCCTTTGGGTACCATCACCTGCCGTGCCTCGACCGGCCGGAACTCACCCGACTTCAGTGAGTCCCGGATATGGGTCAGGAACTCTGCCACCCGATCCGGGACTGGATCCAGGTCACCGTGACCCGGTCCACCCCCGGACTCCTTGCCCCGGCGTTGGTGGACACCCGCTCCCACGCATGCACCAAGAACGCCGGATCGTAGACGAGATTGAACAGGTCGCCGAACCGGCGGGAGGGCTCGGCTCCCGCCCAGCGATGTAACTTGATCTGCATCCTCCGTACCGCGAAGTACGCCGAATCAGACTCCGGCCACCGCACGGCGTCGGTATTCACCGACGCGTCTTCGGACATTGCATCCTCTCCTTGACTGACACGCTGCCGCCCTTCCCCATGCGCACGGGCTCTCCCCGGCTCGGAGTACTACGGCGGCTCCGTCCCACCCGGGTCTTCAGCCGGCATCGGGCCTATCCACCTCGCCCCCGGCCCGGCCGGCCGGTGCTGGTGGAACGAGCCACGGGCGGTTCCCGCGTTCACTGCTGTCCGGTTGACGAGTGAGGCACCCGGCTTTACCCCCTGCGGCCTCGCCATGGCTACGCCGTAGACCTTCACCACGGCCTCCCGACCCGGACTTGGGACACCCAGCCGGGAGTTCCCCACCCGCCATCACAGATGAGGACGCACCGCAAACCAGCCCGCATCCACCGGGTTGGAGCTGGCGGGAACTCAAGAGGCGTAACAACACCGGTTCCTTTCGTGTACCTTCTCGTCTCGCTCACCGGGCCCGGCCCATCCGGCAGTCCTGAACCGACCCGACTTTGTCGAGGCTGCTCCCGCCCTCCCCGGCGATCCCCGGATCAGGCTGCCTCCAGCTTTCCCAGGCCGCTACGACGACCCAGAAATGGACGGTCTTTCACCTCCATCCGAAACAGCAGCGCCTCGCGGCGCAACCCAATTATTCCCGAACCCCAGCTTGACTCTTCCGGCCGCCGAGCCGTCGTGGAACCAGCCGACCCCGTGCACCTTTTGCCCCGGCGGCGAAACAGCGTGTCATCGACCGCGACCGTGATCGGCGCCCCCGCGGGCAGCAGATGAGCCACCACCAGCCCGGCCAGCACCAGCCCCACCTGCCGTGGACACCACCGCGCCGCGGAGAAGAAGCGATGCGCCCGACAGTGCTGCCAGATCCGGGCCAGACCGGCCCCGGTGAGCATCCCTGCCTAGTCAGGACGCCACTGATGTGGCGGCAGCCATCTTCCCCCTCCCAGAGGAGGAGGCCGAGGATTGACGCACTCGGACTCATACTGATGGATCTCCACCTTTCGTTGCAATACCTCGTAGGGGCAATGAGGGGCATGGGTGGTCGAGCATTAGGAGCGCCCGTCAATATGGATCACCTCGGGCGTCGAACAGTTGGGCAGCTATCCCAACCGGTCGAGCTTGTGGGCACATCTGCAGTCAGGAAACGAGCTGACAGAGGGCTCGCGGCGCGTACGCGCGGATGAAGTCGAGGTGCGGCCCCACGCCGGGTGCCGGCACCTCGATTCCGGCGGGGACCAGCGGCACCGTGACCGTTCCCGTGCAGCACCGCCCCGCCTCCCTGCCTTGGGCGAAGGCCGTCGACAGGTGCAGCGGCTCGGCCAGCGGGCCGTCAGTGGCGCAGCGCTCGGAGAGCTGGGTACATCCAATCCTCACGCCAGGGGCCGCTCGCCTGATGCCGCGGACGATCGCCGGGCGCGGCGTCCCGTGCCGTCCACGACCGAGCGAGAACAGGACCATCTCAGGACGCACCAGGGACATGAGCTTCGCGGCGAAGTGCTCGTCGCTGCTGTCCGTGGCTGCCAGCGAGCTGCGACCGCCGTGATGCGGGAAGACCAGCAGCGGAGCAGGCAGCCGGTCGCCGATCCCCGGATGCGCGATTAGAGTGTCGAGGCTGGCGTTGTCCAGGTCGCCTGGCAGCAGCGCCGCCGGCTGGCACTTAACCTGGACCAGCACGACCGCCGAGAGACTGTTCGACGTCGGCCGCTCGCCCGTGTACGACCGTCCCGAGGGACCAGTCGCGGACTGCGCCGGGCCGGGCGCAAGCACCTCAAGCGTCACATCGTCGCCGAGCTCGAACGCGGCCGGCCGCGTGAGGGAGGGCAGGAAGGTCTCGACGTCGCCGCTACCGGTGGCTCGCTCCACCTCGTGCATCAGCGCTGCCCACCGCTGGCCTTTCGTGCTGTCGCTGTTCATCCGCACCTCCCGAACGGACGCGACCCCACTGGCCAGCACTGCGATCAGTCCCTGTACGTGGTCGTCGTCGGCGTGGGAGAGCAGCACGTAGTCCAGCGCGCGGATGTGCTGCTCGGTGAGGTAGTTCAGCAAGGCCCCGTTACCGGGCCCGGTGTCGACTGCGGCCGCCCGCGATCCCCGCCCGCCGTAGCGCGTTGTCCACGGCCCACCCAACGATGCTGTCGCTGATCGGCGCGCCGACCCGCAAACGGTGCAGCACGAACACCTGCCTCGCCGGGGTGTCCGGGCGGCCGTGCTGCAGATAGTCCGCCAGCGCCGCCCCTACCTCGCCGGTCAGCGGCAGCAGCGCGCCGCGCCCGGTCTTGCGCCCGCGGACCCGCATCACAGCCTCGCGCCAGTCGACGTCCTCCAACCGCAACCGTGTGACCTCGCTGGCCCGCAACCCCAGCCGGGCCATGCACAAGATGATCGCCCGGTCACGCAGCCCACGGGGCGAGGCCGAGTCCAGCGACGCGATCAGCTGCTCGAAACATCCCGGATCCAGATGCCGAACAAGACCGGTGCGGTGGTGCGGCACCATCGGGACTGCGTCCTCCAACCGGTCAGCGCGCAGGCCCGCCGCGCGCAGGAACCGCAAGAACGACCGCAGCGACGTCGCCGCCAGCTCCACCGTCGCGGGCTGATAGCGGCGCGTCGCCGCACCAACAAAGTCGATCACGTCGAGCACGCAGATCTGCCCGACAT
>JBOHGT010000030.1:0-12500 GCA_050700385.1 Pseudonocardiaceae bacterium | reverse complement strand
GGCCGGGCCGACACCGCCGCGGCCGCCACCACCGCGCGCTGGAGGTGCCCTGATGGCCGGCTACTCCGCGACACCGCTGCTGGCGCTGCTGACGGCCGCCAACGGCTGGCACCACGACCTGATGGGCGACGACCGCGGGCAGCCCTACGCCCTGATCGCCGTCCGCATCGGCCCCGTGTGGACCGACAGTGTGGCCATCGCAGGCGAAGACCAGACCATCGCCATGCGCCACCGCACCCGCCAGACCGAGCTGATCGTCCCGGCCGAGCTGCCCGGCGAGTCCTCGGCCGTGTGGCGCCGCCACGGCCGCTGCGAAGACGTCCTCGCCGAGCTGCTGCTCGAGCTGCCCGACACCACCGGGGGCAGCCGGTGAGCGGGGTGCGGTGGGTGCTGTCGCCGGTGGACTTCCGAGCCCACGTCCTCGCCCCGGACGCCGACGACTCGCTCAGCGTCTGGATCGCCCGGTGCGGGCACGGGCTACCAGCCGAGGCCGGGGTGGACCCGGTGCCTCGCGGGGCGGCGTGCCCGGGTTGTGCGCTAGTGTCCGACGCTGGCGGGTTCGACTGGTTCGGTGCGGGCCGCCCTGAGACCCCGGCCAGTCGCCGGACATCACCCTACCGGGTTTCCCGGCGGTCGGCGGGGCCCCGGCCAGGCCCGGAGTCACCCCGCGGGCCCGGCCGTGCTTTTTGCATGTGGGACGGATGCTGGGCTACATCGGCTTGAGGGGGCAGTGAGCTTCCCCCTGTAGCCCGGACACCTGACCTGAGGTGGTCTCGGCCATCAGGAAGGATCGGACGTGCCTGCTCCCCACGCTCCCGAGTCTCGTCGTCGCGCCGTCGAGTTGGCCCGTGAGCGGATCAAACCGGCTCTCCAGGGGAGGGGATGGGTCGGAAAAGATCGCGAAACACTCGTCAACGGAACCACCAGCAGCCGAACGGTAAGCGCATCATCCTGGATTGGCGACAATAACGAGCTCGCCGAGCCGACCAGGTCGTCCACATGCTGCGCGATGTCGCCCGCGACGACCGCATCCCGTACGAGCAGCCCGCATTCGAGGTTGCGGGCTACCGCGCTGCTCGTGACGTTGGCGCTGCCGACCAGCGCGACCGTCCTGTCGATGACCAGCACCTTGGCGTGCAAGGAGGCCGCGCCCGGACGCCGGTTCGCGGGCCAGCGCAGGCGACGAGCCGGCAGATGAGTGAATGCTGTGGCCGGCCCGTGGAAGGCGGGATTGTCCGCTGGACGCTCGTTCACGAGCGTGATCTCGGCTCCTCGTTGCACCCCCGCTCAAGGGCAGCAGCCAGGCCGGGCTCATCGTGCATTCACGTAGCTCATCAGCAGGATCTCCGACCTGGTCGACGAGGTCTACCACCGCCGCCGAGGTGAGCCGGCTGGTCTTCACGTTCGAGGGCGGCCCGCTCCAGACGACATCGACCGTCCGCCGCTGCCGTTGCCGCGCATCGAGCGCCCCGAGAAGGACACCGGCGACGAAGGAACCGGACGTTCCGGCAATCGCTTGGCGCACCTCATCGCACACCGACCTGACGATCGGCGACGTCGCCTGCGAGCGGACTCGCGCCAGTCCTCCGGCGACGTCGAGTGCGGCTGCGATCCGTGCGATGTCACGATCGGGAAGCTGTTCGACGATCCGCACGAGACGGTCGCAGATCTCGTTCGTCATCGTGGAAAGGCCAGCCCGTCGCGCGTCAGGTCGATGAGCACAGCGCGGTCGAGCCATCGGTTGTTGTTTGGCACGCAGCGTCGCTTGTTCGCGTCACGGGTCTGGTTCTGGTTCTGGTTCTGGCACTGCGTATGGACGATCTTCGCGAGGTCCGGTCGTCTGCCGTAGCGATGGACCAGCGCGAACTGCTGCGAACCGTGCACCGGCCCGAGCCGGAAGCACCGCGGGCAGCGGACCCAGCCGGGGAACGGCGTGACCGGCACGCCGACCCGCGTCCACGCGTCGTCCGCCGCCTGCGGATCCCACGGTGCGCTGCGCAGCGTGCGGAATCACCGACCACCCGGCGTACCTCGTCCAGCAGCCGGGGCTCCACGATGACGTCCTGCCGCTCGGCGCTCCACGCATCGAGCCCGCGGACGACGACGCTCATCGCGGGCAGGTCGACGACTGCCCGACTCCGGAGGTCGTGACCAGGTGGCTCGGCCTGAGCTGCCCGATCCTCGCGGACCAGGTCGTCGCGGACCAGGTCGTCGCGGGCAAGCCCGGGGCTCCCCAGCCGTGCCATGTCGAGCACGAGGCCCGGCATCTCGGCCGGATCACCGGGCATCACGGGGGGCACCTCGGCGGACGGGAAAGAGGTCGTCGTCAGGCGCCAGGCGCGCGTCTCACCCGGCTGCACATCGGCGTCGACCGCGCATTGGCGGCCGTGGGCGTACTCGCGCAGGTGCCGGAACTGCACCGCCAGGGCTCGTCGTTCGTCGTCGGGTCGACGTGCGGCGTGACCAGTTCGGGATCGTTGTGACCGGAAGATCGCTGCCGCTCCGTCGAGCGTCGTCACCTGCAGTGACACCTGGAAGAGCCGCGCAGTGTCGGGAGTACCTGATGGGGGCGGCTGGTCGTTGACGAGCGCCACGTCGACGATGCGCCCCCGACCGCGGTGCCGGACCGTGGCCCGGAGCAGGACGTTCTCGTGTGCGGGGTCGGGGACGTTGGGCACGTCGGAGACGGCGTCCAGCCCGATCTCGCCGCCGCCGGCGGCGGGCACCCGCTTCCACACCCGGCTCGGCCGGCCGGTCGGCGTCTCGTGCTGCTCGGAGGTGGTCTGCTCGTACCGGCCCCACGTGGCGCGCACCACCACTGCGTGCACACGTCGTCGGGCACCTGGAAGGACAGGCCGAGCGAGGATGCGGCTCGGCTGCCGGCCCGGATCGTCGCCTCCGGTTCGACGTCGGTGTCGCCGCTGTCGTTGGTGCTCACGGTCTCGAGGTCTACGAGCTCGGATCCCGTGGAGGTTCGCGGTCGTCAGCCTCGTCGCCGGGGTGTGGCGTCGGCGGGGGGCGCCCGGGGAATGAGGCGGCCGAGCAGGTACCGCTCGGACGGCGGGACCCCCGGCGGTAGCTCCTCCTCCGGCCCGTCCCACGGGCCGAGCAGGTCGCGCACAAGCAGACTCTCGAACTCGTCACGCACCTGTACCGAGGTGGCGGGGTCGTTCACCATCGCCCCTACTAAGTCAGACCGACTCAGCGCAAGCAGGCTACCGGCCCTCCCCGACAGAGTGACCACTCCGGCGGGGTGTCTCAACGCAGCGGCAGGTATCGAACCTGGCCCTCCCACTCGCCGTGGTAGCTGCACTCGGCGAGCAAGAGGATCTCGTCGATCACCCTGGCGAGCGGCACACCGGTTCCGATCTCGAAGACGCCAGGCATCGGCAGGCCCGCTTCCACTCTCTCGTAGGCGTAGCGCGCCATCGTTGCTACGTCGTGGGTCAGCAGCACGCGGTTTTCGGCCGCCGCCCACTCCAGCACCGACGGGTCATCGGCACCGCGCATCCCGGCGTCCTGGACCCGCAGGATGTCGAGCTGCTGATTGAGCCGCTGGACGCCCCGGACGAGCTTGTTGTTGAAGTTCTCGTCGGCGGCCAGCAGCAGCATCGCCCGCTGCCGTCAGCCGTTGCGCCGGGCGAGCAGGCGCTCCCTGATGCCGACAGGGTCGAAACGATCCTCGTTGACGGCGCGAACTTCCGCCGCCATGCGCTCGCGAGCACGGAGGTACTCCTCGACCTCGCTGCGGTGACGCAGGTAGTAGGTCACCACCGCATAGATGTCGACGAGATCCACCGACGGGTACTGCTGCGCGATCTCCTCGGCCGTGGCGCCGGTGCGGAAGGCGGCCACCACCGTGTCCAACGTGACCCGGGTCGAGCCGACGCGAATCACCCCGTCCCGGTCCGCCATCAGGGGCACCGGCTCGGGCGCGACGTCGAGGAGCATCACGACCACCTCCGTCGCAAGGGTACCGCCGGACCGGACGTCGAGGAGCTGGGTGTCGTCCCCAGCCACTGATCGGGGCAGCCTGGCTTGATCGAGGGCGAAGGTCCTGGCCGGTGCCCCCAGTGCATGTCAAGCGCAGGCACGTACCGGCGCGGCCCCGGTTGTCGGGATCTCTTCGTACCCCTCCCTCCGACGTGCGCAACGACGAGAGGACGCGATCATGACGTCATCAGAACGTGAGGAGCTGCTCTCGCGGTGGGTCCAGCCCTTCCAGCGACACCAGCGGCAAGATCGCCGTGAACATCGCAGCCGTCGCGGGGAGCAGGCCGAGCGCGGACGTGGTCCCAAGCTTCGACTACCGCATCTACCTGGACTGCTCGTCACCGGGTCGACACCCGCGTACACGCGCACCTGGAGCGACCTGCCGCGTGCCCGGACGCTGCCTCGCAGACGGTTCCCTTTGCCTGCATCTGGCGTGGCCATGAACTTGACAGTGACGGCCACGATGACGACCTGTCAATGGACAAGACCATGGATGTAGATCAGATCCCAGGAAGATCGAAAACGACATCCTCGCTGGTCAGATAGCGTGGGCCCCCGGGGGATCGAACCCCGAACCCGCGGATTAAAAGGGGACCGCATGCCGTCGCATCCGGCCGCTACCAGCAACACTGGTGGTATCGCGGACCGCTCCGGGCAGCTGACGGCACACCGTTAGCCGTGGTTTCGCACCACATGTGATCCCACGTTCCGGTGGGCCGCGGGCAGGACAACCGAGCAATGCCGGAGCATCGAGTCGGCCGCCAAGCCACGACTACTCGTGATCACGGCGCGACCCACGGGCCAGGCGGGTGGACTCGGAGCTCATGACGCACCGTCCAGCACCCGATGGACACCGTGCCGACCGGCACCGGCGGGCGGCGTGCCCCAGTGTCGCAGTTGGCCAGCGCCGAGACCGCCAGCCAGCGATGTGCCAGCTCTGGTCGAGCACGGCGGCGGTCGCGGGCCAGGCCCGGGCCGCGGTCGTGGAAGTCGAGCTTACCCGGTCGGCCAGGCCGCGCAGCGTGTCGGTCGAGGGGTAGGCGCCGGCGTCGTCGGCGATCGCCAGCAACACCAGCAGCGTGCGCTCGCCACCGGCGAGCACCGCGCGCGGATCGAGGACGGCGAGCGCCACGGCGTCACCGTGCGCGTCACTGGTGACCTGGCCCAGAAGCTGCGCGACGACCTCGACCGCGGAGCGGAGGTGCCGCTCCCCTACCTCGGCCCGACGGCGCCGCTGCGGCGAAAGACGAGCACACGGTGTTCGGTGGAAAGCTTCTGCGCATGGAGGTGTGGGGCATCGGGCGGGCCCGATCCGGACCCGCGCATCTCGCCGACGCCGCACGGGGCGATCGTCTGGTCCCGGCTGGCCGACTGGCTAGTCATCCGGCAGCGAGTCGAAGGTCAACGTGGACTCGACCACTGTGATCGTCAACTCGCCGGTCACCCGTCTGTGAGCGTTCCTCGCGGTCGCCCACCACGTCACCGTCAACTCCGATGCGGGGTGCTGTTGGTGGGCGGGGGTGCGCCTGGGTCGTCCGCGCCCGGGTGGGAGCTGGTGGGGGTGGCGCTCGGCTGCCGGCGGTCGGCGCGGGCCTGGGCGCGCACGTCGCGGCGCTGCCAGGCCATCCGCACCGATGACCGGCGCCATGCCGCGGCGGAACACGACCACCCGCCCGGCCGGGAGGGTGGCCAGCTGCGCCGGGGTCAGCACCGCGACCTTGCGCACGGTGCGGCCTGCCTGCGGTGGCTCAACCACTCCCCCGCGGCCGCGCTGGACACTCTCGGCCCGCACTGGCCGCCGCCGCGCCGTCCCGGCCGGCCGCGCAGCCAAGACAGCGACGAGAACGAGCGCAGCCAGCTCGACCGTCGTGCGCGTGGCCTAGGCCGGGGTGATGACCGCGGAGCGGACCAGCTCGGCGAAGTTGCTCGGGTCGTATAGGTAGCCGACCTGGATGCTCACCAGCAGCCGGTCGTAGATCGCGGCGGGTGGGGTCGTAGGCAGCCCCGTAGCGCAGCGCGGTGGCCAGCCCAGGTTCGCAGCTCATCCAGCTGACCACGAGCCGAACAGGTCGTCGTGGGCCGGCCGTGCCGTGATCCGCGTAGTGCGGCCGGTCTGGTGGTGGATCCGCTTCTGGTGCGGGGTGGTCTCGATCTGCTGGCGGGCGCGGAGGTCTTCCAAGGCCGGGACAGTGTGGGTCGCCTTGAAGATCGTGTGCTCGAGGGTGAACTGGCGGAGCTGATTGAGCGTGGCGGTGCGCGCGGGTAGGTCTGAGAGGTGGCCGTGGAGGATGCGACGTAGCGGGCCGAGGTTGGGCTCGAGTTGCATGTCAAGTGTCATCTGGTCTGGGTCATTGGGGTCGCGGAAACCGGCCCCGGCGACGGGGTCCGCGTTCCAGAGGCTGTCCTTGAATCGCTCGAGTCCGCGCACGTTATTGGTACCGAACTGAAGTACAAGCTCCCCACCGGTGTTCGTGTGCAGGCCGAACCGCACGACGTGCCGGAACCCGGCGTCGCGTGTGGCTGCATCGAGCTGTTCGACGATGAACGTACGCTTGCGCTCGGCTGGCTGCCGGTCAACGTCGCGCCAGGTAGTAGTGCCGAACACGCGGTCGGCGCGCTCGGGGTCGAGTTCGCGGACGAAATGCTGCGGCTCGACGGTGGTAAGCACCTCACCAGCCCTGTTCTGGGCCAGAAGCGTCAGCAGTTCTCGGGAACAGCCGCCACCGAAGCTGTCGAGCACAGCCAGGATCGGGGAGTTCCAGGCCCCCACTTCGGCGAGTGCTTCAGGTAGGTCCTGCTCGCAGTCGCCGCGGCGGATCAGCACGGTCAGCTGCTGGTCGTGGTACCACCCGCCTGGGAGCGCGGCACCGAGCGCGGCCTCGAACTGGCGGCGCAGGCTGTCCACTCGGTCGCGTCGCTTGTCGATGAGCACGAACCTCACCGGGGCGGTTGCCACCTGCGAGCCGTGCTGACGCCGTACGTTGCGGAGCCTGTCGAGGGCGCGGAGGGGCGATCCAGGCTTGTCATCGAGGTAGACGCCGGGGCCCGCATAACCCTCTGCGTAGGTCGCGCTGCCGAAGCCTCGCAGGATGATCGGGAACCATGCATCGAGGTAGCCGTCGTAGATGTTGTGCTTGACCTCGGTATGCGGCTCCCGAGCCCAGATCGTTGGGTTCGGCACCGTGCCACCTCCCGACCGCGGTGACTCCTGGTGCTTTGGAGTGTGCGTGCCGTGATGGGTCGGTGGGAAGTGATCAGACCGATCGCAGCTCGACTTTCACCGACTCGGCCCAATCGGGGCGCAGCGGCATCTGATCCCAGGTATGACCATCCAGCTCTCGGCCCCCGGCCTTGGGCGTCCGGCCGCCGACCTGCTTGAAGAAGAACGCCACGCCCCGCCTGCCGCATTCGTCTCGGAGATGGCGGACCCAATCCAGATCGAGCGGGCGCGCCCGCGGACCTGACTCCCCGCCGACGATGACCCACTGCAGGCCCGCGAGCTCGATCTCATGAAGCGGCCCAAGCAGTGGCTCGGCGGAGACGAACCGCACTGCGGCTGGCACCTGGCGTAGGTCATCGATTCGGCCCAGGGCGGCGGCGTTCTCGGCGCTGACCCCCATCCACACATTCGGCGGCCACGGCAGTGTCGGGGCCAGACGCACCAGCCGCCGGGCACGCTTGGTAAGAACCTGGTAGGTGTGCTGCGGGGTCGCATCCATGACGGAGAACACTCGTTGCACGAAGTCGACCGGGACGCGGGCATGGAACAGGTCGCTCATCGAGTTGACGAACACCAGCCGCGGGTCACGCCAGCGAAACGGTGCGGCCAGGGTGTCCTCGTGCGTGGCCACGCCGAAGCCGGGGCCGCTGGTGCGCGGGTCGCCGTCGGTCTGGTATTTGGCCGAGCCCATGGCCTTGAGCCGCTTGGCTAGCGTGAGGGCATAGCAGTGATCGCAGCCTGCGGAGATCCGGTCGCATCCGGTGGTGGGGTTCCAGGTGGTCTGGGTCCACTCGATACGGGAGCGGGTAGTCATCGCTTCTGCCTCCACTGTGGTGTGATCAACGTATTCCCCGGGTCCGACATTTCGCGAGCCGGGCCGGCAAGGCACCGGCGGGGGTGGGAGCCGGAGTTCGTGCGGCGGCTGGCCGAGGGCTGGTCGGTCGATGCGGTGGCGATCGAGCCGGCGCTGGTGGCGGGGAAGCCCGGTGGATGGGGTTCGGCGGCCTGGAGGCGCAGCGGTGGCGGTGGTGCTGGCTGCACTGGTCGATTCCGGTGTCGACCGGGCACGGGCGGCGGCTGCGGTTCGGCCGGGGGTGTGGCCAGTGGCAGGGCAGGTTGTGCTCGGGTCAGGAGGCATGGTGGGCGGCTTCGGTTCCTGCGCGGTCGAGCACGGCCCGGGCCAGTAGCCGGACCCGGGCGGGGTCGGTGGCCGTGGGGGTGACCAGGGGCAGCTGCGGGTCGCGGAGGGGTTCGGCTTGCTGGCGTTTGAGCTGTAGTACTTCGGCGATGACGGGTCGGAGCCGTCGTCGGCGGCAGACCGTTCGACTACCCTCGGCAAATCGCCGGGCAAACTTCGTCACTCCTCGTCGAGTATGACGATGCGGACGAGGTCGAAGCTTGTCTCGGGCTCATCGGCGGCGTAGGGGCGGATCACGATAGCAAGCCCATGATCCGGCAGGATGATCCTGGCGTCCGGGTCGGTGACGTCGGGTTGCCAGTACCAACGCTGATGCCAGGTCGAGTCCACGATCGTCATCAGCACATCCGCGATCCGACTGTCGCGCTCCGGGGTGCGATGCGGTGAGCCGTACCACTGGGCAAGGGCACGGTCGCCCTCCTCGCTCAGACGCAGCCCCACCCGTGTCTACCGCGTGAACAGTGCCGCGACCTCGTCGCGGGACAGCTGGCGACCCGACTGCTGCTGGGCGGCCCGCTCGAGCGCGGCGGCATAGCCGGCATCGGCGGCGTGCAGCCGCAGCGTCACACGCATGGCGCTAGCAAAGCATTCGAGCACGTGTGGATCTTTGGTGCCCTCGTAGGTCACCACAGCGCGCAGCAGCGTCGACATCAACTCGGCCCGCCGCGACTCGGGTAGACGATCGACGATCGTGGCCAGTCGCTGCACCTCGGGATCGTCAGTCGAGACGAGGAGGTCAACAAGGTCGTCTGTCACGTATCCTCCAACACTCGGCTCGCTTGCTTGCCCCTCCGGGGGGTAACGCCAGTGCCCGTCTCGGGGATGCGAGCTCACCCCCGTACGGGGGCCGATCGCGGCTCGACTTTCACCGACTCGGCCCCGTCTCGGAGTGCACCGGCATCTGGTCCCACGTCCGGCCTTCCAGCAGCCGGCCACCGGCCTTCGGGGTTCGACCGCCCCATTGCTTGAAGAAGAACGGCACCCGGGCGGTGGTGCAGGTGTCGCGGAGCTCGGTGATCCACGTGGGCTGGACGGGGCGGGCGTGGGTTCCGGATTCGCCGCCGGCGATGACCCAGCCGATGCCGGTGAGGTCGAGCTCGGTGAGAGGACCGAGGAGTGGTTCGCAGGACAGGAACCTGACGGCGGCGGGCACGTTGCGAAGGTCGTCGACGCGGCCGATCACGGTGGTGTCCTCGACCGTGACACCCATCCAGACGTTCGGCGGCCATGGTAGCTGCGGTGCAAGGCGGCGGAGCCGCGTCGAGCGCTTGGTCAGCAGCTGGTAGGTGTGTTGCGGGGTGGCCGCCATGACGGCGAAAACCTTCTGGACAAACTCGAAGGGCACTCGGGCGTGGAACAGGTCGCTCATCGAGTTGACGAACACCAGCCGCGGGTCGCGCCAGTGAAGCGGTGCGGCCAATGTGTCCTCGTGGGTGGCGACGCCGAAGCCGGGGCCGCTGGTGCGTGGGTCACCGTCGGTCTGGTACTTCGCCGAGCCCATCGCCTTGAGCCGCTTGGCGAGGCTGAGCGCGTAGCAGTGGTCACACCCTGCGGAGACCCTGTCGCATCCGGTGGTGGGGTTCCACGTGGTCTCGGTCCACTCGATGCTCGATCGGCTGCTCATGCGTATCCCTGCACTGTGGCGCGATCAACGTAGGCCCGTGCACCGACAGCTGGCGAGGGGCTGCCCGAATGACCGTGGCCGGACGTGGGTTGTCCGGCAGTCGGTGGGGGGTGCCGTGGTGAGGGACAGAGGCGTGGTCGCCAGACCGTCCCCCTCACCCGCTCCTCGGCAGGTCTTTGCCGGCGGGCCGGTGCGTCCAGGGACACGGGAGTGCTCCTGTTCTGCGGCGCGGTCGAGGACGGCTCGGGCGAGCAGTGTGATCCGCTCGGTGTTGGTGGCCGCTGGGGCCAGCAGGGGCATGGTGGGGTCGCGCATCGGCTCGGTCTGCATTCGTTTGAGCTGGAGGACCTCGTCCATGACGGGGTCGGCGCCGTGGTCGGAGACGAGGAAGTAGGCGGCGACGGTGGCGTCTTGCCCGTCGCGGGCCAACCGGCCGATGCACTGGTCGTGGACGCCGGGAGACCAGTCGAGCTCGCCGAAGACGGCCATGCTGGCGGCGTGTTGCAGGCCGTCGAGGCCGGCGCCGGCGCGCAGGCTCATGATGAGGACGCGGGAGTCACCCTGGATGAACTGCTCGGCTGCCAGCTGCTTGTGGCGGGGGGTTTCGGTGCCGGTGTAGAGCACCGGGCGATGCTTGGTGAGGTGGCAGCGCCAGATGTCGTAGACGGCGCGGTGCCACCCGAACAGGACGACTCGCTGCTCGGATTCCAGCAGCATGTGCACGAACGCCGCCACGTAGGGGGCCTTGGCGACGCCGGTGGCGTGGCGCAGCCGCCAGTCGAGGTTGCCGGCCGCGGTCCAGCGCTGCTGCTGGTCGGCGGCGGTGTCGAGCACCAGGTGGGCCATCGCGATGACGTCGCCGGAGAAGTGGTCGAGGGCGGCGGGGTCGGCGTCGACGGGCTGGCGGATCCGCAGCGGCTGGGGTAGCTCGCGGTGCACGTCGGTGCGGGTGCGGCGCAGCATCAGCCCGGCCTCGCGCAGGTAGGTGCCCAGCGCGGCCGGGTCCGTGACGGTGATCTTGCCGTTGTGCTCGGCGGCGCCCCACTCGCGGAGGAACTCCTGGCGGGTTCCCAGACAGTCGGGGGACAGGATGGACATGATGTTGTGGGCCTCGCCGCCGTAGTTGTAGACCGGTGTCGCGGACAGGCCGATGGTGTAGGTCGCCCGGTCGGCGACGCGGGCGGCCGCGGTGCCTTTGGCGGTGCTGGTGCCGTGCCGCAGCTCCTGGCATTCGTCGAAGATGACTGTGTTGACCTGGCCGGCCAGGGCGTCGGCCCAGCCGGCGAGTTTGGCGTAGTTGAGGATGATCACGTCGGGGTACTGGCCGCCCGCGCCGCGGGTCTCGCGCAGGTCGTAGGCGGTGGCCTTGGTGGCGGTGTGGCCGCGCAGCCGCGGCCAGGCCAGCGCGAGTTCGTGCAGCCACTGGCCGGGCAGGTGGGTCAGGGTGACGACCAGGGCGGGCAGCGCGTCGGGCGCCGAGAACACCAGCAGGCTGGAGAACGTCTTGCCGAGGCCCACGTCGTCGGCCAGTAGTAGCCCGCCGGTGGCGCGCACCATGGCGGCGGCGGCCAGCTGGTAGTCCCGGGGTTCCCGGGCGGGGTCGCCGAGCGGCGCCGTGGCGGGGTGGCCGGCGAGGATCGCGTCGATGGCGTGGCGCCGGGCCCGGTACTGCCCGGCGCGGGTGGCCAGGTGCGTGGCGGTGCGCTGGTCCATCTCCAGCGGGTACCGGTCGGTGATCCACTCGATGTCGCGGGCCACGTCGGGGGTGTCGGCCAGGTACACGGTGCCGGCGCGGCTGGGTTGCGCGCGGGGCAGGATCCGCTTGATGCGGATCATGACGTAGGGTTGGGCGGTGATGCCCCAGCACGGCCGGTCGAGTTGCGACCGGTGGTGGGTCAGCGTCCCGTAGGTGCTCACGCGGCCCCTCCGATCCCGAGGAGGTGCAGTGGTTTGCCGCCCACCACGGGCACCAGCGCGCGGTGGGCGGCGCGGGTGGTGACCAGCACCAGCTCGCAGACCAGGTCGTGGGCGGCGTAGCGCTGCAGCTGCCGCAGCACGGTCGTGGCCGAGCCGGCGACCTTGACCTCGACGGCCACCGTCTCGACGAGGATGTCGACACGGTCGGTGCGCGACAGCGCCACCTCGCGGCGCACCGGCAACCCGGCGGCGGCCAGCGCGGCGGCGATGCCGTGCTGCAGCTGGGTCTCGGCGCGGTAGCAGAACCGGTGTGATGCGATCGCGGCCACCACGGCCGCGGCGCGCACACCCGCCGCTGGCCGCGGCGGCTGGTGAGGGTGGCGCGTCGACTCGAGTCGGGATCGGGGGGTCATGGTTCGATGCCTCCAACACGTCTGGTGCGGGTCACTGGCCGGTCAGGCGACGCGGCCCGGGGCCGCCGCGGTGGGGATGGCGTGGGCGCGGCGGATCCGTTGGACGACGCGGGCACCGCCTAGCCCCAGCCGGGC
>JBOHGT010000029.1:0-4113 GCA_050700385.1 Pseudonocardiaceae bacterium | reverse complement strand
GCGCACCACCGCCGACGGCGGCCGGGACACCCGGTGGGCGCAGCGGGCGGCGTTGCACGCGGAGCTGATCGAGGCCGGGCGGCAGGCGTGGCGCTGGACCGAGCGTGAGATCGAGCTGCGTGCCCGGCTCGACGAGCTGGAGCCCGACGCACCGGAGGGCGGCGATGGTTGAGATGACCGCCCGGGACTACGCCATCCTGCGCGCTGTGGCCGTGGGCCGCGGGCAGCTGGTGTGTGGTTGCGAGCCGGATCTGCTCATCGACGGCTGTTGGTGTGCCGACCAGTGCGCCGCCCACCGGCTGGCCCGCGAGGGGCTGATCGCCGGCCACATCCCGGGAACCACGGGGATGCGGGTGCTGGCGATCCTGACCGATGCCGGGCGGCGGGCGCTGGCCGAGGTGGGGGTGGGGGCGGCGTGAGGACCGACTTGGAGACCTCGATCCGCGATGTGGCGCATACCGGGCGGGTCGTCACCGTCGCGCAGTGGGGTGTGGCGTCGGTGGTGATGGTCGGTTCGGCGATCAGCGCCGGGGTGGCGTTCGATCATTTCGGTGAGCATTTCGCCGTCGGGGTCATCACCGGCCTGGCGGTTGATTTCGCGTTGGCGAGCTGGCTGCTGATTTCGCGGCGGCTGCGCGCCGCGGGCGTGACCACGGCGTGGGGGCCGGTGCTGGAATGGACCACGGCGGCCATGACGCTGTGCCTGAACTCGGGGGCCTCGTTTCTGAAGGGGCACTACTGGCTGGCGTTGGGGCATGCGTTCTTGCCGGTCGTGTTGGTGTTTTTGACGATGGCCGGGGGTGAGGCGCAACACAAGCTGCACCAGCTGATGAGACACAAGCAAGCAGCCGAGGGGGCGAAGCGCGACGCCGAGGTCGAGCGTGTGCGCGGCGAGCAGCTCGCCGAGCAGCGGCGGGTCGCGGCGGCTCGCGAATCGGACAACAAAGCCCGGCAGGCGGAAGCGGACACGGCCCGGCGGCAGGCCGAACTGGCGGATGAGCGCCACGAGCGGGAGATGGCCGACCGCGCGGCGCAACGTGAGAGTCGTCACCGGGAATGGGTGAACACCATCGCCGCGGTGGCCGCGGTGAATGCGTCGATACGTGCGGCGTCCCACCGGCGGGCGGTGGCGCACATGGCGTCGGCGCTGCTGGCCAGCGCCTCATTACGCGGGTCTGGCCGGCGGTCCGCCGGTCGTCGTCGCCAGCCCGTCGCCAGCGGTTCGCCAGCCCGTGTCGCCAGCGGTTCGCCAGCCGCCTTCGCCAGCGGTTCGCCAGCCCGTCGCCAGCCCGGTTCGCCAGGTGGGTCGCCAGCGGTTCGCCAGCCCGGTTCGCCAGCCTCCCGGCAGGCGCCACCTGCGGCGACACCGGATCTGGCGACGCTGGTGGAGCTGGCGAAACCGCTGCTGGCCAGCGAGCCCGGCATGGGCCGCCCGACGCTGGCGAAACAGCTGGCGGCGGCGGCTGGCGGACGTGTCACCGACTACCGGGCCCGCCAGGTGCTCGCGGCGATCGACGCCGAACGCGAGGCCGCATTCACGGCCGAATTGGAGACCGTTCTCAACGGCAACGGCAATGACGACGGCGTGGCGAGGGAGGCGTGATGGACTTGGTCGCACTGGGCATCGGCTTTGTCATCGGTGTGGTGGCGATCGGGCCGCTGGCGTGGGTCGGTGGGCGCATCGACGGTGCCCGGGAGAAGCGTTACTGGGAAGACCGCCGACGCGGGCCCGCCGTGGTGGCCGCGGTGCCGGCCGGGGCCCGGTCGGCGCGGGTGGTCATCGACGCCGAGGAGACCCGGCCCACCCGGCCCACGCTGCCCGGGGGGCTGCGGTGATGGCCCGCGGGGAGATGGTCACCCTGCAGCTGTTCCGCGACGGGCGGCCCGTGGGCCGGCCGGTGAGCGCGCACCTGGACTGGCGCGCCGACGGTGACGAGCTGCGCACCTACCTGCTCGACGCGATGGCCCGCGCCCACTATCGGGCGCGTCGCGTCGGGGAGTTCGAGCTCGAGGTGCGCCGGGCGACGACCAACCGGTATCTGACCACGTTCGTCGCGACCGGGGAGGCCCGGTGAGCGCCCGCAGCCAGGCGCGGCGGGCGCGGCGGGCGGCGTTTCACGGTCGCCGGTGTGCGAACCGCACGGGCATCAAGCGCCTCGATGCGGCGTGGTCGTGGCTGCTCGGGGAGCTGTCCGACGCCGTGCTGGGCGAGCGCGACGAGCGGGCGATCGAGGACGTGGCGGACCACCTGACCCGGGTGGCCCGGGAGCTGAACCACAGGAAGGGAGCACGGCCATGATGATCGATGTCACCGACAGCGAAGTGGACGCGGCGGACGCGGAAGCGGACTCTCGTGCGCGCGGGCGCGACGCGCCTCCGCGACGCGGTGGGTCCGCCGACCGGCTCCTGGCGCGGGTTCCGCTTCCGCTTTCCGCTTTGACGCGGCGTGGCCACTGGCGGGCGGTGGCCGGGCGCGCCAAGGCGTGCCGCCCGTTGTCGGCGCGGCTGCCGTCGGTGGCCCAGGTGTGGGACCGCACCTGGCGGGGGGATTGGGTGCCCGGCCAGCGGCACTGGTCGGTGGAGGCCGCCGGGGTCGCCTACGGGCTGGTGTTGGCGATGCCGCTGGTGGTGGCGGCCTACGTGTTGGCGTGGCTGGCCCAGCCCGATCACCCCGGCCGGCCCGCGCTGGCCGGCCTGGTCGTGTTGCTGGTCTGGCTGACCCTGTGAAAGGAAGGTAGGGGAGATGACTGCCTGGATCGTGTTCATCGCCGCGCTGGCTTTTCGCTGGCTGAGCAATCGCAGTCAGTGGCTGAGCGGTAGGCAATTCTTCTTCGTGATCCCGGCGGCGTTGACCGCGTTCGCCGGCGCGGCACTCGCGGAGATCATTCTCGGCGAGTGGTTGGCGTCGCTGATCCGGTGGGCCGCCGGCGGTCTCGGATCGTGGATCGGCACCCCGGGCGGGGTGATCGTGTCACTGGTCACCGTGCTGCTGGCCGCAATCGTGGTGATCGGTTTGCTGGACAAGCAGGCGGATTCGATGGAACTGGGGGCGCTGCTGGTGTTGCCGACGTTTTTCGTGGCCGCGGCCGGTGCGGGTATCTCCGCGCAGGGAAGCCAGCTCGCGGCGTCGTGGCTGAATCTGGGCGAAAACGGGCTGTCGGCCCTGATCGGCGGGTGACGTGATGGAAATGGTGATCCTGTTCATGCTGGCGACGTTTCTGACGTTGCGGTACGGGGTGACGGATGTGATAGCCACCGCGAAGGGGATCGAGTCCCCCCGGCAGGCGGCCCGGCGCACCAGGGGTCGGCCGCCGCGGCAGCGGCGTACCGGGCGGGCCTCGGCGAGCCGGTTCTTCGGCGAACTGTGGGACGACTCGTGGGACGACGCGGCCGAGCGACGCCGCCGCCACCACCAGCGCGCCAAGGCCGGGCAGCTGCCCCGGCAGCGGGCCTACCGGGCGACCCGGCAGGCGCTGACCCGTCGGCGTCAGACCGCCACCGACAAGCCGGACAAGGCCCCGCCGCAGCCGCAGCGGCTACGCCCGGTCGGCCCACCCGGCGACGCCGACGAGCCCGTCGCGTGGGGAGTGGTCACCGCCGACCCGGATGGCGCGCTGCGGGTCGCCGAGCACGCCGATCACGACACCGCCGAACGGGCAGCCGAGGGCAACCCGTGGCTTGCGCTGGGCGGCACGCGGGAGACCTACCCGCTGGCCTACCACCACCCGCAGCGGGGCTGGCTGCTGGCCGCGACCGGGCAGCCCGTGCCGAAACGTGCGACGCCACTCGACACCCCACGGCCCGATGACCAGCAGCGGCGGGTCGTCGACGACCAAGGCCCCAACGGGCACACCCGGTACCGCCCCATGGACCGCGCCCGGGCCGAGGACCTCGCCGGGCAGGTCGCAGCCCCGCGCGACCGCACCTACCCCAACCCCGACACCGCGCCCGGCGGCGGCGGCATCGAGCAACACACCAACGGATCAGGAGGCACCACCATGACCGCACCCGTCGTGAATCACGAGATCAGGGGCGTCCCGTCCCTGCGTGCGTACTACGTCGATACCGGCAACCGGCTCAGTGCGGCGCAGGACACGCTGTCCACCTCGGTGC
>JBOHGT010000028.1:0-2824 GCA_050700385.1 Pseudonocardiaceae bacterium | reverse complement strand
GCCGGACGGCGGTGTTGCGGTGCTCATGCACCCAGACCCCGCCCAGGCCGAGCACGGCCCGCGCCAGCAGGACCGGGTCACCGGCGCGCTCGGCGGCGCCCGTGGCCTCCTCGAACGCGGCCCGTGCCTCCGTGAGGCGGCCACAGGTGAGCACCGCGTCGGCCCGTTCCACGAGCAGCTCCGCGTGCCGGGGCGAGTCCGGGTGGTGCTCGGCGAGAGCCACCGCGCGGCCGAGCAGGTCGGTGGCCTGCTCGTAGCCGAAGCCGCGGCGCAGTGCGGAGGCGGCGTCGCGGCATGCGGCGATGGCGGCGTCGGTGTCGGCGGCGGAGCGGACTGCGGCTGCCAGGGCGTGGTGGGCCACCCGCTCCGGGTGGCCGGTGCCGGTCAGCAGCGCCGCGGCGCGGGCATGCGCGTCGAGCAGCTCCGGTGTCTCGAACTGGTCCAGCGCCGCTTGGCGCACCAGATCGTGGAAGGCGCATTCCGCGGGGGCGGGATCGATCAGCCCGCCATCGGCGGCGGCGGTCAGCGCCGCGAGCACCGTGGCGGGTGACTCGCCGGCCAGGCCGGCGATCTCGCTGACCGTGCCGTCGAACCCGAGCACCGCGGCGAACGCCAGGATCCTGCGGGTGCCTGCCGGCAGCCGGGCGACGGTGTCCGCGACGGCCTGCTGCACGGTGCGCGGGCCGCGGCCCGCCGAGCCGCGACCAACCGCGTGGGCGAGGAACAGCGGGCTGCCCCCGGTGAGCTGCAACAGCGCTCCGGCCACCTGGCCGTCGGCGTCGGCGAGACCGTACGCGGCCAGCAACGCCGACGTCTCCGGCAGGTCGAACCGCCGCAGCGGCAGCGCCATCGCGTCCCGCTCCAGCTCGCCGAGCAGCGTCCCACCGACTGCCGGCTCGGCCCGCCGGACGAGCAGCATGACCAGCGGGAGCCGGTCCAGCGTGCCGGCCAGGAACCGGGTCAGCAGCAGGGCGCTGCCGTCGGCCCCGTGCACGTCATCGATTACGATCATGGTCGGGCGGCCCGCCCGGACCGAGGCGAGCCGCTGCGCCACCGCAGCGAACCGGGCGAACCGTTCCGGGTCGATCCGGTCGCTGCCGGTGTCCTCGGCCAGCAGCCGCGCGCCGTCCTCCCCGATCAGCTCGGTCAGCATGGCGGGCCACGGCCACAGCGCCGGGGCTCCCCCGTCCGGCCAGCACCGTCCCCAGACCACGTCGAAACCGTCGCGCTCGGCGGCAACGGTGGCCCGCCCGCAGAACCAGGTCTTGCCGATGCCGGCCTCACCGGAGACCACGACGAGCTGGCGCCGGCCCCCGACGGCCCGCGCCCGGATCCCTGCCAGCACGGCGAGCTCGTGATCGCGCCCGACGAACGTGTCGGCCCCCACGCCTCGATTGTGCCGCACGGCACGGCCGCGGCACACCCGTGTCACGCCCTCGAAGTGAAGGCAGGCACCACATCGGGCGACGGACAAGGCGGGATCCCGATGAACACACCAGACGGCTCGGCGGGGGGAACGGTGGGACACCGCACCACTGACCCCGGGCAGGCGCACAACGCGGCGGCCGACACGGCCGCGCTGCTGACCGGCGTCGGCGGCACGGCTGACATGTCCGAACGGTTCCTGGTTTGGGGCCCCTCTGAGCCGAGCCAGCTCGCAGAATCAGTAGGAGGAGACAGCGATGCCCGTAGTGAGTGATTTCATCCAGATCATCGGTGACGCCCCAGTGACGATCGGCGACGCCAATGTGGTCTTCGAGGCGTCCTTTAACACCGGAGGTCGGGAGGCCGGTACCAGTGTCGGTCAAACGGCCTTCCTGATCTTCAACGTTCGGGGCCTTACCCACGCGAATCAGGACGTCGTTGTAAGAGTCAACGGGACGGAGCAGGGTACCATCCAGCACTACTTCCCGGGTGGACCTGGCGTGAACGAAGGGGACATCGACGATCCCGCGAAGTTGCGGCACCAGAACCACTGGTACACCCAGCTCATCGCCTTGACAGGGAGCCAGCTCAATGATGGGGACAACGAACTCCAGATCGAAGCGGTCCGGTTTCCTGGCAACACCGCTGGGAACACGTTCGACGACTTCCAAATCAAAGACATGATCTGCTTCTTCCACCAGAACGCCTAACCTCGGTGTTTTATGGAGGTGCCCGGTGAGGGGGTGACAGACCATGGCCAGATCGTCGCGCCGTGACAGCCACCGGTGCCCGGGAGGCCCGGCGAGGACGAGCGGCGAGCCGTTCGCGTCGCTCGCGGTGTCGAGCACGGCGTTGCTGACCACCTACCGGCGCAACGGCGATCCCGTGCCCACGCCGGTGAGCATCGTGCTCGACGGGGGCCGTGCCTACTTCGTGTCGGCCGTCGACAGCGGCAAGGCGAAGCGGTTGGTCCGCAACCCCCACGTCACCCTCGCACCGTGCACCACGAACGGGGAGGTGCTGGGTGAGCCGGTCGGCGCGCGAGTCCGGCTCCTCGAGGGCGCGGAGCGCCGGCAGGTTCGCCGGCTGCTGCGGCGGCCCACGACGGCGATGTTCTGGAGCTACGTCGGCTACCGGCTGGGTGGCAAGACCATGAACCTCTACGAGGGGGTCCCAACCATCCAGCCCGGATGAGTCAGGGGCTTTCGCCCGATCCCGCCGAACTCGTACACCACGCTGACCCGGTCGACGGTGCGCAAGTGGTACGATTTTTGGTACCACCAGGAGGTGTCCGATGGCGATCACCGCGACCGAAGCACGCAAGAACCTGTTCCCGCTCATCGAGCAGGTCAACAACGACCGCACCCCCGTCGAGATCATGTCACGCCGCGGCAACGCC
>JBOHGT010000027.1:0-7407 GCA_050700385.1 Pseudonocardiaceae bacterium | reverse complement strand
GTGTGCTCGCGGAGGCGCTGCCGTGGCTGCAGCGCTTCCACGGCGCCACCGTCGTGGTCAAGTACGGCGGCAACGCGATGATCGACGACGAGCTCAAGCACGCCTTCGCGCAGGACATGGTCTTCCTGCGGTTGGGTGGGCTGCGCCCCGTCGTGGTGCACGGCGGCGGGCCGCAGATCACCGCGATGCTCGACCGGCTGGGCATCCCGGGTGACTTCCGTGGCGGCCTGCGGGTCACCACCCCCGAGACCATGGACGTGGTGCGCATGGTCCTGGTTGGCCAGGTCGGGCGCGAGCTCGTCGGGCTGGTCAACGCCCACGGCCCCTACGCGGTGGGCATCTGCGGGGAGGACGCGCACCTGTTCACCGCGGCCCGGCGGCCGGCCACGGTGGACGGCGCGCCGGTGGACGTCGGGCTGGTCGGCGATGTGGTCGCGGTCAACCCTGACGCGGTGCTCGACATCGTCAACGCCGGGCGCATCCCGGTGGTGTCCACAGTGGCCCCCGACGTCGACGGCGTGGTGCACAACGTCAACGCCGACACCGCGGCCGCGGCGCTCGCCGTCGCGCTGGGCGCGGCGAAGCTCGTCGTGCTCACCGACGTCGAGGGCCTCTACACCGAGTGGCCGGACCGCGGCAGCCTGCTCTCACACGTCACCGCCGACGAACTGGAACGGCTGCTGCCGGGGTTGGCCGCCGGGATGGTGCCCAAGATGGAGGCCTGTCTGCGCGCGGTCCGAGGGGGGGTGCCGCGCGCCCACGTGATCGACGGCCGGCTCGCGCATTCGGTGCTCCTGGAGGTCTTCACCAGCGAGGGGGTCGGCACCATGGTGCTGCCAGGGAAGGAGAGCTAGGTGCCCACCGAGCTCGACCGGCAGCGGTGGCAGGCCGCGCTGATGAACAACTACGGCACCCCGCCGCTGGCCCTGGCCCGCGGCGAGGGTGCCCAGGTGTGGGATGTCGACGGTCGCCGGTATCTCGACCTGCTCGGCGGTATCGCCGTCAACACGCTGGGTCACGCGCACCCCGCGGTGGTCGAGGCGGTGAGCACCCAGATCCGCACGCTGGGGCACGTCTCCAACTTCTACGTCACCGAGCCGGTGCTCGAGCTCGCCGAGGCGCTGCTCAACCTGCTCGGAGCCGCCGGGCCGGGCCGGGTGCTGTTCTGCAACTCCGGCGCCGAGGCCAACGAGACGGCGTTCAAGATCGCCCGGCGGACCAGGCGCCGGACGATCGTGTCCACCGACGGCGGGTTCCACGGCCGCACCATGGGCGCGCTCGCCGTCACCGGGCAGCCGGCCAAGCGGGCACCGTTCGAGCCGATGCCGCCGGGCGTGGGGTTCGTGCCCTACGGCGACGCGGCTGCGCTCGAGTCCGTGGTGGACGGGGACACTGCCGCGGTGTTCCTCGAGCCGGTGCAGGGCGAGGGCGGCGTCATCGTCCCGCCCGCGGGCTACCTGCAGGCCGCGCGGGAGGTCACCGCGCGGCACGGTGCCCTGCTGGTGCTCGACGAGGTGCAGACCGGCATCGGACGGACCGGCACGTGGTTCGCGCACGACGCCGCCGGGATCGCCCCGGACGTGCTCACCCTGGCCAAGGGCCTGGGTGGCGGGTTGCCGATCGGCGCGTGCATCGGCATCGGCGACGCCGCGCAGCTACTCGAACCCGGCCAGCACGGCACCACCTTCGGCGGCAACCCGGTGTGCTGCGCCGCGGCGCTGGCCGTGCTGCGCACCGTCGCCGCCGACGGCCTGCTCGAGCACGCCGCCACGCTGGGCAAGGAGATCGCCACCGGCGTCGAGCGGCTCGGCCACCCGCTGGTGGATCACGTCCGCGGCGCCGGCCTGCTGCTCGGCATCGCGCTGCGCCGGCCCGCAGCCGTGGAGCTGTCCACCGCCGCGCGCGGCGCGGGGTTCCTGGTCAACCCGGTCCAGCCGGACACCGTCCGGCTCGCGCCGCCGCTGGTGCTCACCGAGTCCCAGGCGCAGGAGTTCCTCACCGCGCTGCCGGCACTCCTGGACGAGGTGCAGTGATGGCGAGGCACTTCCTGCGCGACGACGACCTCACGCCCGACGAGCAGCTCGCGGTGCTCGACCGCGCGGACGCCTACAAGACCGACCCGCTCGGGCACACCCCCCTCGCGGGTCCGAAGGCAGTCGCGGTGATCTTGGAGAAGAGCTCGACCCGGACCCGGCTGTCCTTCGAGGTCGGCATCGCGCAGCTCGGTGGCACGCCCGTCGTCGTCGACGGGCGGGCCACGCAGCTCGGCCGCGAGGAGACCATCGAGGACACCTCCCGGGTGCTCTCCCGCTACGTCGACGCCGTGGTGTGGCGCACCTTCGCCCAGCACCGCATCGAGGCGATGGCGAGTGTGTCGCGGGTCCCGGTCGTCAACGCGCTCACCGACGAGTTCCACCCCTGCCAGGTGCTCGCCGACCTGCAGACCATCCGGGAGCGGCACGGCCGGCTGGCCGGGTTGACGCTGGCCTACCTCGGGGACGGGGCCAACAACATGGCGCACTCGCTGCTGCTCGGCGGCACCACGGCCGGGCTGCACGTGCGGCTCGCAGCTCCCGAGGGGTTCCAGCCGTTGGACGAGGTGCTGCTCGCTGCCAAGCGGCGCGGCGCGGACACCGGCGGCAGCGCTACCGTGCTCACCGACCCGCACGCCGCCGTGGACGGCGCCGACGTGCTGGTCGCCGACACCTGGACCTCGATGGGCCAGGAGGACGATGGGCGCGACCGGATCACGCCGTTCCGCCGGTTGCAGGTCAACGCCGAGCTGCTGGAGCGCGCTTCACGCGGAGGCGCGAAGAAGGTCACGGTGTTGCACTGCCTTCCCGCGCACCGCGGCCAGGAGATCACCGACGACGTGCTCGACGGTCCGGCGAGTGCGGTGTGGGACGAGGCGGAGAACCGGCTGCACGCCCAGAAGGCGCTGCTCGCCTGGCTGCTGCGGAGGGCGCCGTGACCACCCGGACCGGCCGGCAGGCCCGGATCGTCGAGCTGGTGACGCACCGTGCGGTGCGCAGCCAGGCCGAGCTGCTCACCCTGCTCGCCGCCGAAGGCATCTCGGTCACCCAGGCAACGCTGTCCCGCGACCTCGACGAGCTCGGCGCGGTGAAACTGCGCGGCGTGGACGGTGGTGCGCCGGTCTACGTCATCCCCGAGGACGGCAGCCCGGTGCGCGGTGTCGGGGGAGGCACGGCCCGGCTGGCCCGGCAGCTGACCGAACTGCTGGTGTCCGTGGACGCCAGCGCCAACATCGCCGTCCTGCGCACCCCGCCCGGGGCCGCGCAGTTCCTCGCCAGCGCGCTGGACCGCGCGGCGCTGCACGACGTCGTCGGCACCATCGCCGGTGATGACACCATCCTGGTGGTCGCCAGGGAGCCGCTGTCCGGTGCGGAGCTCGGCGCCCGGCTGATGACGCTGCGGGACCCGCAGCGGGAACAACATCCGATGAATGGAGCGCAACCATGAGCGAGCGGGTCGTCCTGGCCTACTCCGGAGGGCTGGACACCTCAGTGGCGATCGGCTGGATCGCCCAGGAGACCGGAGCCGAGGTGGTCGCGGTCGCGGTCGACGTGGGCCAGGGCGGCGAGGACCTGGAGACGATCCGCAAGCGGGCGCTGGTCTGCGGCGCCGTCGAGGCCGTCGTCGCCGACGCACGCGACGAGTACGCCGAGCAGTACTGCCTACCGGCGCTGCAGGCCAACGCGCTCTACATGGACCGCTACCCGCTGGTCTCCGCGCTGTCCCGACCGCTGATCGCCAAGCACCTCGTCGAGGCCGCCAGGTACCACGGTGCCTCGACCGTCGCGCACGGCTGCACCGGCAAGGGCAACGACCAGGTGCGCTTCGAGGTGGGCATCGGGGCGCTGGCCCCCGACCTCGGCGTGGTCGCCCCGGTGCGCGACTACGCATGGACCCGGGAGAAGGCCATCGGCTGGGCCGAGGAGCGCGATCTGCCCATCGACGTGTCCAGGCGCTCGCCGTTCTCCATCGACCAGAACGTGTGGGGTCGTGCGGTGGAGACCGGGTTCCTCGAGGATCTGTGGAACGCGCCCACCAAGGACGTCTACTCCTACACCTGCGACCCGGGCGCCTGGCGCGCCCCGGACGATTTGGTGATCAGCTTCGAGGCCGGCGTCCCGGTGGCGATCGACGGGTCACCGGTCTCCATGCTGGAGGCGATCCAGCAGCTCAACGAGCGCGCGGGGGAGCACGGCATCGGCCGGCTGGACACGGTCGAGGACCGCCTGGTCGGCATCAAGAGCCGCGAGGTCTACGAGGCGCCCGGCGCGATCACTCTGATCACCGCACACCAGGAGCTGGAGAACGTCACTGTCGAGCGCGACCTCGCCCGGTTCAAGCGGGGGGTCGAGCAGCGCTGGACCGAGCTGGTCTACGACGGGCTGTGGTTCTCGCCGCTCAAGCATGCGCTGGACACCTTCGTCGCCGACAGCCAGCGCCATGTCTCCGGCGAGATCCGGCTCGAACTCGCCGGCGGGCGCGCGACGGCGACCGGGCGGCGCAGCGAGGCCTCGCTCTACGACTTCAACCTCGCCACCTACGACGAAGGCGACAGCTTCGACCAGTCGCTGGCGAAGGGCTTCGTGCAGCTGTGGGGCCTGCCCAGCAAGATCGCAGCCAAGCGGGACCAGCGGGACCGGCGGAACAAGCGGAGCGGCTCGTGACGGCTCGACTCTGGGGTGGACGGTTCTCCTCCGGACCGGCCGCCGCCATGGCAGCCCTGAGTGCGTCGACGCCTTTCGACTGGCGGCTGGCGCCCTACGACATCCGCGGCTCCCGGGCGCACGCCCGGGTGCTGCACGCCGCCGCGCTGCTCGACGATGCCGAGCTCGACGGCATGCTCGCCGCGCTCGACCGGCTCGACGACGATGTTGCCGCCGGCGCGTTCACCCCCGAGCCTCACGACGAGGATGTGCACACCGCGCTGGAGCGGGGCCTGCTCGAGCGCGCCGGGCCCGAACTCGGCGGCAAGCTGCGCGCCGGGCGCTCCCGCAACGACCAGGTCGCCACCCAGTTCCGGATGTGGCTGCGTGACGCCGCCCGCCGGGTCGCCACCGGGACCCTCGACGTGGTCGACGCGCTGCTCGCGCAGGCACGGGCCCACCCTGACGCGGCGATGCCCGGCCGTACCCACCTGCAGCACGCGCAGCCCGTGCTGCTCGCCCACCATCTCGGCGCGCACGCCCAGGCACTGCTACGCGACGTCGAGCGGCTGCGCGATTGGGACGCCCGCGCGGCCGTGTCCTGCTACGGATCGGGGGCGCTGGCTGGCTCGTCGCTGGGCCTCGATCCGGATGCGGTGGCCACCGAGCTGGGTTTCGGCGCAGCGTGCGAGAACTCCATCGACGGCACCGCGTCCCGCGACTTCGCCGCCGAGGCCGCCTTCGTGCTGGCGATGCTGGCCGTCGACCTGTCGCGGATCGCCGAGGAGGTCATCCTCTGGGCGACCGCCGAGTTCGGCTACGTCACGCTGGACGATGCGTGGTCCACCGGTAGCTCGATCATGCCGCAGAAGAAGAACCCCGACGTCGCCGAACTCGCCCGCGGCAAGGCCGGCCGGCTGGTGGGCAACCTCACCGGGCTGCTCGTGACGCTCAAGGCGCAGCCGCTGGCCTACAACCGCGACCTGCAGGAGGACAAGGAGCCGCTGTTCGACTCCGTCGAGCAGCTCGAACTGCTGCTGCCCGCGATGGCGGGGATGGTCGCCACCCTGACCTTCCACACCGGGCGGCTGGCCGAACTCGCCCCGGCCGGGTTCACCCTGGCCACCGACGTCGCCGAGTGGCTGGTCCGCCAGGGGGTGCCGTTCCGGACCGCGCACGACGCCGCCGGAGCGTGCGTGCGGCTGGCCGAGTCCCGTGGGGTCGGGCTGGAGGCGCTGTCCGACATGGAGCTGCAGGCGATCAATCCGGAGCTGACCCCCGACGTGCGCACCGTGCTCACGGTGCCCGGTTCGATCCGCTCCCGCGACGCCCACGGTGGCACTGCACCCGACCGGGTGGCCGAGCAGCTCGAGCGCGCCGCGGTCGCCATCGCCGCACACCGTGGCTGGATCACGCCGTGACCCTGCCCCCGGCGACCCTGCCCCGCGACCGGCTCGCCGTCGACGTGCTGCCGGCGGCCCGGCTGCTGCTCGGCTGCCACCTGGTGGCGGACACCGCGGACGGCGAGGTCGTGGTGCGGCTGGTCGAGGTCGAGGCCTACCGCGGCGCGGACGACCCCGCCGCGCACTCCTTCCGCGGCCGCACTGAGCGCAATGCCGTGATGTTCGGCCCGCCGGGGCACCTGTACGTGTACTTCGTCTACGGCATGCACTTCTGCGCCAACATCTCCTGCCTGCCGGACGGTGATGCGGGGGCCGTGCTGCTGCGCGCCGCCGAGGTCGTCTCGGACCGCGACGTCGCGCGTCGCCGGCGGCCCACCGCACGCAGCGACGCGGACCTCGCCCGCGGCCCGGCACGGCTGGCGGCACTGCTCGGACTGCGCCGCGAGCACAACGGCCTCGACGTCACCGACCCGTCGTCGCCGGTGCGGCTGCGACCTGCCGATCCGGTGCCCGACCCGCAAGTCTGCTCCGGGCCACGGGTCGGCGTGGCCGCGGCGCAGCAGCGGCCCTGGCGGTTCTGGGTGGACGGCAGCGCCGCGGTGTCGCCCTACCGGCGTGGTGCGAGGCGGCGGCCGCAACCCGCTCGCGACCGTGCGGGATGATCGGGGCGTGGGCGAGCACATCCTCGACGAGCTGAGTTGGCGCGGCCCGATCGCGCAGAGCACCGACCTCGACGCGCTGCGCAGGGACTGCGACGCGGGCCCGCTCGTCGGCTACGCCGGCTTCGACCCCACCGCGCCGAGCCTGCACATCGGTCACCTGGTGCAGCTGCTGACGTTGCGGCGCCACCGGGCTCATCGGGACCCAAGCCGGCCGCCGAGCGCATGCTGAACACCAAGGACCTCGTCGCCTGCTGGGTCGACCGCCTCCGCGCCACACGGTCGGCGTGCGCGTGCGGTGACCGGCACGTCCGCCCGCTGACCCGCTGACCTGCGGCGACGCCGGGCCCCCCGGTCGATTTGACTCCGGTTGTACGCACCCCGTAACTTCTCCCCCTGCCTGCGGGTGAACGAACAAAGCGATGTGGCTGTCGACATGCCTATGGTTGTCGACAGACACGGCGCCAGGCCGGAGCCGCGGGATCCCGATCAGATGAGCCTGGTAGGCTCTAGCGGTCGCCGGGCCGAGTGGTCGGGGCGGTTGCGGACCGGGTATCATGGGTGAGTTGCCCTGGATCGGGCCGTGGTGGTTCGTGATGGTGTGTGCTCGTTCTTTGAGAACTCAACAGTGTGTCGAATGTCAGTGCCATGTTTGTTTGAACCCCGTGT
>JBOHGT010000026.1:0-19451 GCA_050700385.1 Pseudonocardiaceae bacterium | reverse complement strand
GCGGAGGAGTCCTCCGCCCCGCACCCCCGCTCTGGTGACCCGCTTCCGCGCACTCTTCCGGCTCGGCTGTGTCCCAACAGCGCTGTGTCCCAACAGCGCTGTGTCACAACAGCGCGGGATGGCCCTCCGATGAGCGGAACTTCGCCACGGTCTGGTCGTACGCGGAGCGCACCTCCGCCGGCAGGTCGTAAGCGGCACGGTCGAGCACGGCGAGCAGGTCGGCGATCGCGTCGAGCTCGGGGACGCCCAGCTGGTAGGCGGCACGTACCCGGTTCTGCACCCTTGTCGCCTCGGTGACACCGGGCGAGTGAGCCGGCCGCAGCGGCGGCTGCGCGCCGCTCGCTGTATCGATCATGTCGGGTCCCCCTGGTTGCCGTGAGGATTGATTGCTAGCTGAGTGGCTTGCGCCCCCACGCTTGGAAGAGCGTCCAGCACAGGACGATGGTGTCCGGGCGGGCGAGGTGTTCTTCGAGCTCGCACAGGCAGCCATCGAGATCGGACCCGGTGAGGGCACCGGATGCGAGGATGCGGTCCCGGTAGATTCCGGCGAAACGCGGCAGCAGAGTCTGGCAAGGATCGCCGGTACGCCACAGGTCGGCGTGGACGTCCATGTCGACGTCGACAAGTCCCGCGTTGCGGAGCAGGCCGGGCAACCGCCGGCCGATGTGCGGATCACCGGACCAGGCAGCGACCAGCGCGTCCTTCAGCAGATCCCACGCGGGATGCGCGGGCTCGCAGGTCCAGGACACGACGTCCTTGTCCTGCAGTGCCACGTACCCACCGGGGCGGGTGAGCCGGACCATCTCGGCGACGACGTCCTCGGGTCGGGGGACGTTGACCAGCAACAGCCGCTCGTGCACCAGGTCGAACGAGTCGCACGGCAACCCGGTCGCCGCAGCCTCGGCCTCGAGGAACTGTACGCCGGCCAGGCCTCGTTCGGCGAGCAAGGGCGCGGCCATCTCCAGCATCCGCGGATCGCAGTCCAGCCCGACCACCGATCCACCCGTACCGACCCGCTCGGCGAGAATGTCGAGCACCCCGGCCGGGCCACAGCCCAGATCGAGCGCGTGCCACCCGGAGTCGACGCCGATGCGGTCGAACAGCAGCTCGGCCTCCATGCGGTGCAACTCGCACTGCGCCAGCAGCCGTGCCCGCGCCACGTCACTGGCGCCGAGGACGTGCCCGGCGGCCCGGTCTATCGCCATGCACCACACTCCTGGTCTCGATGGAACTGATTGTGATGACAGCTGGTTTACGATCGGTTTCCGGACGCGGGGTCCCCGGCGAGCGGGTCGCCCGCCAGGGCGGCGGCCACGGTGACCTCGAGCGTCGTCGCACGCATGGGACCGACTGTGCCGGAGACGGGTTTCTCACCGCTTTCCGGCCACTTCACGCTCGTGAAACACGTTGACACTGGGCGACGCCGACGGCACGCCGGTGTTCTCCTTCCTGGTGCGCAACCCACCCGACCACACCCGGCTGCGCAAGCTGGCCAGCAAGGCGTTCATGCTGCCGCCCGAGGTAGCCGAGCAACGGACCAGAGCGAGGCTGGAGCTCGCCGACTACTTCCGCGATCTCGCAGCGCAGCGCCGCGCCCGGCCGGGCGACGATCTGCTCTCCGCCCTGGTTGCCGTCGAGGAACGCGGCGACATGCTCACGGAGGCCGAGCTGCTCGTCACCTGCACGCTGCTGCTCATCGCCGGTCACGAGACCACGGTCAACCTGATCGGCAACGGAACGCTCGCTGCGCTGAGCTCCGTCGCGTGCAACGCTGCTCGACGGCGACCCGGAGGCTGCGTCTCGTCACTCCAGTCGGTACTGGGCGCGGGCGATGTCCGTCGTGATCCGGTCCAGAGTGCGGTCGAGGTCCGCCGCAAGCCGGTCGAGGTCCGCTTCGAAGCCACCGATGGCCTCCGGGGTCACCGCGCCGATCTTGTGCTGCAGGTCGTCGATGGCCGCGTTGACCGCGTTCTTGATCTCGGCGGCGAGCGTCACGGAGTCAGTTACTGGACCGCGCTGACCGAGCCGCACGATCTCTGGCTTCAGATGAAGCTCGTCGAGCCTGCCGTCGGCCGTCACACCGGCGCGGATGGATCCGTTCAGCGCTGTCCCCGCTCCAGTGAGGCTCGCGAGTTCCCTACTTGCCTCAACAGCCTCCTCCATGCGCTGCCGGCTTCGCTGGCACCGCCTCCATGTCTGCTACCCCGAAGCCATCGGCCGAGGATCCGAGCGATATCACTCATCGCGACTCCTTTGGCGAACCCAAGACGACAGCGGCAGCTCTGCCACGACCGGCTCTGTGTTGTGCTGCTTACATGTAGCGTAGCGACGACTTGCTCGACTGGGGGTGCGTGATGGGGGATAGCTTCTCGATCTCACCGGACAGGTTGCGTCGGTCCGGGTCAGACCTGACGGCATTGGGCCAGCAGCTGGGTGCTATGGCCAGTAGGTGTGTCGCACAGGTGGGCGCCGCGGGAGCTCCCTGGGGCACCGATGAAGTCGGTGCCGCGTTCGGCGCAGCCTACGCAGAAGTTCTCGAACTCGCAGAGCAGGCATACTCCACGCTCGCAGCGGACAACACGACCTCTGGCAGGAACCTCGAGGCGATGGCCGACGACACCGAGCGCGCCGACCAGGCGAACGCCGAGGAATTCCACAAGATCGCCTCAGCTACAAATGTCCGCCGTGCGCAGCACCGCGGCTTCGGCCTTCATCGGTCCACTGATCAGGCTGCTTCTCCCGTTGCTTCGCGTCGCCGCAGCTGCGTTGGCGAAGTTGATCGCCATGCTCGTGCACTTCATCGGGCGAGCAATCGCATGGCTCTTCAAGAAGATCGCCGATCTCTTTCGCAAGATCATCGACTGGTTCCAGCGGCGAGGAGGGCCGTCGAAACCTATATACGAGCGCGGTGGCAGACTTCCCCATGCACGGGAGCTCATCAAACGAGGAAAGGAGTGGGAGGGAACGGGGAGGGGAGGCGGAAAGCTCCCGGTTCGCAATACTCCGAACTCTGTACTGTACCGGCGTGATCCCGCAACCGGAAAGGTCACCAGTTACTCGGTATACGATGAGAGTGGCCTGATCATCAAACGAGTCGACTTGACGGGACGCTCACACGGGGGCGTGCCGACGCCGCATGTGGTCGAGTATAGAATCAACGTGAATCCGAGGACCGGGGAGACGTACCCTGCCCCATCCGGCAAGCTTCCGCGTCCGACGAGCCCAGGGGAGGAACCATGACCCTCGACAACGGCAATCATGAGGAGCGGACGCTACCGCAGTTCTTCGTCGAGTGGCGCGAGGAGATGATCCAGGCAGGAAATGAGAACGATATTACACCGACCGACTACCTCAACCAACCCGGTGCAGCCGAGTTCGTCATCGCTGCACAGTGGCTCTTCTGTCCCGAATTCCTCGAGTATCGCGGTTGCGTGATGCTCGCCCGTAGGTTCGACCTCGACATCGTCGACGAATGGTTCGAACGACTCGATGGCGACGCGACGAGAGTGGAGATGATAGCCAACCTGGTTGCGCTCTACGACCTGTTCACCGCGAGCGAGACCGAGGGCCAGGCACCTGCGAGCGAAGATATTTTACAGCTGGCACGCACGCTGCAGCTATGCTGGCGCGGGCTTCTTCACGAGCAATTCTCGGACCGAAGGTTCGATGTGGTCGTTATCGATGATGAGACATCGAACGGACCGGAGGTAACCTTCTGCACCCGTCGACCGGGGGAGGAGAACCGATGGACGGGGAACCGGTGAGCTCACCGGGGTCGAACTCGCCGGCGCCGGGGACGGACGGTGGGGTCCGTACCTGGTCTGCACCTCACTCCTCGTGGCCACGTTCCGTCGTTACGGAGATGGCACGGCCACCCGTCGGCGGGATCACGGAGTGACCCTGCTAGGGCTACCATCCCGGCATGGTGTGTCGCCGATGATCGTTCCCATGCTGGCCACGTCGGGGCCGGTTCCTGAGGACCCGGGATGGGCCTTCGAGTTCACGTGGGACGGCGTCCGATCGCTGGCTGAGGTCGAGCCGGACCGGGTGCGTCTGATCGGGGGTCACCAGCGCGCCATCGCCACCAGCTACCCGGAACTCGACGTGCTCCCGGCGCTCACCAAACGCCGCCGCGTGCTGCTGGACGGCAAGATCGTGGCCCTGGACGCCTGCGGCAGGCCCAGCTTCTCGCGGCTGCAGCACCGGATGAACCTGCAACGACCCTCGGCCAAGATGCTGCATCAGGTGCCCGTGGCCTACTACGTATTCGATCTGCTGCGCCTCGATGACCGCTCCACCCTCACGTTGCCCTACCGGCAGCGCCGCGACCTGCTGGAGGAGCTCGATCTCACTGGTGGCCCGGTGGTGCTGCCCCCGTACTTCGTGGACACCGACGGGCAAGCGGTGCTGGACACCGCCGCCCAGTACGGCCTCCATGGCGTGGTCGCCAAGCACGCCGACTCCAACTACCAGCCCGGTCGCCGCTCGCGCAGTTGGGTCGAGACCGCGCTGCGCCGAACCCAGGAGGTGGTGATCGGTGGATGGGTCCCCGGCAAGCGCGGCCCTGCCGGCATGCTCGGCTCGCTGCTGGTGGGAGTGCCCACCGAGCACGGCCTGCGGTACGCCGGCCAGGTCGGCACCGGGTTCACCGACGCCGGGCGCCGCAACCTGCGGGACCGGTTGACCGGCCTGCAACGGCGCACCAGCCCGTTCGTCGACGACGTACCGCAGCAGGCTGCCAGCAACGCGCATTGGGTCGCTCCCGAGCTGCTGGGCGAGGTGTCCTACCGGCAGTGGACGCCACACGGCCGCCTCGGTCACCCGACGTGGGCGGGTCTACGACGCGGCAAGCACCCCGCGGCGGTCCAGGGACCGGTGATGCTGAGCGCCACGACGGATGCCGCCCGGGAGTTGACCGGCGAGCGCGAGCCGGCACGGCGAGCCCGGACCGACGTTCGTTCGCCGCGGGTCCAGATCTCCCCGCACTTCCTCTACAACACGTTGGCCACCATCGCGGCCCTCGTGCGCACCGACCCGCCCCAGGCGCGGGAGCTGCTGACCGAGTTCGCCGGCTTCACGCGCTACATGTTCGGGTCCGCCGAGTTCACCACGCTGGCCGACGAGCTCGAGAACATCGAGCGTTACCTGGCACTGGAGCAGGCTCGGCTCGGCGAGCGACTCCAGGTGACGCTGCAAGTCGCCCCCCGAGTGCTTCCGGCAGTGCTGCCGTTCCTGGCGCTGCAGCTGGTGATCGAGCACGCGGTGCGGCACGGCA
This sequence comes from Pseudonocardiaceae bacterium, assembly GCA_050700385.1. Classification (GTDB taxonomy): domain Bacteria; phylum Actinomycetota; class Actinomycetes; order Mycobacteriales; family Pseudonocardiaceae; genus WHSY01. Next base: position 14,176 of record JBOHGT010000026.1, on the reverse strand, counting down.
TCGAGGTCAAGCCGGGCGGCGGCACGGTCACGATCTCGGCGGTCGAGGCCGGGGCCGACTGCCGGATCACCGTCGCAGACGACGGGCCGGGGTCGGAGCCGGACGCCGGTCTGGGTGATGTCGACGACCGGCTGCGGTCGGCGTTCGGCGACGGTTACGGCCTGGTGGTGGACGCCGCCGCAGGCGTGGGCACCACGATCAGCCTGCGAGTGCCCAAGGTCCACCGGTAGGCACCGGCTGTCAGGCCCGGCGCCGTGACCGCTCGCTCGTATCGCCGGCCGGGTCTCCCGAGTCGTCGGGCTCCTGCTTTCCACGCTCCGCGGTCTTCTTCTTCCTCCCAGACCGCTTCGGATCCGTCGGAGCCTTGCGCCCGGCGCGCCCGGAGGCCTCCTCGACGCTGCGCTGCAGCGCAGTGAGCAGGTCGGTGATCGCCTCGCCGTCGGGCTTGGCCGCGGCGGGCGCCGGACGGGCGCCGCCGTGCTGCCGCTTGTAGTCGATCAGCTCCTCCACGGCCTTGGTGTACTCGTCGTCGAACTGGGTCGGATCGAAGTCCGCTCCCAGGGTGCCCACCAGCGTGGCTGCCATCTGCAGCTCCTGCGGCCGCAGCTCCACCTCGCCGCGCAGCAGCTCGAAATCCGGCTCGCGGACCTCGTCCGGCCACAACATCGTCTGCAGCACGATCGTCTTGCCGCGCACCCGCAGCAGCGCCAACGTTTCCCGCTGCCGCAGCGCCACCTTCGCCACCGCCATCCGGTCGGCCTCGCGCAGCGCCTCCCGCAGCAACGCGTAGGGCTTGACCGCCTTGGAATCCGGCTCCAGGTAGTAGCTCTTGTCCAGCAGCAGCGGGTCCACCTGCTCGGCCGGCACGAACTCCACCACCGCGATCTCCCGAGCGGTCGCGGTCGGCAGGCTCGCCAGGTCCTCCTCATCGAGCGTTACCAGCTCGCCGTCGTCGGTCTCGTGGCCCTTGACGATGTCCGCGTACGGGACCTCGGCGCCGCAGACCTCGCAGACACGCTTGTAGCGGATCCGCCCGCCGTCGGGCTCATGCACCTGGTGGAACCGGACATCGTGGTTCGTCGTCGCCGCGTACAGCCGCACCGGCACGCTCACCAAGCCGAAGGAGACAACCCCGTTCCAGATCGCACGCATCACTGCACACCTTCCGCGTGGCACCACGCCGATTGTCGGTCTAGTAGCCAGGATGGTCCGGTGCGACCGATGCTCGCCACCCCTGGGCGGCTCCCGGAAGGGCCACAGTGGCGCTACGAGGTGCGATGGGCCGGTCTGCGGGTGCTCACGGAGATCATCAACGGCACGCTGCGGCTCAACTCACCCACAGGTCAGGACGTCACGGCGCACTTTCCCGAGTTCGCCGGGCTGGCGGGCCTGGTGGGCGACGGCCTGTTCGACGGGAAGGTCATCGTGCTCGACGCCGGCGTGCCGTCATCGACCGCGCTGGCCGACCGGATGGCTGTCAACGGCTCGCGGCGGGCCCAGCGGTCCCGGCGCCGCCCGGGTGTGCTCATGGTCTTCGACATCCTCCGGCTCTATGGCGTGCCGCTGCTGCACCGTCCGCTGGACGAGCGCCGGGCCACCCTCGACCGGGTGGGTGTGGATGCCGCCGAGTGCGTCGCACTGTCACCGGTCTACGACGACGGTCCCGCCCTGCTCTCGGCTACCCGGAGCCAGCGCTTGGCGGGCGTGGTGGCCAAGCGGCGCGACGCTCCCTACCGTCCCGGCGTTCGCGACCCGTCCTGGGTGACAGTCGCGCACGATCGGTACCCCGCCGTCGCACCGCACCCGTCGGCCGACGGGATTCATCGAGGCGCCTTGCGTGGCGACGGTGAGGGTAGCGTCGGGATCGGCTGCTGATGACATCATGGCTATCGGCGGACGATGGCTCCGTTCGCCGAGCGCTCGCCGATCACCGGCGCGGCCGCGGACATGTACCAGTACGACATCGTACTCGACCACGGGGGGACACGTTCGCAGGTCGTGGTGACGCAGACCGCGGTTCCGCACAACCTCCGCCCACTCGTCGAATGGTTGGAGAAACGCGCGTCCGGCCGGGGCGACTGACCGCCACGCATGGCGTAGTTGCCGGATCGTGCAACCAAACTTGCCCGATCGCTTGTCCGCTCGTTCAATGCAAGTGCCGACAACTCCAATTTATTATCAGCGTGCGTTCGGTGCATCTTTGGAGATTGGCGACCAAGCGACGCACGGTGGAGGCCGGCCATCATGAAGATACTCGGAGTTTTCTTCCGGCCGCCGCTGGCCTTTGCGCGTCTCGGCGGTGCGCGCAGCCCGATGGACAACTACCTGTGGCGGGAAGATCCGACGCTGCATGGCGCCGCGCGCAACGTCATCGAACCGGCGCTGTCGTTGGATGTCCTGCCAAATGGCAGTGTCTATCCGTTTACGCCTTCAGTGATCCGCTTTCGGGAGGGCGCGCAACTGCGCCCCGTCGCCCCGTTCTTCGAGCTGTGGGCATCGGTCGAGTACGGGGCAGCCGACCCCGAGGTGACTGCAGCGGCCCCGCCGGGGGCCGACCCGCCCAACCGGCCGGCACCGGGCAGCAAGGCCGATGTCCCCGTTACCGGAGCCCTCCTCGAACGGATGGACGCGGGGCTGGCCGACGTCGTCTACGAGGTACGGGTGGCCAACCGAAAGGCCGCCCGGCGCACGGGCGATGAGACCAACGCCTTCGAGGCCGGTGTCCGAGTGGGCGGTGATGACTTCGGCTGTCACTCGTTGCTTGCCAGCACCCCGCCTCGCCCCGGCAGCGAGCCGCTCGTACGGCCGGAACATCCCATCCCGCTGGGGTCGTTCCGGGTCATCCGGCCGGTGGGCGGCCAGGTCGGCGCGGTCGATCTCGATGTGCTGAGGGTGCGCTTCACGCCCCCGCGTGGCGAGGTGTACGGCCCGCCGTCGGCCGTGGTCGGTCGCGACGACCGGACCGGACGGGAGTACGAGATGGTCCCGGCCGCCAACCGGATCCTCAACCCGGCCGCCAGTTGGTTGCGCTACGACAGCGACTACACGAAGTATCTCAATCCGGAACCTTCGGACACCTACGACGGGGCCGGCGAGGGGGCCAACCAGTCGTGGGGAGTGGTTGACGACACGTCCGACGGTGTGGTGACCACCGAGGTGGTGATTGACGGGCGGCGATTTACCGCTGCCGCCCGGATCTGTGTCGGCCCGCCGGACTATGCACCGGATCGCCGGCCCTTCCTGTCCTTGGCCGACGACCTCACCGACCGCGACGTCGAGCCGCCCAGCGCAGATGAGCTGCTCGGCGCCGAGGCCGATACCCAGCAACGGCTGGCTGATTTGTTCCAACGTGTCTGGGAAACAGCGGGCCTGGTCAACCTCGATGCCATCAGGGCGCGGGCGCTGCGCGACAACACGTTCTTTCCAGGCGGCCCCAAGATCGGTGAGCTGCCCTACACCGACGTCCGCAGCATGCGGCCGTCGGACACGCCCTACGCAGACGCCAAGGTGCAGGCACTGATACCTGAGGAGCCTTCCGGCTCGGCCGAACTCGTGTTCTCCCGGCTCGTGGAGCTGGCCCATGACCAGCTGGCCGGGAAGGACGAGTTGATGAACTTCCTGCTCAATCAAGCTGAGCGGGTTCATCAGATGATCCGCCCGGCTTACGGCGCATTCGAGCAACTCTCGCCCACGGTCGGGCCGGATCAGACGCCCAACCCGGACTTCCGGGATCCGCGCATTTTCCGTGACCAGATGCATGACATGCGCATGCCGCCCTACATGCGCGATGAGGCAGCCACCGCGCTCGGTCTGACCCGCCACCAGTACCTGACGTTGATGACCTACGTGGATGCGGTGGCCGCAGCGGTGGCCCCCGCAGAAGCTGCGCCGGTGCCGCCAGCGGCAGCCGAGCAGGGACGCCGGCTGGCCGCGACGCTGAGCCGGATGCCGTTCCGGCGCCGGGTGCAGCATCGGCTACAGCGCATCCAGTCGGCGGATCAGTCCGCCCGCACTGATCCCGCTGATCCGGCCGGGAGCCAACGATGACCGGCGGGTGCGGCGGTGCGACGGGGTGCGCGACCGGGTGCGGGACCAGGACGCCCGCCGGTCCCGTCCTGGTCCAGCTGACCGCCCGGCCCGCGCCCAGCGGCCCCGCACCATGGTTCCATCTCGTCGCCGCCGAGCCACCGCTGGTGTTGCTCGTCGAGCGCTCGGCCCTCTTCGAGGTCGATCCTGCGCTGTTCGAGGCGCTGGCCGCGCACGATCCGGCAGCGGTGGCCGAGTTGGCTGCCGCCACGCGTGGACCGGGCTCAGTCGCGCTGCAGGAACTGGGGCCGTTACCCGCGCCCCGTGCGATCTCGCTCAACGTGGCCCAGTCCTGCAACCTGGCGTGCTCGTACTGCTACGCGGACGAGGGCCGCTTCGGTGGTTCCGCCCGACGCATGTCGCAGGCGGTCGCGCGGCGGGCGGTGGACGGACTCCTGGCGGGCGCCTCGCCCGGTGATCGGGTACTCGTCGGGTTCATCGGCGGCGAGCCGATGCTCAACCGGGCCGTGGTCCACGACGCGGTGGCCTATGCGACGACTCATGCCACGTCTCGCTCGGTGAGCGTGGGGTTCTCCATCACCACCAATGGCACGCTGTTGCAACCGGCGGACATCGATCTGTTCCGGACGTACCGATTCACCGTGACGGCGAGTGTCGACGGTGGCGCTGCCACCCATGACCGCCACCGCAGGGGACGCCACGGCGAGGGCTCGTGGCGGCGGGCGATCGAACGGCTGCGGCCGCTGCTGGAGCAGCCGGGGCAGTGCCGGCTGTCCGCCCGCTCGACCGTCACCCGCGACGACCTCGATATCGCGGCGCGTGTCCAGGATCTCGCCGCAGTGGGCTTCCGCGAGGTCGGGGTCAGCCCCGCCCGTACCGGGCCCGACCCGGCGCTGCTACTGGAAGGCAGCGACTGGGCGCGTTACCTGGAAGGCGTCATCACCGCCGCCGAGGCGGAACTGATCCGGCTGCGCGGGCAGGGCGCCAGCCGAGGATGGCTGTTATCGAACCTGGGGACCGCGCTCGGTGAGATCCACCGGGGCACGGCGCGCCCGCTGCCCTGTGGTGCCGCCTACGGCTATGTCTCGGTCGACGTGGACGGCGCCTATGCCACCTGCCACCGCACGGTCGGTGATCCGCGCTTCCGCGTCGGAGCTCCCGGAGCGCTCGACGACGACGCCCGACGCCGGTTCCTCACCCCGCGCCTCGTGGACCGCCAGGAACCGTGCCGGTCGTGTTGGGCCCGATACCTGTGCGGGGGCGGCTGCCACGCCGAGGTCTCCCAGTCGGGCCGGGAGAACTGCGACATGATCCGCGGTTGGCTCGACTACTGCCTGGGCCAGTACCCGATCATCCGCGCTGAATTTCCCGAGCTGTTCGCTCCCATCCCGGAGGAGGTTGCCGCATCGTGACCGAGGAACAGCCTCAGGAGCAGGCCGTCAACCGCATCTTAGCCAGAAACCTTACCGCAGAGGCCGCCTACAATGTGCCCGGGAATCCGCCCAGCACGCGGCCCGAAAGCGGGGTGGCCAACTGTTACCCCGGCCTGGAGTACGACCAGCGTACCCTCGACCGTCGGTTCCTCCCCGGCCTGGTCGTGGCCTACGTATCCCAGGCGGACACCAGTCCCGCGAGCCTGGCCCGCCAAGGCGCACGCGTCGTCGACGTCGACCTCTCCGACAACGCACTGGTCCGGCCGGACCCCGCTTACGCCCAGTTGGCTCGCGAACTGCGGACACAGCTGAGCAATCTCGCCGGGCAACTCACCCCCGACCAGCCGTGGTTCATCAGCGCCGTGGAGCAAGCCGGCACCCGCATCGAATTCGTCGACGACCAGGGCGTCAATCTCGACGGCATGGTCGCCTGGCGGCTGGTCCGCGGCCTGCGCCCCGGGCCAGTGACCGTCGTGGTGACCCAACGCATCCCGCCTACCTCTGACCAGGGCCCGCAACAGCCACCGAGCCTTCAACTGACGGGCTGGCGGCGCTCTTACACCGATCCGCGGACCGGTGTCATCGACACGACCTACCAGCCCGGTGAGCTCACCCAGAGCCTGTGCTCCCCGTGGACCCACGACTTCCGCGACTGCTCGTGCACGTACTGGGCGTCCAACCACCCCGACATCGTTTTTCCGTCGTTGCCTCCTGGTCAGCCGACGCAGCCCAGTGGTCTGCCCACCGACCCCTCGGACGAGAACCTCATCAACTGGCAACGCGACCCCAGTTTCGCCGAGTTGCACGCACAACCGCTACCGTCGCAAGGCGCCAACCGGCCGTTCGAGATCTCCTATTATCAGATCAACGAGCAGTGGCAGGACCTCAGCGTCGTGCTCGAAGGCAGGGAAGCAGCAGGGCTCTACATCCCCCGCAGTGCCGCCCGCGACGAGGCGGTTCCGTTCGCCACTGCCGAGGAGTTGTGGAAGCGCATCGAGGAGTTGGCCGGCCTGGAGCACCTGGTCGCGCTGCTCTACCTTTACGCACTGTTCAGCGTCATCGATCCTGCCGAGGCACAGCAGCGTCAACAAGGTGGGCTGTGGCCGACACTGGCCGATGACGTGGCCTTCACCCGGAGTGTGCTCCTCGAGATCGCCACCAGCGAGATGCAGCATCTGCGCTGGGCAAATCATCTGCTGTGGGGACTGGCCGAAGCGACGAACCGGCCGTACGAGCCGGCTATCGTGCCGCCTGCGCGGGTCCTACCGGCCGCCCATGGCGGTGCTCCCCGCCCAGCGGAGCTGGCCGCGCTGACTGCCGACACGCTGGCGCTGTTCGTCGACATCGAGCAGTCCAGTGCCTTCATCGACGGGCAGTACGCGCGGGTCACCGCCACGCTGCGCCAACCCGGGTATCCCCAGCACCTCTACCAACTCGCCTCGAACATCGCTGCCGAAGGCGAGGAGCACTACCTGCACTTCCGCGATCTGCAGCATGTGCTGGGGCCGTACGGCCCGCAGCAGCCCGTCTACCTGCGGTCCGTGTCACTTGCTGATCCCGCCCAGCCCGAGGTGGCCGAGGCCCTCGCGGTGTACCAGCGGATCACTGATCTGCTGGTGACCGGCTACCGGTTCGGGGACAAGCAGAACGGGCGTGCCCTGGCTGAGGCGCGCGCGCTGATGTTCGACCTGCAGGATCGCGCCGAGCAACTCGCCGAGCAGGGACACGGCATCCCGTTCCTCGCTGGATGCCAGTAGCCGATGTACGGCCAACCAGAGCCGTGCGTGCTCATCGCGGGCAACGGGGTGGCGGCGTCGGCGCTGGCCTGCGTGCTGCGGGAGCGCGGCTTCGGTGTGGTGCTGCTCACCCGACGTCGCCTCGGCGGTGCCGTCCATGGCGTGGTGGAGGCGCTGCCCGATGCGACGGTGCGGCTGTTCGCCGAGGTCGGGCTGGCCACCGGATTGGCCGCTGCCGGTGCCGTTGCGGTACGGGGGTTCGACAACGCATACGGGCCGGATCCCGCCCACCGCCTGGAGGGGATGTGGACTCATGTGGACCGAGCCCGCCTGGCCCGGGAGTGCTTGCTGGCCGCCCGGCGCCGCGGCGCCACTGAACTGCCCGTGGCCGACGTCGGTATGCCGGTCGCGATCGGCGAGTCCGGTGTGCAGGTTCGCGTCCGAGGCGCCCACGGCGCCCGAGGTGGCTGCCTGCGAGGGTTCGCCGCTGTCGATGCCACCGGACGGGCCGCTCGCTGGTCACGCCCGGTCAGCCGGGCCGGCGCCGGTGGTGCGGCCCTGTTCAGCGGTCCTGGCAGCGCCCTGCCCAGGCGCGGATGCGTGACCCGGATCGAGGACGGGTGGGCCTACCGGCTGGACCACCCGCAGGCCTCGACGGTCGGCATCGTGACTCGGCCAGGGGTACCGGCAACGCTCCGTGGACACGTCGCCGCTCGGCTCGACATTGCGGATCCCCGATCGTACGTGCGGGTAGCCACCCGGCCCGCCGGCGTCCAGTGGTGCGACCAGCCGGTGGCACCCGAGCGCCTCCCCATCGGTGACGCCGCCCTCGCTTTCAGCCCGGTGGCGGGCCAGGGCCTGCGCTTTGCCTTGGCGTCCGTGTTGGCTGCTGCCACTGTCCTCGAGTCCTGGAACGACGGCACCGGGGCACTGGCCTGCGACTACTACCGCTCGTTCGTCGAAGGAGCGCGTACCCGGCACCTGGCGAAGCTGGCCACGATCGGCGTCGTCGACCCGCTGGGTGACCCCACCCCTCGCGGGCCCCGTACCGGTATGCCCGACCGGAACAGTCCGCTGCGATTCGCGGCCGGACTCGAGCGCGTCGGGGTCAACATCGATGGTCGCATCGTCGCCGACACCTGCTGCGTACTGCCCGACGGCGGTCTCGTCCGCTGGGTCGGCGGGTTCGATCTGCTGCAGTTGCGAGACGCGGTGGCCGGAGGACGCACGTGGACGCAGGTATGTGCCGCACTGGGCGCCGCCGGTGTACCCGACACCACGGCGGATGCGCTGATGGCCTGGGCTCTGCGATCCGGCGTCATCGCAGCATGAGTCTCGCTGCCAATCGTGATCAGGGCGTCGCGCACTCACCGTCCAGGGCTCGGTACTCGCCGGCCAGCCTGTCGAGGACCTGGCGGGCCTCGGCGCCGAACACTGCGAGTTCCTCGTAGGCGGCGAACCGCATCTCGTAGCGGGCGAGATCTCGGGCGTCGGTGATGATCGCAGTCGCCGCCAGGGTGCCCACGATCGCCGCCCGCTGGTCGTAGAGGTGGAAACCGTGCACTGCGCCCACCCGGACCGGTCGGGTCCACGGGATCACGCCCAGCCGAACGTTGTTGCGCCGGGTGGTGTCGGCAAGCTGCTGCAGCTGCGAAGCCATCACCCAGCGCCGACGAACTGCCCGTCCTGGCGCCCGGAGAAGTCAAGAAGGGCGTCAGTCGGCTTCTCGCTACGCTGGGGCTGCGCTTCGCGGCGCTCGACCTCATCATCACGAAAGAGCAGAATTGGGCGCTGATCGATGTCAATCCCAATGGCCAATGGGCGTGGATTCAAGAGAAAACGGGGCTACCGATCACCACAGCCATCGCCGACGCCCTGCAGGAAAGGAGCACTCACGTGCCATGAGCATCCACACTGAAGACCATACCGCCGCTGTGCTTCGACGAGCGCTGGCCGACGACCTCGCCGAGCAGGGCGCGCTGCGCAGGCCGTGTTGGCGTCAAGCGTTCGAAGACGTACCCCGCCACGAGTACGTGCCCCGTTTCTTCCGCTGGGCCGACAACCACTGCTTCGAGGCGGTCGACCCGACAGCACCCGACGCGTTGGAGCAGGTCTACCGCGACACCACCCTGGTCACCCAGATCAACGGCGATGACGACGCTTGGGAGCGTTCCCTGCAGCAGGGTCCGCTGCCGGGCGTCCCGACCAGTTCCAGCACCCAGCCGGTATTGATGGCATTGATGCTCGACGCGCTCGACGTCGCCGACGGGCACCGGGTGCTGGAGATCGGGACCGGCACCGGGTACAACGCCGCGCTGCTGCGCCACCGCCTGGGCCCCGACCGCGTGACGACCATCGACATCGACCCCACCATGGTCACCGACGCCCGCAACCGGCTGGCCGCCAACGGAGACCCACCGACCGTGGCAGTCGCAGACGCCATGACCGGCTTCCCCGCCAACGGGCCCTACGACCGCATCCTCGCCACCGTCTCGGTGCCCGAGATCCCCTACGCGTGGGTGCAGCAAACCCGGCCACGAGGCAAGCTGCTCACCCACCTGCACCGCACCCTCGACGCGGGCGGGCTGCTCCTCGCCGCCGTCGATGACAGCGGTAAATCCGCGCACGGAACCTTCCTGCCCGACTACGGCTCCTTCATGCCGCTACGCTGCATCCCCCGGCCCGACGGACTCGCCCTGCTCCAGCAGGCCCTGCGCGGCCCGGCTGGGGCCCGTCGCGCCAGCACGCTCAGCACCGACGTGCTCAACGGCAACGACTTCATCCTCTTCGCCGCCCTGCACGTAGAGGCGCTGCTGTGGTGGTTCACTCCAGACGACACGCGCACCACCCAAACCTGGCTGCTACACCCCGACGGGTCCTGGGCATACCAGCAGCCCGCCGACGACGAACTCTGCGTCGAGCAAAGCGGGCCACGCCACCTGTGGGACGAACTCGAAGCCGCACACGCCGCATGGTTAGCCGCCGGCAAACCCACCCGCGACAGGATCGGCGTGACGATCAGCGCCGACGCCCACCGCATCTGGCTGGACTCACCCGATCACGAGTTGACCATCCCCCGATGACCGCCGCAGCCAGCGACGCCATCGACGGGCTGACCATGCTACTGACGAGAGAACTCCCCGGTACTCGTGTTCTCGCGCCGGGACGCCCGGGGCACACGATCCAACCAGTGGACGTCCGCGACGTGGCGGACTTCTGAGCTGGGGGCGACCACCACGCGCGACCGTCGCGGAGAGGTCGGTCATGCTGTGGCGGTGAACGTACGGCAAGCGATCGAGCAGCTGACCGCGGCGGCCGAGTCCCTGCCCACCGGGCTGGACAGCCCAGTGCGGGTCGCGCTCTGCGACGGTGTCGATGTCCAGGTCAGTGACGAGGTCGACATCGATCACTACACGGAGGTGTCCCCGGACGTGGGGGTACTGGGCGTGTTCGTGATGGTGCGAGGGCACCCCCATCGCGACAAGGACGCGGGCCGGTCGACAAAGCTCAGGGGATGGGCCGATCAGGCCGACGAGCAGCTCCAGCGGTGGGCTCGGGGTGAGGAGTAGGAACCAGCCGCTCAGCCCGCGTCAACGGAGCGGACTGCCACCGTTGCGCTGCACGATGCGTGGCCAGGCGAGCGCGAGAGGCGGACTACAGTTTGCGCCGTCACGTCCGAGACGCTGCGCAGAGGGGTGCACCCGTGATGGACAGCTCCTCACCGCCGCCCAGCGGGGAACAGCCTCCGGATATCGACACCAGCGTGTCGCACTCGGCCCGGGTCTGGAACTACTGGCTGGGCGGCAAGGACAACTACCCGGTCGACCGCGAGGCCGGTGACCAGTTCCTCGCCGTCATGCCGGGCATCGTCGACATCGCCCGCGCCGACCGGGCATTCCTGGCCCGTGTGGTCCGGTACCTGGTCGGCGAGGTGGGGATCCGCCAGTTCCTCGACATCGGCACCGGGCTGCCCACCGCCAACAACACCCATGAGGTCGCCCAGGCCACCGCGCCGCAGTGCCGCATCGTCTACGTCGACAACGATCCGCTCGTCCTGGTGCACGCGCGCGCCCTGCTCACCAGCAGCCCGGAGGGGGTCACCGACTACGTCGAGGCCGATCTGCGCGACCCCGAGACGATCCTGCGGGAAGCTGCCCGGACGCTGGACTTCACCCAGCCCATCGCGCTCATGCTGATGGGGATCGTGGAACACATCATGGACACCGACGAGGCGTACGCGATCGTGAACCGGCTGCGGGACGCGCTGCCCTCGGGCAGCTACCTGACGCTGTGTGATCCCATCAAAGACGGCGTCGATGGCGAGGCGATGTTCGAGGCCTGCCGGCGCTGGAACGACAGCGGCGGAACCCCGCCGGTAGCGGTCCGCAGCCTCCAGGAGTTCACCCGCTTCTTCGACCGCCTGGAGCTGCTGGAACCGGGCGTGGTCTCGGTTCCGCTGTGGCGGCCCGACCCCAGCCACATCGGCACCCCGATCGAGGTGAATGCGTTCGGCGGCGTCGGGCGAAAACCCTGACCAAATACAGCCTGCCCTCGACGCCGAGCTGATCGCCGCTGCCGAGTGCCGCATCCACGGCTAACCAGTCCGCCGCCGTGGCCTAGGCGCCGTGACATGGCGGGAGCGGATCCGACGGTCCGCCCGTAGCATGCCGCTCGTGACCGGCGGATGCGCTGATGGCTTGGACCCTGCGATCCGGCGTCATCGCAGCCGGTCAGGTGGCCGCTGAGCGCGCGGCGTTCACCGCAGCCTGGTAGTCGGGTTCCTATGGTGTCGGCCGGTGCTGCTGGCCCTCCGGGGTGCCGGTGGCCCGAGTGTCACACTGCCAAGCGCCATACGTCGGGTTGATCAAGGTCCGGTGCCCCGGCTCGACTGCGGCATGGGCCAAGATGGCGGTGTGGCTCGTCTGTTGGTGCTCGGTGGTTCGTGGTTCCTCGGCCGGACGGTGGCTGATGCCGCGCTCGCGGGTGGCTGGGAGGTGACCACGTTCCGGCGCGGGCGGTCCGGTGAGGATGCGCCGGGCGTGACTGCCATCCGGGGTGATCGTACGAGCGCCGAGGACTTGGCGCGGCTCGTCGAGGCCGGGCCGTGGGATGCGGTGGTGGACACCTCCGGGTACGTGCCGCGGGAGGTGCTCGCGATGGCTCGGTCTCTCGAGTCGGTGGCCGGCCGGTATGTGTTCGTGTCGACGGTCTCGGTGTACCAGGGGTGGCCGACCGTGCCGCTGACGGAGGACTCCGCGGTGCTGGACTGCCCGCCCGACGCCGGTCCGGACTTCGGGTACGACGGGGATCCTGGGCCGTCAGTCTACGGTTTCACCAAGGCCGGGTCGGAACGCGCCGTGGCCGAGACCTTCGGCCCCGACCGGAGCGTGTTGCTGCGCCCGGGTGTCATCGTCGGCCCGCGGGAGTACGTCGGGCGGCTTCCGTGGTGGCTGCGTCGCGTGGCGCGTGGCGGTCGTGTCCTCGCGCCGGGACGCCCGGACCGCGCGATCCAACCGGTGGACGTCCGCGACGTGGCGGACTTCGCGCTGCGGACCGCGACCGGTCCGGTGGGCACGTTCAACGTCGCGGCGTCGCGCCGCGACAGCATGGGGCAGTTCCTGGCTGTGTGTCGCGATGTCACCGGTTCTGATGCGCGGTTCGAGTGGATCACTGACGAGCCGTGGCTGGTGGCTCAGGGGGTCGCGCAGTGGACGGAGCTGCCGCTGTGGCGTACTTATGCGGGTGCCTGGGCGGTGGACTCGTCGCATGCTCACGCCGCGGGGCTGGCTGGCCGGTCGCTTCGGAGTACCGCCGCGGACACCTGGGAGTGGATGCACTCCGGTGATCTCGGGGTCGCGCACTCGCGAGCGTCGGAGCAAGGGATCTATCCGGACAAGGAGACCGCGATTCTCGGGCTCTGGGATGCGCGGGAGGCTGACCGCTGCGGAGCCTGACGAGCCGCCGGCTAGCCGCCGGAGTTGATGGCCTGGGTAGCGCGGCGCGCCAGGCTACGCGCGGTGAAGTCCTTGATCGCATCCCCGATGCGGCCTGCTTCCACGGCGTCTCGGTAACGGGTGGCGCCCAGTACCCGGCCCAGGCTGGTGAGCCGCCGGGACACGGCCTCGGTGCGTCGCTGCGGGTCGAGCGCGACCCTGCGCTCCCTCATACATGACCTCAACGCCCGCGGCGTCACGACGTCCGTAGGCGGACAGTGGAACCGCACGACCCTACGTGCCGTCCTGGCGTCGGCCCGGATTTCCGGGCGGCGTGAATACAAGCCGTCCGGTGCCCACAATGCGCGGAAGCCTACTGGCGACCACGACGCGCCACCCGTGCTGACCGTCCGGTGCCCGTGCCGACCCTGGCGACACTGAACACAGACCGCCGGTGCAAACCCCCACGCCGTACGACTCGCGCTGCGGCTGGCCCGCCAGACCACCAGCAGCACCGAGCTGCCGGTGGCCGAACGTGACGAATACGTGCGCTGCCTCATCGCCTACGCGCAGGACACGGCCGCCGGGCACACATCCCCCGAATCGTGGCAACACCGCCACCTAGGCCACCTGATCGCCGCGTGAGCACCGTCCAGGGCACCGCGCACCGCACCGGCCCAGACGGCAGCCGCGCGTACCGACCATGCCCCGCGTGCCGCCGCGTGTTCCGACCCGCCGACGTCGGGCAGCACCGGTGCCGCCGGTGCTGTCGGTCAGGCTGCGATGACGGCGATACGGCGCGTCAAGTCGGCGGCGGTGCTGTCGCGGCACGCCGTGAGCATGCGCGTCAAGTCGGTACCCACGACCTGCTTGGAGTAGTGGGACACCACCAAGAGACCCTCTGCCGTGGTCACCGCGTCACCGGCGAGCTTGAGACCCGTCGCCCGCTCCCCGGCCCTCAGGTGAAGCTCAGCAGCCCGCGACGTGGCAATGAGTGCCCGTGAACGGTCGTGCTGCGGTGCCTTCT
>JBOHGT010000025.1:0-3499 GCA_050700385.1 Pseudonocardiaceae bacterium | reverse complement strand
CACCAAAAGTGCGCTTATCGCGCGAAGCGGGAGCGGGGTCACGAGCCGTCGAACGCGCGGGCGGCCAGCGCCCGCACGACCCCGGCGCGCCCCTCCGAGACCAGCCGGCGCAGCGCGGGCGGGTGCTCCTCCGACGCGAGCCACCGGTCAGCGGCGGCCACGCAGCACTGCTCGACCACCCACCCCGGGAACAGCCCCAGCACGCAGGACTGTGCCCGCTCCGAGGTGCGCCGGGCCCACACCTCGGCGATCTCGGCGAAGTAGCGGTCCATGTACGGCACGAGCAACTGCTTCTGCGCGGGGTGGTTGAACCCGGTGATAATCGCCTCGGTGACCGCGTTGGGCAGCTCGTCGTCGCGCATCGCCCGTTGCCAGGCCTGCTCCTTGGCCTCCGGGGTCGGGACCAGCGCCCGGGCCCGCTCGGCCTGCCGGCGGCCGGTGGCGGTCGGGTCGCGCTCGTACTCCGCGGCGATCTCGGGTTCACTGGCGGAACCGTGCGCGACCAGCGCGTGCAGCACCCGCCAGCGCAGGTCGGTGTCCACCGCCAGGCCGTCGGGCACGCCGTCGCCGACCAGCCATCCCGCCAGGGTGTCGAGCTCCGCCTTGCCCAGCACCGAGGTGGTGAGCGCGTTGACCAGGGCGAGTTGGTGGTCCGAGCCGGCCGGCGCGGAGCCGGCGAGCTCCAGCAGGTTCGCCGCCCACCGCGGCCAGCCCTGCTCGGCCGCCCAGTCCGGCTCGGCGTAGGAGGACAGCGCGGTCTGGGCCTGCAGCAGCAGCCGCTGCACCACACCCACCTCGGTCTCGGCGGGCAGCCCGCCCAGCACGAGGGTCACGAAGTCGCGGGCCTCGAGCTCGGCCTCGCGGGTCATCTCCCACGCCGCCGACCAGCACAGCGTGCGCGGCAGCGACTCGGTGATGTCGCCGATCCGGTCGACCAGGGTGGCCAGCGAGGACGGATCCAGCCGCATCAGGCAGTAGGTCAGGTCGTCGTCATTGACCAGCACCAGCCGCCCCGCGGGCACGCCGACGAGCTCCGGGACCTCGGTGCGCTCCGCGGAGACGTCGAGCTCGACCCGGTGGGTGCGCACCAGCGCGCCATCCCGGTCGTCGTAGACACCGACGGCGAGCCGGTGGGTGCGCCGCTCGCCCGCGCCGGGCTTGGCGCCCTCCTGCAGCACGGCGAACGAGGCGAACGCCCCGTCACCGTCCATTGTGTATTCAGGGCGCATCGTGTTGAGCCCCGTCGTCTCCAGCCACTGTGCGCTCCAGCCCGACAGGTCGCGGCCGGATGCCTCCTCGAGCGCGGCGAGCAGGTCGGCCAGGGTGGCGTTGCCCCAGGCATGCCGGGAGAAGTAGACCCGCAGCCCGGCGAGGAACTCCTCGAGTCCGACGTAGGCCACCAGCTGCCGCAACACGCTGGCGCCCTTGGCGTAGGTGATGCCGTCGAAGTTCACCTCGACCGCCTGCAGGTCGGCGATGTCGGCGGCGATCGGGTGCGTGGAGGGCAGCTGGTCCTGCCGGTAGGCCCAGGACTTCTCCACGGTCGCGAACGTGGTCCACGCGCCGGTGTACTCGGTGGCCTTGGCCTGCGAGAGCACCGACGCCCACGTCGCGAAGGACTCGTTGAGCCACAGGTCGTCCCACCAGCGCATCGTGACCAGGTCGCCGAACCACATGTGCGCCATCTCGTGCAGCACGGTCTCGGCGCGGCGCTCGTAGAGGTAGCGCGTCACCCGCGACCGGAAGACGAAGTCCTCCAGGAACGTGACGCAGCCCGCGTTCTCCATCGCGCCCGCGTTGAACTCCGGGACGAAGCACTGGTCGTACTTGCCGAACGGGTAGCGCACCCCGAACGCCCGGTGGTAGAAGCCGAAGCCCTGCTTGGTCTCGGTGAACAGCCGCTCGGCGTCCATGTGCTCGGCCAGCGAGCCGCGGCAGTAGATGCCCAGGGGGATCGTCGCGTACTCGTCGCGGTAGGTGTCGGTCCACCGCGTGTAGGGCCCCGCGACCAGCGCGACCACGTAGGTGCTGATCCGCTCGCTGGCCAGGAAGACGTGCCGCACCGCCCCGCTGCCGGTGTCCTCGGTCCGCCGGCACGCGGCGTTGGACACCACGATCCACTCCGGCGGCGCGGCCGCGGTGAGAGCGACCGTGGCCTTGAGGTCGGGTTGGTCGAAGCAGGCGAACATCCGCTTGGCGTCCGCGGTCTCGAACTGGCTGTAGAGGTACACGCCGCCGTCCACCGGGTCGACGAAGCGGTGCAGCCCCTCGCCGGTGTTCATGTAGCGGCAGTCCGCGTCGACGACCAGCTCGTTGTCCGCCGCCAGATCCGGCAGCGCGATCCCGTCGGCCTCGTCGTAGCCGGAGACGTCCAGCGCGGTGCCGTTGAGAACGGCCGACCGCACCCCGGCCGCGACCAGATCGATCCAGCACGACTCGCCCGGGCGCCGGCAGGAGAACCGCACCGTGGTCGAGCTGCGGAACGTGCCCTCGCCCGGCTTGCCGTCACCGTCGGTGAGGTCCAGCTCGACGTCGTAGGACGCGACCTCGAGGAGCTCGGCGCGACCGCGCGCCTGCTCGCGGGTGAGGTTCGGAACGGTCACGGAGCACCTCTGTCGATCCGGGTACGGGACTCGCCCGCATCCAATCACGCGCCGCGGCACGACGCAGGTGAGAAACGGTGGGAAGAACGGGCGGCCCGGCGCGGTTGTGACGCATGGTGTCCGATCGACGAAGAATGGAGAGCTCATGACGGCGACGGTTGATCCCGCCACCACCGGCAACGGCGCGGGGGTGACCCCAGCGCGCGTTGACGTCTACTTCGACCCGTTGTGCCCGTGGGCGTGGATCGCTTCCCGCTGGATCCTCGAGGTGGCGGCGGTACGCGAGCTCGACCTGCACTTCCGGGTGATGAGCCTGGCTGTGCTCAACGAGGACCGCGACCTCGACGAGCGTTACCGGGAGCTGATGAGCAAGGGGTGGGGCCCCGTCCGGGTGTGCATCGCAGCCGCCCGTGATCACGGCGAGAAGGTGCTCGACCCGCTCTACACCGCGCTGGGCACCCGGATCCACAACGAGGACAACAAGGACTTCGACGAGGTGATCCCCGCGGCGCTGGCCGAGGTGGGGCTGCCCGCCGAGCTGGCGCAGGCCGCGTCGAGCACCGAGTTCGACGAGGAGCTGCGCGCCAGCCACCACGCCGGGATGGACCCGGTGGGGCTGGACGTCGGCACGCCCACCATCCACGTCGACGGGAGCGCGTTCTTCGGCCCGGTGCTCTCGAGGATCCCCCGCGGCGAGGAGGCCGGAAAGCTCTTCGACGGCGCGGTGCTGCTGGCGGGCTACCCGCACTTCTTCGAGCTCAAGCGCACCCGCACCGAGGACCCCGACTTCTCCTGAACCGCGGCCCGCTTCTCCTGAACCGCGGCCCGCCCCCTGCCGCGAAGGCGTCCTTTGTGGCACCCGTGGTGTTGCGAAGGCGTCCTTTGCCTCGTATGAC
>JBOHGT010000024.1:0-2777 GCA_050700385.1 Pseudonocardiaceae bacterium | reverse complement strand
GGCTTGGGCCCGGAGCGCGCGGGCGTGGCGGTGCCGCCGGAGCGTCCGCCGCCGGACCTGCCGGTCGTCGAGCCGTTGGAAGCGCCCCCCGACGGGAACGAGTCGCGCAGCTTGCGCGCGACGGGCGCCTCCACAGTGGAGGACGCGGACTTCACGAACTCGCCGAGGTCCTTGAGCTTACTCAGTACTTCCTTGCTGGTGACACCGAGCTCCTTCGCGAGCTCGTGCACGCGGGCTTTGCCTGCCACTGCTCTCCTCACTGATGGAGCCGGCGGCAGTCCCGCTCGACCCCGTTGCTAGCGCACGTCCATGGCTCAGTGCTTCACGGCTGCTGTCGCATGTCGGATCGACCTGTCTCTCGTTTTCGGTGACCCCGGCCTCCGGGAAGTCTCCGGAAGCCGGGTGCTGGTCCACGGCGGGCCGTGGGCCGGGTGGCTCGGACGGCTGCGCGAGATGTTCGTGCACCGCGGCAGTGTCGAGCGTCCCCGCGACGCGCAACGCCCGCGGGAAGGCCCGGCGCCGCTCGGCGGTCCGCAGACACCCGGGATCGGGGTGCAACCAGGCGCCCCGTCCGGGGAGCCGGCGACGGCGGTCCGGGACCAGGGTCCCGTCGACCACCACCACGCGCAGCAGTCCGGAAGCCGCCGTCCTGGTCCGGCACCCCACGCACGTCCGAACCGGCTCCCGACGCGAATGGGCCGTCCCCTGACGGCTGACCGTCTCGATTCTAGCGTGCACCGGTGGCCGGTGGAGAACCGGCGCCGGCCGCATCCGGACCGGGCACCACAGCCTGCGGGTGCAACGTCCCTTCGACCGGGTCGGCGAGGACCTGCGTCACCCGCGAGACCGAGCCGCCCGGCTGCGCGTCGCTGCGGATGTCGATGCGCCAGCCGGTCAGCCGGGCCGCGAGCCTGGCGTTCTGCCCCTCCTTGCCGATGGCCAGGGACAGCTGGAAGTCGGGCACCACCACTCGCGCGGTCTTCGCGCGCGAGTCGACCACCTGCACCGAGACGACCTTCGCCGGGGACAGCGCGTTGCCGACGAAGGTCGCGGGGTCGTCCGAGTAATCGATGATGTCGATCTTCTCCCCGCCGAGCTCGCTCATCACGTTACGCACCCGCGCGCCCATCGGCCCGATGCAGGAACCCTTGGCGTTGACCCCGGACACCCTGGAGCGCACCGCGATCTTGGAGCGATGTCCTGCCTCCCGGGCAACCGCAGGGATCTCCACGGTGCCGTCGGCGATCTCGGGGACCTCGAGCGCGAACAACCGCCGGACGAGGTTGGGATGCGTACGGGACAACGTGATCTGCGGTCCGCGCATTCCGCGCGACACACCGACGACATAGCACTTGATCCGCTCCCCGTGCCGGTAGGTCTCCCCCGGCGCCTGCTCGACCGGAGGGATGACGCCCTCGGTCTCGCCCACCTGCACGACGACCACACCTCGCGCGTTCGCTCGGGCGTCGCGCTGCACGACACCGGCCACGATCTCACCCTCCTTGGCGGAGAACTCGCCGAAGGTGCGCTCGTGCTCGGCATCGCGCAGCCGTTGCAGGATGACCTGCCGCGCGGTGGTCGCGGCGATCCGGCCGAAGCCTTCCGGGGTGTCGTCCCACTCGGCCAGCACGGTGCCGTCAGCATCGGTCTCCTGGGCCAGCACTCGCACCACACCGGTCTTGCGGTCGATGTCGATGCGGGCGTGCTGTTGATGGCCCTCGGTGTGCCGGTAGGCGGTGAGCAGCGCCGTCTCGATGGCCTCCAGCACGGTCTCGAAGGAGATGTCCTTGTCGCGCTCGATCGCCCGCAGCGCCGCGATGTCGACGTTCACCGTTCCTCCTCCGTCCCGCCGTCGGGGGCGGCGAGCGCGACCAGCTCCTCGACGGGAGGCTGGTTGAACTCCACCTCCACCACCGCCCGCTCGATCTCGGCGAAGGCCACCCGGCGTAGCGCACCATCGACGAGCAGGGTGACCCCGTCGGCGTCGCAGTCGCCGACCCGCCCGACGAGCTCGCCGCCGTCGGTCCGGCGGGCCCGGACGAGCCGGAGCCGGTTGCGCCGCCAGTGCCGGGGGTGGGTCAGCGGCCGGGCCACACCGGGCGAGGTGACCTCGAGGGTGTAGGGCCCGGCGAGCAACTCGTCGTTGTCGTCCAGTGTGGCCGACACCGACCGGCTCACGGTCGCGATGTCGTCGAGCCCCACGCCATGGTCGGAGTCGATGATCACCCGGACCAGATGGCGCTTGCCGGTCCGCACCACGTCGAGGCTCTCGAGCTCGAAACCCGCTCGCACCACGGCGTCGCGCACCACGGGTTCGAGTGGCGAGCCTGCATTCGCGGGCTGCGCGACCACCGTTGCCTCCTCGAGTGTCTTCCTGGACGGACGACGGACGCCCGGCACGATCTGGGCACGCCTCGCCGGTCGGGGCCACCCAGCGTATCGCGTCGACGGGTGTGCCATGCGGGCATGATCACATCCCCGTCGGCTGGCAGGATGGCACCCCGTGACCGCACCCCGCCCCGCCCGGCGACAGGTGCTCGTGGCCGGTACCCGCGGCCTCGCCGGGCTCGCCCTCGGGGCGCCGGTGCTCACCGGCTGCACCGTGGGCGATCCGGGCCCGCCACCGCCACCCGACCCCCTCGCCGCTGTCGCCGACCGTGCCGCCTCCGACGCCCGGCTGGCCGACGCGGTGGCTGCGGCGCACCCGGCGTTGGCCGACAGGGCTCGCGAGGTCGCCGCCGACCGGCGGGACCATGAGGCCGTGCTGCGCGCCGAGC
>JBOHGT010000023.1:0-2290 GCA_050700385.1 Pseudonocardiaceae bacterium | reverse complement strand
GGGCGGCACGGGCCGCGGGGGTCGCGGGTGGCGCGGTGGGCGTGCCCGGCGCGGGGGTCGCGGGTGGCGCGGGGGTCGCGGGTGGCGCGGTGGTCGCGGGTGGCGCGGTGGGCGGCCGTTCGGCCGAGGAGCCGGAGGCGGACGCGCCTGCGGGGTTCGGCGTGGCGGACCCACCATGCTCCCGAGCCCGGGTGCGCTGATCAGGGTTTCGGGTGGACCGCTCGCCGGTCCCGGTCCGCGAATCGCGCGTCGTCGAACCGCCGGCCGAGCCCGATCCGACGGCGAGCGGCCGGCTACGCGCCGGTTGCTCGGGCAACGACCGCAGCCGAGTCGACTCGGCGCGCAGCGCCACCCGCTCCACCAGCACCTCACCCCCGAGCAACTGCTGGAGGTTTTCCCGCAGGGTTCGCAACTCGGCACGCAAGGAGTCGATCTCGTCGCCACTGTCCTGCTGGATCTGGTGGCGCAGGTCCCGCTCGACGGCGAGCTCGTGCTCGCGGCGGGCGGCGACCTCGCGCTGCAGCTCGAGCCGGTAGATCGTCCGCAGGTCCTCGATCCGCTCGGAACCCGCGGTGACCTCGCGACGCATCCGCACCGCAGCGAAGGCCCCGATCAGCCCAGCCCACAGCGCCACCACGACGCCCAGCCGCAGCACGCGGGCATCGTCGGCGCCGACCGCCAGCGCGGCCGCGGCGAGCACGGCCAGC
This sequence comes from Pseudonocardiaceae bacterium, assembly GCA_050700385.1. Taxonomy (GTDB): domain Bacteria; phylum Actinomycetota; class Actinomycetes; order Mycobacteriales; family Pseudonocardiaceae; genus WHSY01. The sequence continues at coordinate 1,583 of JBOHGT010000023.1, read as the reverse complement.
GCGAGGGAACTCCACGCGAGCAGCCGGCCGGTGCTGCGACCGCTCCCGCGCAACTCGGAGCGCTCGTCGGGGCCGGTCATGGCGGTTACGGTACCTCCCGGTCAGAGACACCCGGTTCCTGACGGTCCTCGGGTGTGCGGCAACAGTGTTCCAGCCACAGCCCCGCGGCGACCAGCGCCGCGGCGCAGAGGGCACCCAGGACGGCCGCGACCGTGTCCGACGCGGCAGCGGTGAACTCGTCCCGCCGCGGCAGCACGTAGGCGAGCACGCCCAGCCAGGCCCCGGTGACCATGGATCCGGTGAGCGAGGACGCCTTAGCGAGCACGACGGCCTTGGCTGCGGTGAGCGCCTGCACGGGGCGGGTGCCCGGTTGCCGCCGGATCCTCGCCCGCAGCGATACTCCGAGCAGTGCCTCCGCCACGGCGAACGCGAGCAGGGTGGTGCCGGCGAGCGCGGGCAGCGGGGGCAGCTCGCCGTAGGCCAGCCGGACCAGCAGATGCACCAGCAGACCGGTGATCACGGCGGCGGCGAGCAGGTCGCGGGGGCGGGTGAAGGTCATGGCATCCGCCATATCACGTCGCCGCAGCGGACCACGCCGTCCCGCTCGGCGGCCGGCAGCGCGGCGACCAGGCCGGCGACCGGGCCGTGACCGGGCAGCACCGCACCAGGCTGCAGGTCCAGCCATGGCACCAGCACGAACGCCCGCCGGTGCGCCCGCGGGTGCGGCAGCGTGAGGTGCTCGGCGTCGCTGCGCACCCCGTCAACGGTGATCACGTCGACATCCAGCCTCCTCGGACCCCACCGAACCCCGCGGGTGCGCGCCGCGAAACGCTCCTGCTGCTGCGCGCGGCGCAACCATTCCTCGGCGTCAGCGGCGGCATCGTCCACCAGCAGCACCGCGTTGAGGAAGTCCTGCTGCTCGACCCCGCCCCACGGCGCGGTGCGGTACACCGGTGACGCGGCCCGCACCGCGGCACCGAGCCCCCGCACGCAGCACCGCAGGTGCTCGAGCCGGTCCCCGACGTTCGAGCCGATCGAGAGCACCGCCGCGCTCACCGGATGGCCTCCCGGCAGCGCTGGACGGTCACCGCCACATCGGCGAAGTGCCGCGGGATCGGTGCGGACGGCTTGTGCACCGTCACCTCGGCGGTGTGCACACGCTCGTCGCGCAGCACATCCTCGACGATCCGGCCGGCCACCGTCTCGATGAGATCGCACGGATCGCCGCCGACGATCTCGGCGGTGCGTGCCGCGAGCGCACCGTAGTCCAGCGTGTCGGCAAGGGCATCGGTGGTGGCGGCTCGCTCCAGGTCGATCCACACCGTGATGTCCACGACGAACTCCTGGCCCTCGCGGCGCTCGGCGTCGAGCACCCCGTGCCGGCCGAACACCCGCAGCCCGGTGAGCGTGATCCACCCGGTCACCGCTGCCCCCCGGACGGCCGGACAGCGTCGGCTTCGGAGGTGCCGAGCCGCCACGCGGCAGCGACCGCGACGGCGTCCATCGAAGCCGCGACGTCGTGCACCCGCACCCCCCACGCGCCGGCTGCGGCCGCCAGCGCGGACACCGCGGCGGTGGCCACC
>JBOHGT010000022.1:0-5034 GCA_050700385.1 Pseudonocardiaceae bacterium | reverse complement strand
AACGTGTCGCTTATGCCGGCTGCCCACTTGTTGATGGTATTGAACGTGGCCGGCACTACAGCAATGGCGTCAGCCCGTGGCAGTGAGTCCGAATCACTTGGCAGCCGGTGATCGTGCCGGACCGGGTGGCCGGTCTGCCGGGCGAGCGCATGGTCATCGATCCAGCTCGCCGCGCGCGGTGTGGGAATGACGCAGATGTGCCAACCTGCTTGGTGAAGCAGCTCGATCAGTTCGTCGATGCGCTGGACCGGTGGTGCCGCGCAGACGACGAGGTAGAGCATTGGTCTCGGCGGCGCCTCGCTCATGGGAGCAATCCGGCCCGGGACGCCAGCCCTCGCAGGCCGGGCGTGACGCTCCGGCGTTCTCGTGCCAGGAGGATGTCGAGCAAGGTTCTGGCTGAGGCGTTGCGCGATACGGCCTGCTCAGCGACCCGCTCTGCCTCGAGTAGGTGCAGGACCGCCAAGGCGTCATCACCTTGCCCAGCGGCGGCCCAGCCCAGCTCCAGGTGCACCTGCGAGCGACGACCACGCAACATGGCAGGCAGGGCATCGGTATCGATGCTCTCAGCAACCTGGGCCGCTTTCTTGGCGTTCCCGAGCCGGGACTGGACCGACAACTGGTGGATGGCGACGTTGGTGGGACCAAAGGCCGTCCAGAGCCAGTTGCTGTCAGGTACCGCTGGCGGCATGCCGAGCACGGCACTGCGCAGGCCGTCGAGCGTGCGGGGCGGATGGCTCGATGCGACGGTCGAGCGCCCGCGGGTACCCGCGGGCGTGGTGTCGTGTGCGGCCACGGCGGTGAGGAAGCGGTCGCGCTGGGTGTCGGAGGCATGCTCCAGCGTCTCGTCCAGGGCGCGGCGCAGGGCCAGGCTCGGTGGGTGGGCGCCGCGCTCGGCGTTGCCGATCGTCCGCTTCGCGACCCCCAGTGTCTTGGCGAAGTCGTGCTGGGACTCGCACAGCCCCATGTCACGGAGCAGGCGGATCCGGGCCGGAGTCCATTCCATCCGGGAAGCGTAACGCAGGGCCTGCTATAGCATTGCCACCACCACGGGCTCGCGGTTGCCGCCCGTGAGTGGGTTGCTTGATGACAGGAACGCGGCCCCACTCCAATGGGGAACGGTGACACAACCATGACGACGCTACCGACTGCCCGGCACCGCAATTCGGCGCCGAATGGCGCCCGGCACGGTGCCAGGGACGGCGATTCGGCTCCGAATGGCGGCCCGGGGTGGGCTTGACGGTAGCGGCTGCCCGTCTGCCGGGTGGTAGGTGCGACCGACTGTGCGCAGGGGGTGCTGCTGGCCGGGCGTCGGCCTGGAGCTCGGGCTGCCCGAGACGATCGTGCATCGCCAGCCGTTCCCGGAGCGGGCCTCGGTATCCGGATCATCGGCGAGGTCACCGCACAGCGGCTCGCCACGCTGCGGGCGACGGACGCGATGGGCAGCGAGGAGCAGGCGTTACGCTGAGACGGTGAGCATCCCGCGCATCGACCGCATCGCCGTCGAGGGGTACCTCTCGATCCGTGCGGCGACGATCGAGCTCGGCCCGCTCAATGTTCTGGTCGGGGCCAACGGCTCCGGCAAGAGCAATTTCGTCAGCGCCCTCGAGTTGCTCTCCCGTATCGTCGACCAACGGATGGCTGACTATATCGGCCTTCGGGGGGAGCCTCTGCACAGCTCTTCCAGGGAAGACCGCCTGCCAAGTCGGTCCGGTTGAGGGTGGAATCGGCCCCCAATGCCTACGAGGCCGAATTGCTCCGTGGCACTGGCGATCAGTTCGTCTTCGGTGCCGAGACGGTGTCCTTCCACGGTGGGGGATACGAGAGGCCGTTCGAGCAGGTGATCGGCCGAGGCCATGACGAGAGCGTGCTTCTTGATGTGGTGGGCAAATCCCATCGCGCTCGGGCGCTTGCTGGGTTCGTACTCGAGCAGGTGAGCGGCTGCCGCGTGTACCATTTTCACGATACCAGCGAGAAGGCGCCGGTCAAGCAGTATGCGAATGGTGCCGACAACGTCACCCTGCAGCCCGACGCCGGTAACCTCGCGCCTTTTCTGGCTCGGATGGCACGGCGCTCGCCCGATGCCTACCGGCGGATCCTGGCATCGGTGCGCCAGGTGGCACCGTTCTTCGACGACCTGGCGCTGGAGGAGGAGGAGTATCATGATCAGATCCGGCTGCGCTGGCGGCAGGACGACACGGTCTTTCCGGCCGACGCACTCTCGGATGGGACGTTACGCTTCCTGTGCCTCAGTACATTGCTCCTCCAGCCCGATCCGCCGGCACTGATCGTCCTCGATGAGCCCGAACTCGGGCTTCACCCCGCTGCGCTTCGCCAGCTCGCGGACCTGCTACATGCGGCCAGCAAGCGAACCCAGGTCGTGATCGCGACCCAGTCGGTCACGCTGGTCGATCAGTTCTCGCTCGATGACCTCATCGTGGTCGAGCGGCAGGATGGCACCTCCGCGCTGCAGCGACCCGATCGAGCGGCGTTAGAGGACTGGCTCACCGAGTACTCGCTCGGTGACCTGTGGCAGAAGAGTGTGCTGGGCGGGCAGCCGAGCTTCCGCGAGCGATAGGGAGACGAGTGCGCATCCACGTGCTCGTCGAGGGCCAGACCGAGAAGATCGTCTTCGATGAGCTGATCGCGGCTGAGCTCCAGGCTGCCGGTCACTATCCGAGCAGCAGCATCGTCGCCACGAAGAAACCGGCCGCCGGTGGGAAGTTCCGCGGTGGCGTCACGTCCTGGCACCAGCTGCGATCGGAGATCCTCAAGCTCGCACCCGCGTTCGACCTCGTGTCGACGATGATCGACTACTACGGGTTCCCCGCCGATGCGCCGGGCATGTCCGACCGCCCATCCGGTCCGGCAAGCCTTCGCGCCAGCCATGTCGAGCAGCGGATCGCCGAAAGCGTCGATTGCACCCACTTCCGCCCGTTCCTCGTAATGCACGAGATCGAAGCGTGGGTGCTGGCTGCGGCCGCACATCTCGGACGCTGTGCGGGTGGCTGGCATCACGTCCGTCCGCGCCGCATGCCCTCGGCTGGACGCGTGGCTGCGGTGCCTGCTCGCCGAGTAGGGCGGTTGACGCCGAGCGGCTTCATGGTATCCGAGTAGTTCTCGCTGGACACCATTCACCGCCGGTCGCGGCGCGGTCGCACCGATCCCGCGAGCAGTAGCAGGCCGATCGTGGCCGCGCCGCCGGCGAGCAGCCACCGGGCGTCCACGGCCGGCAGCCAGGAGGTGCCGGCCAGCGCGGTGACCGCCACCACGAGCGCGCCGATCCCGACCAGCAGCGTCAGCATGTCCGGCGCCCGCCGCCGGTCGTCGAGCTCAGCCACGGCTCACCGCCACGTTCCCGGTGCCGGCGCGCACGTCCAGCACGATCCGCCCGCCACCCGGCCCGTCGCGACCCTCGTCGACCAGGTCCACCCGCGCCGTGCCGATGCCCGAGGCGGTCCTGCCGAGGCAGTTCACGTCGCCGACCTGCGCCGCGCAGTGCAGCTGCACGTCGACATCCGGCGGTAGGAAGACCTTCGCCTCGCCCAGCGACACCGCCACGGAGGTGCGCAGCGTCCGCCCATCGGGCGTGGTGAGGTCGGTGAGGTCGAGATGCCCGCTGCCCGCCCCGAGGTCGTAGCGCGGCTGGAGCTGGGCCGGTGTGGCAGCGTTCCAGCGCTGCTCCCCGGCGGACAGGTTCGGGACAGCCGCGGCCTGCAGTACCCAGGCGGCCAGCGCGAGCGGGATCGCCACCACGATCAGGCCCCGGCCGCCCCGCAGCAGCGACCCCACCACGAGCCCGAGACCGATGACGCCGAGTACGACGCCGGCGATCTGCGCCGGCGTGATCGCGGGCAGGAACGCTGAGGCGATGCCGCCGGCGAGCAGCGCGAAGCCGAGTGTGACCGGGGTGACCTTGGAGCGCGGCCCGCGCGGCGTGGGGGGTGGCGGTGGCGGCGCCGGACCCGGCTCGGGCAGGTCCCACGCGAACGGGGCGACGCCCAGCGGGTCCCACGCCGGGGGACGGGCCCCCTCGGCGAGCGGCGCCGTCGGCTCGGAGCCGGTCGCACCGGTCGCCGGGGTCGCCGCGGTGGACGTCGTCGGGCCGGCGACCGGGAGCTCGCCCGCGGCCGCGCGGTTGCGGTGCAGCAGGAACAGCGCCCCCGCGCATAGCGCCAGCGCGACGAGGCCGCCGGGATCGCCGCCGAACACCGCGGCGCCCGCCGGGATCAGCGCCAGCCCGAGGCACACCGTGAGCACGGGGGACATCGAGCTGCGACCGCGGCCCAGCAGCGACTCCGCGGCGGATACCTCGTCGCCCTCGCCGGGCAGCAGCAGCCAGCCCAGCAGGTAGAGCAGCACACCGACCCCGCCGAAGAAGGTGGTCACCACGAAGGCCACCCGCACCAGCACGGGGTCGATCGCGTACCGCCGTCCGATCGCGCCGGCCACGCCGGCCACCTTGCGGTCCGCACCACGCCGGGGCCTGGTCGCCCAGATGTCCCGGACCGTGTCCTCCACGTTCATCGCGCTCACGACGTCGAGCCTGACCGCTGCGCCTGCCCGGCACCATCGGGGATCACCCTGAACCCGACCCGGATCCCGCTCCCGGGTCCGACCCTGATGACCTGCGCACGCGCGCGTGTGACCATCTGCGTGTGAGCAGCGCACGGGATCGCCCCGACGCCGCGGTCGCCGACACCGGCCAGGCGGTCGCGCTGCGCCGGCCGCGGTCCGGCCGGGTCGTCGCCGGCGTCGCCGTCGGGATCGCCGACCACCTGGGCGTGCCCGTGCTCTGGGTGCGTGTGGTGTTCGCGGTGCTCGCCGGGCTCGGCGGCGCCGGGTTGCTCGCATATGGCCTGCTCTGGGCGTTCGTACCGGCGGGGCAGGCCGGCAACGGGCGACCGAGCACCGCCCGCGAGCAGCAGCAGGCGCTCGGCCTGCTGGCGCTGGGTGTGGGGCTCGCGCTGGCCGCGGCCGCGCTGGGCAGCTCGTGGAGCGCCTGGGTCACCGGCCCGCTCGGGATCGCCCTGGTAG
>JBOHGT010000021.1:0-2477 GCA_050700385.1 Pseudonocardiaceae bacterium | reverse complement strand
GGCGTGCCCGCGGTGGCGCGGCTGCCGGACCGGGGCGATGGGCGCCTCCGCCGGGACGACCCGTGGCACCGGCGGACCGGTCAACGCGGTGATCTGCTCCGCGCCCGGGCGCACCGTCACGACCGCCGGCGAGATCCCGGCCTGGCGGGTCATCGCCCGCACGTCGCTGGACTGCTCCGGGGTGGACACCGTGACGACCACGCCGTCGGCGCCGGCCCGCGCGGTGCGCCCGGACCGGTGCAGGTAGGCCTTGTGCTCGGCGGGCGGGTCGACGTGCACGACCAGGGCGATGTCGTCGACGTGGATGCCGCGGGCGGCGATGTCGGTGGCCACCAGGACCCGGACCGACCCGTCGCCGAAGGCGGCGAGGTTGCGCTCCCGGGCGCGCTGCGCGAGGTTGCCGTGCAGGTCCAGCGCCGGGATGCCGCCCACGGTCAGCTGCTTGGCCAGCTTCTTCGCGGCGTGCTTCGTGCGGGTGAACAGCAGGCTGCGACCCTGCCCGGAGGCCAGTTCGCGGACCACGGTGGCCTTGTCCGCCTGCGCGACGGTGAACACGTGGTGGTCCCTCGCCGAGATCGGTGCCGCCGGCGGGTCCACCGAGTGCACCACCGGGTCTGTGAGGTAGCGGCGCACCAGCACGTCCACGCCGTTGTCCAGGGTCGCGGAGAACAGCAGCCGCTGGGTGCCCTCAGGGGTGCGGTCCAGCAGCCGCTTGACCGCGGGCAGGAATCCGAGGTCGGCCATGTGGTCGGCCTCGTCGAGCACGCTGACCTCGACCGCCTCGAGGTACACGTGGCCCTGGCCGAGGAGGTCCTCGAGGCGGCCGGGGCAGGCGACGAGCACGTCGATGCCGCCGCGCAGCGCGCTGACCTGGCGACCCTGCCCCACACCGCCGTACACCGTGGTGATCCGCTGCCCCACCGCGGCGGCCAGCGGGGCGATCGCGTCGGCGACCTGGTTGGCCAGCTCGCGGGTCGGTACCAGGATCAGCGCACGGGGATGCTTCGGGCTGCGCGGCCGCCCGGATCCGGCCAGCGCGACGATGGTGGGAACGGCGAAGGCGACGGTCTTGCCGCTGCCGGTGCGGCCGCGGCCGAGGACGTCCCGGCCGGCCAGCGAGTCGGGCAGCGTGGCGGCCTGGATCGGGAACGGGTTGGTGATGCCACACCCGGCCAGCGCGCGGTCGATCGGCTCGGGCACGCCGAGCTCGGCGAAGCTGCGCGCCGTCACGGCGGGTTCGGGAACCGCCGCGATGGCGGGAGCGGTGCCGGACGGCCGGCGGCGCCGGCGGTCGGAGCGGGAACGCGAGCGGGCAGAAGCAGGGGTTGTGCTGGGCACGGGATCCTTCCGGATGGGGAACTCGGGTGGCCGCTGATGCGTGGCCACCCGCCTGTCCCGCAAGCGGAGAACCCTGCGCCGCGCAGCGAAACGCTGCGCCGTCCGGCGCGTCGCACTCGACCTCGGTCACGCCGTGTCGGCGCCGACCTCACGCTCCAGTATGCCGGACGTGATCGGCTGCCGCGGACCACCCCGGGCGTGCCATGCGCCACACCTCAGACTGCGCCGCACCTCAGACTCTGCGCATGGGCGGTGCGGTGGCCGAGCCGGGACTGCGGCTCGCGGTGATAGCGGTGGTGCTGGTCGCGCTGGGCGCAGGGGTCTGCGCGGCGGGCCGGCTCGGGTACGCGGGCGGGGTGGTGCGCGCCGCGGTCCGCGCCGCCCTGCAGCTCGCCGCGGTGTCCGCGCTGATCACGGTCGTGCTCACCCGGCTGAGCACCTCGGCGGCGTTCGTGGCGCTGATGCTGGTCGTCGCGGTGGCCACCAGTGCGCGGCGCAGTGCGGCCGGCCGGTCGGGCTGGTGGGTGGGAGTGGCGCTGGCCGGCGGCTCGCTGCCGGTGCTGGGAATGGTGCTGGTTTCCGGGGTGGTGCCGCTGCGCGGGGTGTCCGTGGTACCGATCGGCGGCATCATCATCGGCGGTGCGATGACGGCGACGACGCTGGCGGCGCGCCGCGCGCTGGATGCCGTCGCCGACCGGTACGGCGAGGTGGAGGCCGGCATGGCGATCGGGCTGACCGACCGCGATGCGCGCCGCGAGGTCGCGCGGCCTGCCGCGGCCGACGCGCTGCTGCCGGTGCTGGACCAGACCCGCACCGTCGGGCTGGTCACCCTGCCGGGTGCGTTCGTCGGGATGCTGCTGGGCGGCGCATCGGCGATCCAGGCGGGCTCGGTGCAGCTGCTGGTGCTGCTCGCGCTGCTCGCCGCCGAGGCGATCGCCGTGGTCGGGGTCGCCGAACTCGTCGCCTCCGGCCGGCTGCGCCGCGCACGCGGCAGCCCGGCCTCGTGAATGATTTTCGGTAGCCAGAGCTACCGAAATCATTCACGACCCGCGGAGCAGCTCGGCAACCTCGTCGTCGCCGGTCGGGCTGAAGTCGCGGTACCAGGCCCCGACCCCACGCAACTCGCGCGGCTGGTACAG
>JBOHGT010000020.1:0-3339 GCA_050700385.1 Pseudonocardiaceae bacterium | reverse complement strand
TTCGGCGTCGGCGAAGTGGGCATGGGTCTGCTCGACGGCCTGCACGCTGCCGCTGACCGCGACCGCCGCGCCGTAGTCCGGGTTGGACCACACCGTGACGGCCGAGCCGTCGGCGAACGCCAGGCCCCAAGCCACCACGGTGGCTGCCCCACCTTCGTCGTCATCGTCCCGGTGCAGCGCGTAGAGCTGCGGGATCGGTTCGAGCGCACTCACCTGCACACCATCTGCCATGACAGAACCATACGTGGAACTTGCTCACAAGCCAAGTGCCTCATACGTTAGGGTAGCTCGACGTGGGACGCCGCCAGCCGGCGGGTGACACCGGACAACGCGGAGGTGGGCAATGGCGACCGGGAGCCCGATCGTGCGGCGACGCCGGCTCGGGGCCGAGCTGCGAACCCTGCGCGACCGCGCCGGCCTGACCGGAGACCAGGTGATCGAACGGGTGGGCTGGCCGTCGGCCTCGAAGCTGAGCCGGATCGAAAACGGCCGCACCCGCCCGGACCTGTCGGACATCCTCGACCTGCTCGACCTCTACGGCGCGACCGGGGCGGAGCGGGAGAAGCTCATCGCGATCGGCCGCGACGCCGCCAACACCCGCGGCTGGTGGCGCTCGTTCGCCGACCTGGGACACCGGCAACGCGGCTACGCGGAGCTGGAGGCCGGGATGGTCGAGCTACGGCAGTACCACCAGTCGCTGGTCCCCGGCCTGCTGCAGACCCCCGACTACGCCCGCACCCGGGTGCGCTCCGTGCTGGAGGTCTACGGACACCTGGACGTCGAGGCCGAGGTGGCCGCCCGGCAGACCCGGCAAGCCCTGCTCACCACCGAGGACCCACCGCACTACCACGCGGTCATCGACGAGTCCGCGCTGCGCCGCACCACCGCCCCCACCGAGGTGATGGCCACCCAACTCGCCCGGCTGGTGGAACTGTCCGCATTGGCGGCCCTGACGCTGCAGGTGCTGCCGCTGAACGCCCGCATCGGCGACTACTACGTGCCGCACAACTCCTTCTCGCTGTACCGCTACGCCGACCCCGACGACCCCGACATCGCCGTCGTGGAAACCGTCACCAGCGACCTACACCTCACCGATGACGAGGACGTCTGCCGGTATAGACTCGTCTTCGACTGGCTGGCAGCCGCGGCACTACCACCCGAAGAGTCGGTGACCCTCCTCGCCGGGCTCGCCCGCCAGCTCAGATGAGGACCGCCCGTAGGAGGCGCACCGTGTCCCGCCCCGAGTTCCGCCACGCGGTGTGGCACAAGAGTTCCCGCAGCAACGGCAACGGCGACTGCGTGGAGGTGGCGTTCACCGGCTGGCGCACCAGCTCCCGCAGCAACGGCAACGGTGGCTGCGTCGAGGTCGCGACCGGCGGCGCGCTGGTCGGCGTGCGCGACTCCAAGGACCCCGCCGGCCCCGTGCTCGCCGTCGACCCGGCCGGATGGTCGGCCCTGCTCGCCGGCATCCGGCGCGGCCAGTTCGACTGAGCCACCCGCCGCCTTCGACGCGAACCGCTCCGGTCAGTCAGCCGCGGCGAGCAGGCGGCGGCTGCGGTCGAGCCCGATCGACAGCAGCAGGGTCGGCAACCGGGGGCCGGTATCGCTGCCGCACAGCAGCCGGTACATCGCCGTGAAGAACTCCCGCTGCGCCTTCTTGATCTCGGGCGTGGGCTCGGCGTCGGCGGGCAGGCCGAGCATGAGCTTCGGTACCGAGTACACCAGAGCCGTGAGACCGTCGAGGTCCCACGAGTCACCCAGACGCGAGACGAGCCCGCGCAGCGCGTGCCGGGTCCGCTCGTCGAGACGGTCCCACTCGGCGGCGTCGAGGCAGCGGGCGATCGTCGTGCGCTGCTCCGGCGGCAGCAGGCGGGTCGCCCAGTTGACCGCGCAGCTCAGCCGCGGCTCGAGCTCGCGCAGCAGCTGATCGTCGGGGATCCCACGCTCGGCGGCCGGCAGGTGCTGCCGCACGATCCGGACGATCTGTGCCCGGTTGGCGGCCGTGACGTCCGCGGTCGCGCCGAGCAGCCGAAACGGCACCGCGCGTGGCGTCGTGGCCACGTCCCCATCCGAGGTCGACACGCAGTAGGAGCGAACCCGAGCCTCGATCGGGTCACCGCCGCCACCGTCGACGCGGGCGGCCATCCGATCCCACTCGTCATACAGGCGCTGGACCGGCTGCGGCGACAGGTCGATCGCGAAGGACTGCTCGGGCAGCCGGCGCGCGTACAGCCAACGGACCAGGGCGGGCTCGAGCACGTCGAGCGCGGTGGACGGCACGGCCGCGCCCCCCGCCGATCCCGACATCTTGCCGCTGGCGCCGGCGAGGCTGACGAACGAGTACACCGTCGAGTGGGGTGCGGTGCCGCCGTAGAGGGACTCGACGAGGTGGCTCCCGACGGTGAAGCTGCCGGTGGGTGCGTGGTGATCCTCACCGGCCGGTTCGAAGGCGACGCGCTCGTGGGCCCACCGCATCGGCCAGTCCACCTTCCACACCAGCTTGCCGCTGATCTTCGCCCCGTCGGCCAGGTTCATCGCGCCAACATGGGAGCACCGGCAGCTGTAGCGGACCGTCTGGTCGCGGTAATCTTCCACCCGCGTGCCGTCCCTGCCACACACTTCGCAGAACGGGCGAAAGGGGTAGTACTCCCGCCGCCGGTCCTGCTGCGGGCGGTCGTGGCGCCCGGGTGTCTGCTGCGCGGCAAGCGTGTCGAAGACCACCTCGCGGCCCTCCAGCGCGCGGCGGATCGCCGCGTTGTAGACTCCGCACGAATACTGCGCGGACTGGCGGACCTCGCGCATCCGGATGCCCAGCGCATCCAACGCCACAGTGAACTCCTCGATGAAATGCGAGGCGTAGGAGTCCGTCTGGCCCCACGGATCCGGTACTTCCGACAGCGGCATGCCGACATACCGCTGGTAGGAATCATCCACCCCGGAGGGCACCTTACGCAGCCTGTCGTAATCATCCCAAGAATGCAGATGAACGGCCTCGACGTCGCGGCGACGCAACGCCTCGACGACGAAGTGCGTCGTCACCACCTCGCGCAGGTTGCCCATGTGGATGGGACCGGAGGGAGAGATACCCGAGGCGCAGACCACCGTAGTTCCGGGCATTGCCAGCTCGGATCGTTCCACGATCTCGTCTGCGAGCCGGTCCATCCAGGTGCGGGAGTCGTTCACGTCGTCTCTGCGCCGGTCACCCAGACCAATTCGGCGTCGGCGAAGTGGGCATGGGTCTGCTCGACGGCCTGCACGCTGCCGCTGACCGCGACCGCCGCGCCGTAGTCCGGGTTGGACCACACCGTGACGGCCGAGCCGTCGGCGAACGCCAGGCCC
>JBOHGT010000019.1:0-8141 GCA_050700385.1 Pseudonocardiaceae bacterium | reverse complement strand
CGTCGATGGCCAGCGCGGGCAGCAGCTCCGGGCCGTCCAGTCCGGCGCCGACCGGGCCGATCCCGGCCTGGCGGCCCAGCCAGGCCCCGGTGTGGTCGGCCAGCCCCTGGGCGCCCAGGGCGCGCACGACCCGCTCGATGGTGTCGCCGATGCGGCGGCACGCACCGGCCGCTGCGGTCCTGCCGAGCACCCAGCGCGGCCAGCAGGTCGGGGTCGGCGTGGGTGATCCAGTCGGTGATCTCGACCAGGGTCACACACCCCGACAGCACCGCCGCGGTGCACAACCCCAAGATGGTGGGCAACCCGTGGCGGATCCCCCGCCTGCTGCGCGGGTCGGGGACCGCGGCGAAACACTCCAGCAGGCCACCCCCATCCCCACCGGCGCGGGCCAGCAGCGCCGCCCGGTCGGCCAGGATCGCGAGCGCCGCCGCCACCTGCGGGTCGTCGTCGGTGCTGGGCGCATCAGCGGGGCAGGGCATGACAGACTGAGCAGGCAACGCAGCCACCGATTCCGACGCAGGGACCTTGTCAGCCCGGTGTCCTACCGGGGCTGCGTTGCCCACCCCGGCCGACACGCCGCGTCCGTGATCAACCTGTGATCAACCGGTGGGCGTCACGCACCCCGCGGTGCCTCCGACCTGGCCCACCCCTGACCCCCGCTGTCACACAACGTCACCGACAGTGCGCTGCCACGTCACACCCAACTACCCCCGCTATTACTACCCACTGTCACCGGAACCCGGGCGCTGGCGGACACCACAACCCAGACCACCACATCAACGCCCACCGAGACAGGATCCACCCCAAGATCCCTCAAACACCCCTGAACTGGGAAAACGACTTTGCGCGTCACCCTGGGGAGGCTGATGACCCGGCGGATGAGCAGGCACAGTGCGCACTCCGTCGAACCACGGCTGAAAGGGTCACCACGTGAGTAACCCCCGAGACACGAACGTCAGCACAGCCGACAGGCCCCGCGGGCTAACGCACTACGCGAGGCGATGGTCCGTGAATTGCGCGAGCCGGGTTGGATCCGCAGCGAGCGGGTCGCCGAGGCCTTCCGAGCCGTGCCACGGCATCTCTTTGCACCGGGGACGCCGCTGGAGACCGCCTACGCCACTCACGACTCCGTAGTCACCAGGAGTGACGAACACGGCAAGCCACCAGTGTGGTGTCCGCGCCGTATATCCAGGCCATGATGGTGGAGCAAGCAGGGATCAGCCCCGGCATGCGGATCCTGGAAATCGGGTCGGGCGGCTACAACGCGGCGCTGATCGCCGAACTGGTCGGCGAGGCCGGGCAGGTCACCACAGTCGACATCGACCCGGAGGTGGTGGACCGGGCTCGGAGCTGCCTGACGGCCTTGAGCGTCTTCGGCCATGCTGGCGGCGAGTCGATGCTCCGGTGTTGTCGGGGGCCTGACACAGAATCGGCTTTTGCGCTGGTTGGCCACTGGTTGGCCGGGACAATCGGTCAGGTGGACCGGGCCCCAGTTTCCGAGTGAGCGAAAGGTTCGATGAACGCGACTGCCACCGCAACTTCGCCCGAGTCCCTGCGGGATGCGATGATCACGAAGATCAAAGACGTGGGCTACATACTCAGCCCCGAGGTTGAACGCGCGCTGCGTTCGGTCGAGCGCCACCTCTTCGTTCCGGACGCCGTGCTCGAGGAGGCGTACGCGAACGACATCGTCGTCACGAAACGAGGTGCTGACGATCAGGTTGTGAGCTGTCTGTCGCAGCCGTCGATTGTGGCACTCCAGCTTGGGCAGTTGGGGGTCCAGCCCGGCCACCGCGTGCTGGAGATCGGTGCCGGTGCTGGCTACAACGCAGCGTTGCTCGCGCACCTGGCGGGCCCGATGGGCGTGTGACGGCGATCGACGTCAATACGGACATCGTCGACCAGGCTCGCGAGCGGCTGGCCGTCGCCGGAGTCGACACGTGGAGGTCGTGCTCGGCGACGGCGCGCTCGGCCACCAGCGTGGTGCCCCGTACGACCGGATCGTCGCCACTGTCGGCGCCTACGGCGTCCCGGACTCCTGGCTCGCGCAGCTCGCGCCGACGGGAAGGCTGGTGCTGCCTGCACGAATCCGCGGAAGCGTGTCCCGCTCGATCGCGTTCGAGCGCGATGACGATGGTGCCTGGCGCAGTGTCGACCACCAGATGTGCGGCTTCATGCCGCTGCGGGACGGGATCGCCGACGACCCGCGGCGGATGATCCCACTGACCGCCGATCAGGCGGTGAGGCTCCAGCTCAATCAGGAGCACAACATCGACCCAGCCGGGTTGGTTGGGGTGTTCGACCGTCCCCGGTTCGAAGTGTGGACCGGTGTCACGTACGGGCCGATGCAGCCGATGCAGTCGCTCGAATGGCTCTACCTGTGGCTCGCCTGCGTGCTGGACACCAGCCTGTGCTCGATGCGCGTTGACCAAGCCGTGGTCGACAGCGGTCTGGTGAAGCCGATGTTCGGTCGGGGGACGATGGCCGTGCCCGGCCCCGGCGAGCTCGCCTACTTGACATGGCGCCTCGCCGGGCACACCGAGGACAGCGGCAAGATCATGGAGATCGGCGTCATCGGCCACAGCAATGCGGGATCCAAACTCACCGACCGCGTTGCCGAGGAAATCCGCACCTGGAGCGAGCAACACCGAAACCGCACCGTCCAGTTCGGGATTCCGCCGAACCGGCACCGACGCCTCCAATCCGAGGACCGGCCGGTTCTTCCTCGATCGGCCGCATCACCCGTTCACCGTCGTCTGGCGGTAGGTGCGTCCACGATCGAAACCTATTTGGTTACCACCGAATCCGACTTTGGTTCCGACAGTCCCGTCCGGCGGGCAGTTCCCGCCGCAGCCCACGGCGGAGCACGTGGTGCGTCACAGCGTCGGCGAACGTCGGCCGGGCCAGGGCGCTCGGGCCGGGCAGGGTCGGCTTGGTCTGCCAGGAAGGTCGGTTCCCAGCCCAGCACTGTTGGGTTGTAGACGTGCGAGGTGTGCGTGCACCATCGCTCAGGGACACGGACGAGTATCCTGGTGCCAGGTTGAGGGAGATACTCTGAATGGGGAAGGGCAAGCGCGCACGACGGCGCCGTGAGCGAGCGGGCCGGACGGCAGCGGGTGGCGCGGGCTCGCCGGTTCTGCGGCAGTTCGAGGTGGATGACACCACGAGAAAATTGCTCGGCCCGGATGTGCTCGAACGGGTGTTGAACAACCTGTGGCCGGTCGACTGCCAGACGTGTGGACGACCACTGGGTTCGGAACGGCCTGCGTTGCATGTGGCGGACCTGGTAGTAGTCGCGTCGGCGAGCTTACATCACCGCGCCTGCCAGGCACCGGAGTGGTCGAGGCGGCCATATGTCGCTGGGGCCGGTCAGGTGTCGTGGAAGACGAACACGCTGATGCTGTTTGGGGTCAGCTCGACTGGTGAGCGTGATGACCGGCCGCTGATGCTGGTGAATCCCCATCTTGAGCAGGTGCCGTTGATGGCAACCGAGACCGGCTGGGAGGTGGCCACGGTGCCCCATTTCCGGCGGCTTGGACTGCGCACGCCCCGCCACGACTTCATTGTCGACGCCCCCATCGCCGGCGCGCAGGCCCACATCCATCGGGCTCACGTCACCGTGCAGCTCGAGGGATGGCCCGATGCGTGGACCGGCACGGCCACCCAAGACGTGCAAGACCGTATTCATGAACTCGGAGGGCTGATCGTGGGGGTGACCACAGCGGTCAATCCCGATGACCTGACCCGCTACGAGCAGCTGTTCTCCTTGATCGTCTCGGGCGAGCTGATGTTCGGCTGGATTCCTCTGGCTGGCACGGAGGACCGCCAGCCGCTGGACACGGTGATGGTGCCGGACTCGGTGACGTCCTACCTGTTGCACTGGGGTGAGCGGCACGCCTCCATCGCGCAGGTGCTGGCGATAACCGACCACGCCCTGAGCGAGTCAGAGGTGTTCGACTGGGCCACGGCGCGGCTGTTTTCCGAGGCCAGACCGCAGTGGCCGGTGGACTGGCGCCGGGTTGGGGAGGATCCGGCCGCCTGGTATCTGCTCGACCCCTTGGCGGCGCGGTTCTATTTCGTGCGGCGACACGACGATGGGTGGAAGCTACTCAAGGTGCTCGCCCGCATCAGTGGTGACGGCTTCGCCACTGAGCGGGAGGCCCGCGAGTGGGCCGAACAGGCCGTGCATATGCGCACCGACCAGCGCGTGTTTGCCTGGAGTCCGGCAGCTGGGACCGGCCTGCCGGGTTCCACGCTGAGAGGCACCGCTGGATAACCAACTGCCGGACAAGCCACACTTCCTACCACACTCCGTGCACGACAGAGTCATCCCTGTTACCGTCCGTGTGAGGATGCGTCTCTGAAAGTTGAAATTTCTCACCACGCTCGTCATGATGAGATGGGGTACTCCGGCCAGGGGCGTGAGGAAGGTTGGGTCATGGGACCACCGGACACGGGGGACGAGGGGACCGTGGTCGGCCGTGCCCAGCTGCGTGGCAAGAGCCAGCTGACGCTGCCTGCCGAGGTCCGACGCGCGCTGCACATTGAGGAAGGCGACGAGGTGACGTTCACCGCCCTGGAGGACGGGAACGTGGTGCTCCGCGGGATGACCACCATCCCAGCTGATCAGAAATGGTTCTGGACCGAAGAGTGGCAGGAGGGTGAGCGCGAGGCTACCCGTGCTCGTGCTGCTGGCGAGACGACGGTGTACGAGTCGGGTGACGCCTTCCTGACTCGGATGGATGAGCTTCTCGGCCCGTCGTGATGCCGACGTTCGAAGTGCATCCCCGGTTCGAACGTGACGTTGCGAAGCTCACGCGGGAGCAAGGCGTGCAGTGGAAGCGCGCTCTCAAGGTGTTCATCGAAGCGGTCAACACTCGACAGTTCCCGCCGCATCTGCGGGTCAAGCGAGTCAAATCCGCACCAGGAGTCTGGGAGATGTCCTGGGCGGGGGATGGCCGCGCCACCTTCGAATACGGCGACGAGCAACGCCCGGTGAAACCCACGTGTTCTGGCGTCGCATCGGCACGCACGACATCTTCAAGAACCCCTAGCCGACAGCCTGGCCGATCCAGTCAGCGTGCGGCTCGTCAGGCGCGGCTGCGGTAGACACGCAGCTGCGCAAACACCTGTTCGGAGAACAGCTGCGCGTTGTGCTCGGCGAGGGCGACGATGAGTCTTTCGTGCCCGCCGAACGCCTCCCGGGTGATCGTTTCCGTGGTAACCACCATCGCTACGCACACCGGCGGACCCGCTGTCGCGATGCGTTCGCCTAGCTCGGCCAGTGCGGGATCACTGAAGATCGTGTGCGCGTCTTCCAGCAACAATAGGACACCAGGCTCCTTCGGGATCGGTGTGGTGAACCCTCCGGCGCCCTGCCGGTGCTCGATCATGCTGGAGAACCCGTGCAGCAGCCGGATGGTGCCGGCAACGTCGTTGGCGAACTGCTCGGACGGCAGGTGCACCCCGATGCGCTCGGCGTGCCCGTTGCGGTCCTGCGGATCAGCGACCATCGGTACGATACGGCCAGAAGAGAAGGCTTCGATCGCCACCAGGTTCAGAGAGTTGGTCTTGCCACACCCGGGTGGTCCCGCCATCAAGCCGTTGCGCAGTGGGCCGCCGGGCGCGTGCAGTGACCAGTAGCGATCGTTTCCGGAGCCGTCCTGGCCGAGGCTGAAGGCACCGGTCGCGGCGTCGTAGCTGGGGCCACGGTAGGGCTGAATCGGTATCTCGTCTTGCTGCTCACTACGGAACAGGCCCTGTGCATAGCGAGGATCGTCGGGACGAGCCACAGGATCACCAGTGTTGAACGGGACAAATCCACAGACAGCGTCGCCCGTGGTCACCACCCGGTTTACCGGCGTCGGATCAACAAGAGCTGCCGGGTCAATCGCCGTGGAGACCAGAACAGCGACACCACCCTGCTCAGCCAGCGCGTTGGTGATCTCGGGGCGCTCGTCTCCCACCAGCAGCGTCCAGCTGGTCGTTCCCACGCGCACGACCAGTTCACCGTCGACGTACCAGGCGTCCGCACCGCTGGCTCGCGCCGTGATGTCGATTTCGCCTTCTGAATCAGGTGGGGTCAGCCCATGGGCTGCCCAGGTGGCGACGGTGGTCACCGCCCATCCCAGCCGCGGGTCACAACGCAGCCCGACGCGTTCCAGACTCGGATTGATCAACAACACCGGCAGCATGCCGCCCCCAGCTCGGGGGAGAGCCACGATACGGATGCTGTCGGTCGCCGACGAAGCTTCCAGCGGCTGGGGAAGGTGCGTCCACTGCGGCGGACAGCACCGCGGATGATGTAGAGTGGCCTCGATCACCCTAGGCTGTTCAAACACCACAAGCGCAGGCGTTTCCTCGCCCAACCCTTCCCCGCAGGTCTGACAGTGCCGCGCCCACAAGTTCCGGCTGACCTCGACCATGCCGGAAGGCCCCAGCTGCGCCCGAGTAAACGCATCCGCGTACAGGCTCGCGAGCGCCATCACCGATCCCTCGCGCCAGTTCGACTCCCGATACGAGACCGAACACCGACCATGGTGTGAGAGAGTCTGGCACGGGCCCAGTCACCGCGCCTCGTCCGTCCACGCTGCTCCTCCCGTCCCGCATCCTGACTCGGGTACCCACTCACCCACTGGCGTCGCGGCTCATCTCAGCGCTCGACCGTTACAAGGGATATTACCGTCATTGCTCACCCGCCTCAGACCCGAATCCGCGAGTAGTGGGAGACACGCGTCGTGAGATGACGATAGGTGCCCTGTTGACCTGGGATGATGGTCTTTACGAAGAGATCGATCACCCAGGGAAAGGACACCTATCTGGTGGGCAGGATAGTTGGTGGGGAACGGTCGGGGCAGCGGGTGCGGATCGGCCCGCCGGATGAGTCGTTGACGGCGGTGTCGGGCATGGTCGCGGTCAGTGAGTTGTGTGGGCGGCTGGGGGTGGTTGAGGCGCTGGACACTGCGGTGGGTTCGATCAAGCAGCGGGCTCGGGGGCGGTCGGCGGGGGCGTTGCTGGTGGGTCTGGCCGCCGCGCAGTTGGCCGGGGAGGATCATCTGGTCGGTCTGGATCGGCAGTGCGCTGAGGGGGCGGGTCAGGCGCTGGTGCCGGTGGCGGGGTTGGGTTCGACGACCGCGGCGGGGCTGGGCCGGCGGGTCAGCCCGCAGCAGTGGGCGGCGGTGGAGACCGGGGTGCACGCGGTGACCGCACGGATGCTGGCCCGGCTGTCGGCCGCGCGGCGGGAGGCGTTGCTGCGGTCGGTGACGATCGATCTGGACACCACCGATGTCGAGGTCTACGGCCGCAAGAAACGTGGGGTGGCCTACAACTACCAGGGCCAACGGTGCGGGCGTCCGCACGTGGCCAGCTGGGCTGAGCTTCAGGTGACCCTGGCCGCGGACCTGCTGGCCGGCGACCAGGACCCCCGCCCCGGGGCCCCGGGGCTGCTGCGCCGCGCGCTGCGCGGCCTGCCGGCCGGGGTGGGTGAGGTGAAGCTGCGCGCGGATGGTGGGTACTTCGCGGTGGACCTGGCGGTGGCCGCGCACCGGGAAGGCGTCGGGTTCGCGATCGGCGCCACACGCATCGCCCCGGTCTGGAAGGCCCTGGCCGGGATCAGCGAGTCCGACTGGACCGACGCGACCTGCCTGCCCGGTGGCGGCGTCGAGCTGGATGGCGAGCCGGCGGGATCGGTGTGGCCGCAAGGGCAGCGGATGATGCGGTAGACGGCCGTTCGGGAACTTGGGGTCACGCTAAAGGCGAAACGTGCCGAGCATCGGCCCTGGGGGATCGCGCTGTTCAAGGAGACCATCTGTGACGTGCAGGTCACTACCGTGATCCTAAGGAGATCAGGGCACTCGACAGCGCGAACAAGCGTCGCTTCGCACAGCCGTTTCGCGACCCGCAGCACGCCGCGCGAATACTGACCAACGCCGCCGTCGCGGAAGACCGGCTGCCAGCTCGAATTTCGAGCATCGTGCTGGATAATGCCACCGTCGACTATGCCAACCGCTACTTCTCCAGTGAGGCTTCGCCTCGGACCGCCGAGGTGGTGGCTGGGTTGGTAGGTGACGTGGCGGCTGGGTGAGGCCAGGGTGGCGGTTTGAGCTGACACCGCGCCGGAGGTGTGGGATGGCTACCCGTGT
>JBOHGT010000018.1:0-2658 GCA_050700385.1 Pseudonocardiaceae bacterium | reverse complement strand
ACACGGGTAGCCATCCCACACCTCCGGCGCGGTGTCAGCTCAAACCGCCACCCTGGCCTCACCCAGCCGCCACGTCACCTACCAACCCAGCCACCACCTCGGCGGTCCGAGGCGAAGCCTCACTGGGACAGAGTGCGGTATATCAGAGCCGCGCCCTACGCAAACAGAACGATGTGGAGCAACGGTAATGAGATTCATTTGTTGGGCAAAGCCGTGCAGTCGCTTGCGCGACGTCATGGTACGCGACCTGGTCAGGGTCGGACTGCTGCCAGTCGGCACGATGCTGACTTGCACCCGCAATGGCCACTTTCTGACGGCCGTGGCGATATCCGGCGCGCTGGTGGTCGACGGGCACAGGCAGTGGTTCGAACACCCATCACCAGCGGTCAGCATCCCTAGCGGTGCGATCAGCTCGAATGGTTGGCTCGACTGGAAGCTGCCCGATGATCATCCGCTCGATGACCTGCGCCAGCGGTACTGGCGCGGCGACTACTAACGGCCCGAACGTGCTCACGCGGGGTTGCGCTATGCGCAACCCCGCGTGAGCCGCTCTGCAGCGGGAGCGCGGGAGCGTGGGGTCTACGCTGGCGTCGCGGCGACCTTCCGCGCCATCCTCGCCAGCTCGCGGGCATCACCAGCGGGCCGGGACTCCAGCGCGTCGACCAGCGGGGGCAACCAGAAGTTCCGCGTAGGAACGGACTGCAAGGAGCGCACCCCGTCGATCGCCCTCGCGGCCAGCGCCGTCCCGCGAGGCTCCCCCGCCCGCACCTGGGCGGTTGCCAGCGTCAACTCGGCGACCGTCCCGTACCGGCGGTTGGTAGCCTCGAAATCACGCGCCGCCGTCGTAGCCGCCGACTCCGCAGCATCGAGACGACCGAGGTCGAGCTGGACTCGCGCGGTCATGTGATCGATGTCCGCGCGCTCGAAGACCCCAGGGGGCTGCCAGTTCTCCCGAGCCCTGGCCAGCGCACGCCGGGCCTCATCGGGGTAGTCCATGAGCGCATAGGCGGCCGCCGATTGCAACTCCAGCCGCGCGGTGATGGTCGGCACCCGCGGGTCGTCTCTGTCGACGGTGGCCGCCCTGGACTTGGTGTGCCCCAGCAGCTGGAACTGACCCAGCTGGAAGCACTGGAGCCCGTCATTGGGGTGCCCGGTTCTCATCGCCACCACGCCCGCGTGCCACGCCGCGTTGACGATCCCGTAGCCATCCCCGGCCTTATCGGCCAGCCGCGCCGCGCGGACAAAGTAGCCGCGCCCGTCGATGCCGGAGTCATAGCAGCACCACCCCGTCTCGGTGTGCAGCTCGGACAGGGCGGCCGCGAACCGGGCCTTGACCACATCGGTCCCGGGCGCCTCTAGCCACCGCGTGTACTGCTTCGCCGCGGCGGCGAACAGATCGGCCTGACCGCCGTACTGGCGTGCCAGCCCGCGCAGCCGCTCGATCGCCGACCGGACGATGTGCACGTGGGCCATTTCCAGCCGCGACGGCAGCGGCTCATCGGCGGGCAGGGCCAGATCTACCAGCTGCTCACCGGACCGCAGCAGCGGCTCACCGATGACTACGACTGACAGCGCACCCACGACAGCGCGACGCTTCATCGCCTCACTCACCCCCTCCGGGGGCTCGGTGACCGGAACACCACCAGCGTAGGCACCATCCGGGCCGTAGTGAGACAGCCCCATCAACCAGCGGGGCACCCCCAAGCCGTCGCAGATGCGCACGAGCACGTCGTGCATGCGCACCTTGCGGCCTTGGAGGATCCCGCAGACCTCCGACTGCGACTGCCCGGTGCGCCGCGCGAGCTGGCGCTGGGAGATCCCGGCCTCGGTGAGCCGCCGATAGACGCTGCCGATGTCCTGTACGGCCAGCGCGGCGAGCATCTCGGGCGGCTCGAACAAGGCGGGGTCGAGCGGGGCGAGGGGTTTGCCCGGCTTGCTCTTGTCGTAGCTCATGGACGGTTCACCGCTCTCTCTCGGTGTGTGCGCGCAGTCACCGTAGCGGACCGCGGGGAGGGTGCTTGATCCGCCCGGCCGCCCGTGCGACCGTGACAGACATCCCATGAGCTGACCGGGGGGCACCCTGGGCACACGTCGTCCCGGACTGGCTCAAGACCTTCGTCGGGCTGGAGGGACTTGCCGGGCGGGAGTTCGTCTTCGACCGATCCTCATTAACAGCCTGCTGCAGACCGAGGACTACGCCCGGGCGGTCACTGCTGGTAGCCCCGCGTACGCCCCGACGAGACGGATCGCGTCGTCGACTTCCGCCTGGCCCGGGCCCAGCGCCTCATCGATCCGGACAAGCCGCTGCACCTGCACGTAGTCATGGCTGAAGCCGCACTGCGTCTCGCCGTGGGCACACCGGAGATCCGCCGCGAGCCGCTCGAACACCTGATCGCCATGTCCGAGCAGTCGAACGTCACCATACAACTCATCCGACCCGAGGACGGGAGCCCTCCGCCAGCACTGGCCAGTTCGTCATCCTCGACTTCGAGGACGTCCGGTATCGAGAGATGAGCATCGGAGGAATATCTGTGAGCACGCCCGACCTGGCCCATGCGCTGTGGTTCACCAGCAGCTTCAGCTCTCACGACGGGACGTGCGTCGAGGCCGCCGCGCTGGACGACGGTCGCATCGCGGTACGTAACAGCAACCACCCGG
>JBOHGT010000017.1:0-4251 GCA_050700385.1 Pseudonocardiaceae bacterium | reverse complement strand
ACACGGGTAGCCATCCCACACCTCCGGCGCGGTGTCAGCTCAAACCGCCACCCTGGCCTCACCCAGCCGCCACGTCACCTACCAACCCAGCCACCACCTCGGCGGTCCGAGGCGAAGCCTCACTGGGCTGGTGGCACTATTCCCTCCCTACCCGCCGATCCCAACCTGCTCCAACTCATCCCAGCGGTACGCCCGGCCCTCCCGCCGCAGCTCAACTAGCGCCAGGCGACTGATCAACATCTCGGCTGGTGGCAAGGCTCGCAAGCCGTCGATCATGGCCGCAATGGGTTCGGCGGGCTGGGCAGTGTTGCTGTAGGCGATGCTGACGTGGGGCCAGAAGCGATCTGCGGAGCAGGCATACGCGTTCTTGTGTACGTGGGCATGAGCTGCCTGCGCCAGCACAATGTCGCGTACCTCCACGATAGGTTCCATCGGCAAGGCCGTGAAACGGATGGCGCCGGTCGAACCGGCCAGCCAGCCGATCCGCAGCCGGAACGGCGGAATGTCTCGGCAACGTTGTCTGGGAGCTGCAACTGCGGCCGGCAGGTTGGCCGCAGACAGCTCGTCGGTGAAGGCCAAACGCCCGATGGTCAGATGCAACATTTCAAGCGGCACGAGGTCGAACTGGGCAAGGTCACGGAATGGTTCTTGGCACTGTGCCGCCAGTGCCTGTAGGCCAGAATAGTGCGCGAAAGTCAGGAGCCAATGGTAGGAGCGTCGACCCTCGGCCCAACCGGGCCGTTGCCAGTGATCGTTGAGTTGAGTCAATTGTTGGAAGCGATGCCAGTCCTGCTCTTCTGGCGGTGGCTGGTCACTGGCCCGCACTGCCGCCCCAGTCTGCCACTAGCCAAGCGGACGCATCGTCAAGAAAATCAGCGACGTTCGGAAGATGCTGCCATGGCCGTAGAGCCACCACCAGCTCATGTGTACGTTGCTGAATGGACTCGATCCGCTGGTAGCGCACAGCGTCGATAGCTTCTGTACCCAGGGCGCTGGCGCCTTCCGGTTCCGGTTGTCCGGCCTTGAGGAGCGCCATCGCCATGTCGAGCCGGATCAGGGCGTAGCTCCACTGCGAGGGTGAGGAGTCGACAATTTGTCGGGCCTGTTCGGCGTAGGCCAAAACCGGCTTGGTCTGTCGGAGTGCCAGATACGCAGTAGCAGCATTGGAAGCCGTGCGTGCCTCGCTGTAGATGCCAAAAGAGATACAGGGCGTCATACCGTTGGCCTGCGGGAACCGCTCCAGCAGGCGGTACGCCCTGGTGACCGCGCCAGTCGCGCCGCGCTGGTCCTGGAGCTTGCCCAGCGCCCGGGCCTCGCCGTTGATCGCCAGCCGGACGGCCTGAATGCCATCCTTGGCGTAACGGTGTCCATCGCAGGCGAGGGTCAACGACTGCTTGTAGTCGCCGGCGTAGTAGGCGGCCAAGCTTTGGGTGCCCCGTATCCAGGCGGCCAGCTCATCGTGCTCGATGAACCGCGCCAGCTCGAAGGCTTCGGAACCATACGCTTGGGCCGCGCTGAAGTTGCCGAGATTGACTGCCATGTAGCTCAGCTTTGCTGACAGGTGACCCGCGAACTCGAACAGCCGGGCGCGCTGCTTGAGCCGCTGGTTGCCCGCCAGCATCTGGTGCACAAGCTGGCGGGCGTGCACCACTTCGGGTGCCAGGGCGAGCGGCCCCGCGGTTTCGTAGCGATCCGGGAGACCGGTCATGAATTGCTCCAGCTCAGTCAACAACTCGCCGGTCAGAGCACTGGTCTGCAACCCGGCACGCCGCGCCACGATTTCAGCTGGCGACTCGAGCACGCCGTTCGTGGTAGCCACCGCGCGCTGGCTAGTGGCCGGTTCCGTAATAGCCAGCTGTCCCTTGTCCTCTGGCAGCCGGAACCAGAGCAATTTCGGCGGTATCCTGAGCACCCGCGCCCAATGTACCAGGATGTTCAGGTCGCGGATCGGTGGGCCGGTCTCAAACCGACTGACGTGTGGTTGGCGCATGCCCATCCATTGGCCGAGCAGCGTTTGCGAGATGCCGCTGGGACCGTAGACGGCATAGTGGTGCGAGTGGGTGCGGTAGGCGCGGGCGACTCGGCCCATGTGCTGGGCGGCGAAGGCCTCGCGGAACTGCTCGGTCTGCCAGAACTCGGCGGGTACCTCGGGCGGGGCGATGAGCTTGTCGCGGGAGGCACGCTCGCAGCGGGCGCACTGGCGTCCGGGATTGTCCTTGGCTAAGCGTGTGCCGCAACGGCAGTAGTACTGCCGTGCTCGCCGCGATCCCACCATCGTCCCCTCCAGATTCTGACCGACTCCGGGGAAGTGTAACGGGCGTCCCATCGTCCATGATCGGAGGGCTGACCAGCGAGGACAGCGTCGCCTCCCAGTGGTGGATACGCCCGGATACACCCATCCGGCGCCCGTTATGCACCCGGGACGTGATCACCGGGATTTGATGATCTTCCACGGCCCCAGGGCCGGAGATGTACGAGCTATCGGACGTAGTGGAGTTGCCGGTTTGCCGTGAGAGACGCCATCCGGCGGGCTCAAATGGTCGAGCCGACACCCTGATATCGTACCAGTAATCTTGAGCGATGGGGTAGGGTGGGTGAGGTGGAATGAGTCGGCGCGAACCACTGCGATTCGAGGAGCGGGAGATCATCTTCCGGGAGCTGAGCCGAGGACGCAAGGCCCGATATATCGGCAAACTTCTCGGCCGGCATCATTCGACGATCTACGACGAGATCGACCGCAACGGTGGCGCCACGAATTATCGGGCCCTCGACGCACAGCGACGCGCCGAGGACAACCGTGCCCGGCCGAAGGACCGGAAACTCGAGACGTCGGTTCGGCTGCACGACGCGGTGAACGGTGAACGAGGGACTGCACCACAACTGGTCACCCGAGCAGATCAGCAAGAGGCTGACAGAAGACCATCCCGATGACCCGGAGATGCGCGCCTCGCACGAGACCATCTATGAGTGTCTGTACCTGCAGGCGCGTGGCGCGCTGCGGACCGAGCTCAAGATCGCGCTGCGGCAGGGCCGGACACGCCGGATCGCTCGGTCCCGGGCGACCTCCACCAGGGGAAAGATCAAGGACATGGTGAGCATCAGCGAGCGCCCAGCCGAGGCCGCCGACCGTGCGGTGCCCGGTTTCTGGGAGGGAGACTTGATCATCGGCAAGGGCAACAAGTCACAGATCGCCACCCTGGTCGAGCGCACCACCAGGATCGTGATGCTGGTGCGGATCCCTTATGACCGCAATGCCGAGCGGGTCGCTGAGCTCCTGGGCCGGAAAATGGAGACCCTTCCCGAGTTCCTCCGCAACAGCGTCACCTGGGATCAGGGCAAAGAGATGGCCAAGCACGCCGACTTCACCGTCCGCATCGGATGCCCGTCTACTTCTGCGACCCCACTCCCCGTGGCAACGCGGCAGCAACGAGAACACCAACGGGCTTCTCCGCCAGTACTTCCCCAAGGGAACCGATCTGTCCTTGCACTCGCAGGAGGAACTTGATAGAGTCGCCGCAGAGTTGAACGGCGGGCCCCGCAAAACGTTGAAGTGGCGCAAGCCGATCGAGGCCTTGAACGGTTTGTTGGCAAGCACTGTGTCGGCGTGATCACTTGAATCCGCCATCCTCGACCGACTGCTGACTACACTGCGCCCGCGATAACGTTTCGCCCCCTCGCTTTCAAGCCGAAGGGGAGTCGTGTGGCGTTGTGTGGGTCAGGCGGTCTACCTGCGCAGGCTCGTCAGAAGCGTGTGCCAGGGGCTGAGCCACGTTTCGGTCAGTTGCTACACAGCTGCTACAGGAACCCGGCAGTTCAGGTTGCGGTCGTAGATGGCTCGGTCCGCCCCTTCCTCGTCGTCCTTGGCCGGTTCAACGGTCGGGATGGCCGGGTCAAGCGGGGCGCGAAGCGGGCTTGACGCGGACAGCCCGACCTTTGATCATTGGCGGCGACGGGGACAGGGTTCTTCCGCTGCATGTGGGGAAGCTGCCATCGATCTACAGTGAACATTATTCAAAACCCTTCCGTGGTGAGGAGCTAGCCACTCCGGGAAGAGTCTGATCTCTGCTTGATCACGGCTCGGCGTGTCGCCGGGGCAACGGCCTCTCCCGATGATATCAAGAGGTTCCCAGACCCGACTAGATATCATCGAGGAAAGACCGTTGCGATACCATCGTACTACAGGCTTGATGCTTTCGCAGATGCAGGAGCTTGTCCGGCGGGTTCAGGACGCCTTGCCCGAGCCGTGGAACA
>JBOHGT010000016.1:0-3848 GCA_050700385.1 Pseudonocardiaceae bacterium | reverse complement strand
TGCGCCGGCCGCAGCTCCCTGATCCGTGACACGCTGCCCACTGTTCCATCTCGCGCGGCCGCGACCGACACCAATTCCAGCACGGCCCCGACGTGGACGTCCGTCCGCTGGGCGATGGTGCGCGCGGCGGCTACCCGTTGCTCTCGTGGTAGTCGACCAGGTCGGTGTTCAGCAGCGTGTGGGCGCGCTGGAGCCGCTGCCACACATCGGGGCGCAGTCGCACAGCGGCGTCCTTTAGCGACACGAATTCCAGCCGGGACAGTTCCGGGTCGATCGGGCGCAGCCCAGCGCCTCGCTCGGCGGGCAGCGTGCCGCCGTCGAACACGAACATGAGGTGGTCGTCCCACGGGCCGTGGGGCGGCACCCACTCGACCGCGAGCAGCCGGCCCACAGTCAGCATCAGGCCCAGCTCCTCGCGCAGTTCGCGGGCCGCGGCGGCGCGTGGCGGCTCGTCGGCCTCGGCCATCCCGCCGGGCAGGTCCCAGTGGGGCTTGTAGGTGGGGTCGACCAGCAGCACTCTGCCGTCCTCGTCGCGGATGAGCACGTCAGCGGCCACGCGCTTGTACCCCTGCCCGGTCGTGCCCACAACGGGGCGGGCGGGTTGGGTGCCATCGTCGCTGGTCACACAGGCCATGTCGGCTCCTCGCGGGCGCGCGTCGGGGGCAGGGCGGCGAGCTGGCCGAGGAAGCTGGCGACCTCGGCGACCTTGCGGTGGAGGTGCAGCGCGACGCCCAGGTCACCCAGGCGCGTACGCACCCGCGTCGATGACAGCGACGGTGCCACCGCGCATACGGCGGCGCCCAGCGCGGCGGCCTCGTCGGGCCGGCCGCCCCGTACCAGCACCTGGGCAAGGGTGAGCTGCCCGAACGCGCGGGAACGCACCCGGTCACCATCACGCAGCTCGATCACCCGCTCGGCCGCCCGCTCGGCGCCAACCAGGTCGCCGAGCTCGAGCAGGCACAGCGCGGTCTCGCTGGCCAGCGAGCCCTCGTCGTAGTGGGCTGTCCATTCCACGGGCTCGCCGGCCCCCGCCAGGGCCAGGGCTCGCTCCGCGGCGGTGAGCGCGTCGGTGCAGCTGCGCTCTTCGCCTCGCCGCGCCAGCCCCTGGGCGCGTACGGCGTGCAGCCGGGCGGTCAACCGGCCCGTCCCGTCGGCGCCGCGGGCACGGGTCAGACCGATCTCGGCGATGCGGAACGCGTCGGTGGCCTGGCCGAGCTGCCCGGCCAGGTGCGACATCGACGCACACACGTCACCGACGAGCGGATCGGACCCAGCGGCAGTGGCGAGCCGGTAGGCGCGCACGAAGTGGCCGCGGGCGTCGCTGTCCTGCCCGCCGTCGTGCGCCATCCACCCCGCGATGTCGGTCAACGTCGCTGCGGCGGCGAACAGCTGCCCAGTGTCGGCGTTGCTGTGTGCGTCGACCAGAGCGGGCCCGACCTCGTCGTGCAGGTAGCGCACCACCGTCGGGTACAGCCGGCCCCCGCCGATCTGCCGGTCCGCGGCCTGGATCGCGTGCACCATGGTGCGCATCGCCACGACGTCAGCCACCGGTGAGTCCGATGGTCCGACGGCTGCCGTGAGCGTGACCAGCGTCGCGGCCGCGCGGTGATCGCGCCGTGCCCGGCGCATGGCGTCCCCGGCTTCCCACGCGGTCAGCAGCGTCCCACTTGCGCCGAGCGCAGCATCGAGGGCCTTGGCGACGCCGCGGGATGGCCACCGCTGTCCCTGCTCGATATGGTGGACATAGCCGCGCGAGGCATGTGCAGCGCGGCCGACGTCGGCCAGCGACAGCCCGGTCTCGGCGCGGCGGCGCGCCAGCTCGGCCGCGAAACCCGCCTGAGCGTCCATACCGGCCCCCATGCCTGCCGTCGTCAACGTCCGTCGCCTCGCGTGAGCATACGGTGACAGTCTGGCGCACGGTCCCACCGGCGGCGCGGCGCCGGCGACGTCGCCTTGGCGGATCAGCACCCACGCCGTTGCTGTCCCGCTACGAACGTCGACCGGACTCCGACCGGTTCGTCGGCGGCGGACGGCCGCACGCCGAACGACCAGTGGAGCACCCGGCCGTCACGCACTGGCAGAAGCTGCGTCTACCCGCTCCAAGAACGGACGCACCTCCTGCACCGCCCGGTGCGGTTCGAGCTGGCGGGCCAGCAGTGCCACCCGGTCGTCGCCGCGGGAGGAGTTGATCGAGCCGGTCAGGTCGAGGGTGCGCTCGGCGAGCGCGGCCGCGTGCTCGACGTCACCAGCCTGCAGGTGCGCCTCGGCCAGCCACGAGGTGTAGAGCGCGGTCTCCCGTGCCTGCCGGGCGTCGTATCGGCGCAGCACGTCGGTAAGCAGCGGGATAGCCCGGTCCGGCTGGCCGAGCTCGACGTAGCAGCGCCCGGCCATGACGGTGATCTCGTCGGAGTCGAGCCAGTACACCCACAGCGGGTCGTCGGCTGGGCGGCGCCGGTCGTATTCGGTGTCCACGGTGGACAGCGCACGTTCGGTGTGCCGCGTCTCGCCCGCCCGGGCGTGCGCCCACGCGACCCGCTCGGACAGCAGCGCGCGGGTGGTGGCGGTCGCGTGGCCACCGATGCCGGAGACGGCGCTACGCGATATCAGGACGGCCTCGTGCGGGTCACCGATGTTGGCCACTTGGTAAGCGAGGGTGGACACCAGGTTGGCCGCGGTCGGTCGGTCCCCGGCGGCGTGCGCGGCGTGCACGCCGAGCAGGTGGTAGCGGGTGGCTCGCTCGGGTGCCCCGGCGTCGGCGGCGACCCACCCGGCGAGCTGGCACAGCTCGGCGACCGCGGCGAGCAGCGCCCTGCCCACGGCGTCGGTGTAGGCGGCCTCGTGCAGCAGCGCGCCGGTGACCGCCAGTTCCCGCTCGACCAGCGGGCGCAGGTCCCTCCCGGCGATGTAGTCGTCCACCCGGCGCAGCTGGGCGACCCTGCGAGCCACGGTCTCGGCCATTCCGGCGCCAACCCGGCGTCCGGCGGTGATCTCGACGGTCTGCGGTGGCTCGGCCACCAACCACTCGTGCACGAGCCGTCGTGCGGCGGCCGGGTGGAGGGCGATGTCACCACCTGCGGTGAGTCGCTCGGCCAGCGTCGTGGCGTCCGGCGCGGTCCACTCGTCCACCGGCAGCGAGAGCGCGCCGTCGGCCGCCTCCTGGGTTTGGGTGGGGCGCTTCGTGGCGTCGGCGGCGCTCCAGGCGGCCAGCAGCAGTCCCCCAGCGCCGAGCGCGTCGTCGAGGGCCTTGACCACGGTTTGCGACGGCCAGCGTTGCCCGTGCTCGACGTGCCCGAGGTACCCGCGGTTGGCGTGCACCCGGGTGGCCAGCTCGCCGAGCGAGACTCCGGCGGATGCCCGCAGCCGGCGCAGCTCGGCCGCGAACGCCTCCCGCTCCTCGCCCATCGCGCTGCCCCTGCCGCCCACTGTCGTCGCCCGCACCGAGGCGACGCTGACAGGGTTCCACCTGTTCCGTCCCGGCGAGAGGGTGGGTGCCGTGATCGCCGACCTTCTTCTCCTGCTCGTGGTGCCCGCCTACATGACCGCGCTGGCTGCGGTGGTGCTGCTCGCCTTCCGACGCTCCGCGCTGCGCGGTGCACGCCGCTGCCCTCGCCATGGGGCGGGCGCGCGGTGAGCGCCCCGACCGCGCCCCGCACGACGCCCGTCACCGGCGCGGTCGACGGACGCTGCCACCGGGTCGCCGATGACGACTACACCGCTGGGCTGACCGCGCGCAGCGGCCGCTACACCGCACTATGCGGACGCCAGGTGCCGTCCGTGGCGATGGTCTGCCCGCCCGGCCCGGACTGTGCGGGCTGCGCCGCCGCAGCAGGCGCTCCGCTGCCCAGCGG
>JBOHGT010000015.1:0-4716 GCA_050700385.1 Pseudonocardiaceae bacterium | reverse complement strand
TGCGCCGGCCGCAGCTCCCTGATCCGTGACACGCTGCCCACTGTTCCATCTCGCGCGGCCGCGACCGACACCAATTCCAGCACGGCCCCGACGTGGACGTCCGTCCGCTGGGCGATGGTGCGCGCGGTGGCTACCCCCTGCTCTCGGCTGTGGCGGTAGCGCTGCGCCAGCGAGTGCCAGGCCACGTCCTCGGCCATGCAGCCGGCCAGCCAGGAGGTCTGCGAGCGGAGTCTCACAGGAACGCATGATCACCCCACGGCTCCCCACGCCGGCCCGTGGACCGGCAGTACCGGCGGTCAGAGCTGCACACCAATCCAGCGGGCGAACCCCGCCAGGGAGTCGGTGGCACGGCGCTCGGTCTCGGCCAGGATGCGCACCGTCTCGTGCACCGTGGGGTGGTAGCGAGTCAACTGCGGGGCGATTCTCCGGGCGCGGTTGAGGGCGTCGAGGGCCTTCTCACGGTCGCCGTGCAGCGTCCACGCGCGGGCCACGTCGACCCAGTGATGCCCGAGCCGGGAGGGCTGCTCGTCGTCCGGGAGCAGCACCCGGCCGGCCCGGTCGACGGCGGTGGTGCCGTCGGTGAGCTCGACCGGGGCCGCAACCCAATAGCAGCCGACATTGCCGGGAGTGGCGATCACCTCGTAGTAGGGGTGTGCCGGGATCCCGAGCTCGACGAGCTCGTGGGCGGCGGTGATGTGCTCGTCGGCCCGGTCGGCGGCTCCGGCGCGGGCGTGGGTGATGCCTTGACGCAAGTGCAGCTGGGCCCGCACCGCGTCGGCGGCGGAGCTGCGCTCGTCGGCGATGTCAGACTGCGCGCGCTCGACCACCCGCAGCACTCTGCCGTAATCCCCGCGGCACAGCCGGAGTCGAGTGGCCCCGAACCCCGTGGCCATCGCGGCGCGCAGTGGATCACCGGAACGCAGGGCGGCATCCCGGCGGCGGTCGCTGGTCAGCGCTTCAAGATCGAAGTAGCCGAAGCTGTAGCTGACGGCGCCCGCCAGCTGGTACGCGTCGTCGAGTAGCGCCCATGCCGCTTCGGCGGCCTCGGAGGCGGGACGGGCCTCGGAGGCGACCACGTAAGTGTGCTGCAGCAGCTCGGGCAGCTTCGCGGTGATCTGGGAGTACCGCGATCGCCGCTGGTCCCGCTTGCACTCGTCTAACCTGGTGCGTAGCTCGGCGGCCGTCATCGGTGGGCCGGACAGCCCCGGGTCATCGACGCAGTCCAGCGCCGCCCGCAGCCCCGGCACTCCAGCGTGGTCGGCCCTGGGGTCGCTGATCCTCGCCCCGTAGGGCTGCCCGGTCAGCGCCTCGACGTCGGTCCCGAGCGCCCGAGCGGTCGCGCTGGTCAGGGCAGGTGACGCGGGGACGACACCCCGCTCCACCTGCGAGATCAGACTCGCCGAGAAATGGATGCGGGCGGCGAGCTGCTGTTGGGTCAGTCCTGCGAGTTTGCGCTGCAGGGCCAGTTGGCGGCCGACGGAACCCTCCGGCGCGGCGTCTTCCACGGTCGCACTCCCCTGTTGAGCCGGGTTGAGGCTCCAAGGGTGCCACACCGCCGCGGACTCGCATGCAGTTGCGACGGCGTTGCGAATCCGGCCGCCGGACGGGGGCCAAGGTGATCACCACGCGGCCGGGCGTGGTGCCGAGTGCAGCCCCAGGAGGGCATGGCGTCCGGGCGCGGCCGGCCCGGCCCGCGCGATCTGGGACCGCATCGTTGGCCCCCGCAGGGCCTGGCCGGCATCCACCACGAGAGGAAGCAGCGAAGGATGCCGCGGGAGCAGGAGCACTGGCTGAGCTGCCGGGACGCGGTCGGGCGCCAGGGTGCTGCGGCGATGATCGTGCGGGCCGGTGAGCTGGTGGTGATGGTGCCGGCGGGTGAGGCAGCGGTGTTCGGATTCGACCAGCTGGATCATGCCGACCAGCTGCGTGTGGCGCTGGCGCCGGGTATCGACCAGGTCCGAGATCAGATCCGGCGGCAGGGGCGGTGACCGGTGTCTAGGCCGTGGCTGTGGGCGCTGACCGGGGCCGGGGCGCTGCATGCGACGACGGTGACCGACTGCTCTGCAGGGGTCGAGGTGGCCACGGTGTGCGGGGATGCGGTGACCGTGGTCGCCGAGCTGGTCGAGGTCTGCGGCAGCGATATGTGTCTGTGCTGTGTGCAGCGGCTGCCGTGCGGGCGGGTGTCGTGAACGTGCAGCATCGCCGCCGCGGGGGTGGGTATGGGCTGGCTGGCAGGGTCAGCGAGGCACTGGCCAAGGACGTCTTCGACCGGCTGCACCAGCTGGATGAGGTGACCGCCGGGACGCGGCGGCGCTGCCCGGCCGAGCTGGAGCGCATCCGCGACGAGATGCACCGCATGATCGGCATCTGGCGGTCGCTGCTGGAGGCCCACACTGCCACCGACGGCGGCCGCTGCCCGGAATGCCGCCGCACCTGGTGGGGCCAGCGACGCCGGTGGCCCTGCCCGGTGTGGATAGCCGCGCACACCAACCTGGTGGTCTGCCACCCGGCGGTGGCCGAGTCGCAGGCGCCCGTCGAGACGGCGGCGGTGACACAGCCACTGCCCCCCGTTCGGGAGACGGTCACCGTCACCGCCCCAGCCGGGCTCTTCCACCCCACGGCCCGCCGGCTGGCGCGCCGACCGGAGGTCACCTGATGACCACGGGAGGCGAGGCCATGGATACCACCACGGCCGTGCGGCCGCGGTGGGTGTTGTCTCCGGTGGATTACCGCGCCTACGCGCTGCCGGATGATGGTAGTGACGAGCCGGTGCCGGTGGTGTCGGCTCCATGCGGGCCACCGGTTGCCGTCGCCGGTGCCGATCCAGCCTGGTGCGGTGTGTCAGCGCTGCGCGGCGGCCTGCTCGCCGCTGCTGCGGTGGCGCCAGATTACGCCTACACCGCTGGGCTGACCGCGCGCAGCGGCCGCTACACCGCACTATGCGGACACCAGGTGCCGTCCGTGGCGATGGTCTGCCCGCCCGGCCCGGACTGTGCGGGCTGCGCCGCCGCAGCAGGCGCTCCGCTGCCCAGCGGGCGGCACCGGCGCCCCACCCGCCGAGGCCGGCGCCGGGGTGGTGCCTGGTGAGCTACCCCGCGACGCCGCTGCTGCGCAAGCTGTCCGCCTGGTACGGCTGGCGCCACGACATCATCCACGACGTCCACGGCCGGCTGGAAGCCGTCATCTACGTCCGCGTCGGCGCGGTGTGGACCGACAGCGTGGCCATCGCTGGCGAGGACCAGACGATCGCCCTGCGCCATCACACCCGCGAGAGCGAGCTGATCGTCCCTTCCGAACTGCCCTCGGAGTCGGGTGCGGTGTGGCAGCGGCACGGCCGGTGTGAAGACGTGCTCAGCGAGCTGTTCGAGCTGCCTGATGGCGGTGACGGCCGGTGAGCGGGGCGGTGGTGCGGTGGGTGTTGTCGCCGGTGGACTTCCGGGCCCACGTGCTGCCCGAGAGCGCCGACGGCTCGCTGGGTGTCTGGATCGCGCGGTGCGGGCACGGGATACCGGCCGAGGCCGGCGTGGACCCGGTGCCCCGCGGGGCGGCGTGTCCGGGTTGTGCGCTGGTGACCGACGCCGGCGGGTTCGACTGGTTCGCCGTTGGCCCCTGAAGCCCCGGCCAGCCGCCGGTGCGTCGAGCATCCCCGGGTGGCTGCGAGCTCCTGTCGCTCGATTCCGAGCCCACGCCCGTGACGATCTGAGCCGACCTACGATTGCCCTCGTGCCCGCCCGCCTCCGCCCCCCTCCGCCCGGCCTGCGTCGGACAGTGGCGATCGCGGCTGTCGTCACGCAGGCCGGGATCGCGGTAACGGGGTCGGTGGTGCGGGTGACCGGCTCCGGGCTGGGCTGCCCCACCTGGCCGCGGTGCTTCCCGGGAAGCTTCACCCCGGTGCCGCACGCCGAGATCGACGCGATCACCCAGTGGGTGGAGTACGGCAACCGGCTGCTCACCGGCTTGGTCGGCATCGTCGGCCTGGCCTGCCTGGTGCTCGCGCTGCTGGTTCGCCCGCGACGGCGCCGGCTGGTGCTGCTGGCCGCGGCCATGCCGGCAGGGGTGGTCGTGCAGGCCGTGATCGGGGGCGTCACCGTGCTGAGTGGGCTCGCGTGGTGGACGGTCGCGGTGCACTTCCTGCTCTCGATGGTGCTGGTGTGGCTCGCGGTGCTACTGGTGGCCGCGTTCGGCGAGGGCGACGCCGCACCACGCTGGTTCGTCCCGGGTGCGCTGCGCGGGCTGCTGACTGCCGCCACGGCGGTACTCGCGGCGCTGCTCGTTGCGGGGACCCTGGTCACCGCCGCCGGGCCGCATGCCGGGGACGCTGGGACCCCCAGATTGGACGTGGACATCCCCACACTGGCCCAGCTGCACGCCAACCTGCTCTTCGGCTACCTCGGGCTGCTCGTCGGGCTGGGCTTCGCACTGCGCGCGGTAGGTGTCCCGGCCCGCACCTGGCGCCGCTACGGCATGCTGCTCGCGGTGGTGCTCGCGCAGGGCACTCTCGGGCTGGTGCAGTACGCCACCGGAGTTCCCGAAGTGCTGGTCTCGCTGCACGTGCTGGGGGCAGCGCTGGTCGTGGTGGCGATGGCAGCGATGTGGACCGCTTGCCGGGACCGTGGCCCGTCTCACCCGCCGGCGAGCGTGGTCCGCACCGCCGAGGCGGCGATGGCGGGCACTCTAGGGTCGTGAGTGATTTCGGTAGCCAGGGCTACCGAAATC
>JBOHGT010000014.1:0-8101 GCA_050700385.1 Pseudonocardiaceae bacterium | reverse complement strand
ATCTCGCCGACGCCGTACGCCAAGCCAGCCCTTCCCTCGGCGACAGTCTTGACGCCATCCGCGCCGGTCATACCGTGGGCGACAAGCAGATCCGCAGTGCCACCCTGTCGACCGCGCGCTACCTGCTGCCGAAGACTTCACCGCCGACCGGTCGACGGTGAAGGAAATGCTCACCGAACTCGTGCGGCAGGGCTACCTCCTGACCACCCTGCGCGCCCCGTTCACCGTCACCGACCCGTTCGCCCACCTGATGGACCGGCTGCACGACGCCGACGCGGACACCCTCGCGGCCACCGCATCCCTGATGCGCGACCTCGAGGCCGTCCTGACCGACCTGCGCCACCACAACGATGAGACGACCACGAGGGCCGAGCAGAGCGGCCTGCGCACAACGATCACACGCCGGATGAGGGAGCTGTCCCCGGCCGGGCGCATCCCGCTGGCCATGGACCTGCTGCTCGACTGCGGTGTGCGGCTGCCCCACCATGTCGCTCAGGAGATGGAGCGGGCCGCCAGCGCGCTGCTGCGCCTCACGCGGCAGCCGACCGGCGAAGCGGCCTGGCGCAACTACCACGCCGCGTTCGCCGACCGGTATGGCACCGGCACGCTGATACCGCTGGCTGAGGTCCTCGACCCTGATGCCGGTCTGGGGTACCCAGCCGGGTATCGCGGGAGCATGCTGCCTGCGCCGACGCTGAGCATCACGGAGCGGGACGAGCGGCTGCTGGCGATGGCCTGGCAGGCGATGGCCGACGGCACCCGCGAGATCACCCTCACCGATGAGCACGTCGGCGAGTTGACTGACGAGACGTTCGACGAGCGCTACATCCCACCGCACGTGGAGTTGTCCGCCCGCATCCACGCCGCCAGCGCCGACGCGCTGGAACGCGGCGAGTTCACCCTCACCGTCGCCCCCGCCCGCTCCGCCGGCACCCTCACCTCGCGGTTTACGCCGACGGCCACCGGGTCCGGCCTGGCGCAGGCGTACCGGGCGCTGCCCGCCGCCACTGATGGGGCGTTGCGCGCGCGACTGAGCTTCGGGCCGCTGTACCCGCACGCGGAGAACGTCTGCCGCGTCCCGGCCTACCTGGACCACCTGCTCCCGCTCGGCGAGCACCGGGAGTGCGGCGACGACACGCTGCTCGCGATGGACGACCTGGCCATCACCGCGACCCGCGACCGCCTGCACCTGGTCAGCATCTCGCGTCGCCGGGTGGTTGAGCCGCAGGTGTTCCACGGGCTCGCGCTGGACAAGCAGCCCCCGCCGCTGGCGCGGTTCCTGGCTCACCTGCCACGGGCATTCAGCGCCGCCTGGTACCAGTTCGACTGGGGTCCGCACGTCCGGCTGCCGCTTCTGCCACGGGTCCGCTACCAGCGCACCGTCCTGTCCCCGACGCAGTGGCGGCTGGCCACCGACGACCTACCACCCGGTCGGGCCGGTCAGGACCAGTGGCGGCAGGTTCTCGACCAGTGGCGGCACCGGTGGGGCTGCCCCAACGTGGTCGAGTTACGCGACGCGGACCGCACGCTGCGCCTCACCCTCGACGAGCCGTCCCACGCGACCCTTCTGCACGCCCACCTGAAGCGGCACGGCCAGGCCATCCTCTACCAGGCCACCCCGGCAGCCGAGTACGGGTAAGGGGCTGCCGGGGTGGTGGACCAGCAACGGACCCGCCGACCAGCCCTCCCACGACTGGCCGGGCGGTCATATAAACCTGGGTCTCTCCCACGGCATCGCCGGCCCTCTGGCACTGTTGGCCACAGCAATGAAACGCGGCGTAGCCGTTGCCGGACAAGCCGAGGCAATCGACCAGATCTACGCCTTCCTGCACCGGTGGCGCTGCGGCATCCGATCCCGACCGTGGTGGCCGGGAATGATCTCCCCGGTTGAATGGGAGAACCGCACCGTCGGACAATCCGGCCCGCAACGACCAAGCTGGTGCTACGGAACGCCGGGCCTGGCCCGCGCCCAGCAACTGGCCGCCCTCGCGGTGGGCGACCGGCAGCGGCAGCGGTGCGCCGAGGACGCGCTGGCCAGTTGCCTCGCCGACGAGGAACAACTGGCCCAGCTCAGCGACGCCTCCCTCTGCCACGGCTGGGCCGGACTCGTCCAGACCAGCCGGCGGGCGGCAGCCGACGCCGACCCCGACAGCGAACTAGCCGCCCTGCTTTCGCACCTGCAGGCCCGCTTCGAGCAGCATCTCCACCATCAGCAGTTGCCGGCCCAGGACGGAATGCTGGAAGGCGCGGCGGGCATCGCGCTGACCCAACACA
Source organism: Pseudonocardiaceae bacterium (assembly GCA_050700385.1). Lineage (GTDB taxonomy): Bacteria > Actinomycetota > Actinomycetes > Mycobacteriales > Pseudonocardiaceae > WHSY01. The sequence continues at coordinate 5,827 of JBOHGT010000014.1, read as the reverse complement.
CCGCCGCCGAACACGCGTCGCCCACATCCTGGTGGGACGCCTGCTTGCTCATCGCATCGCCAACCCTCGAGACAATGCACATGGAAGGAACTGAATGACCGCCTCCACCGACACCCAGCCCGAGGACCTGCTTGACCGCATGGTCGAGCACATCAGGGACGCAGGCCACCTGTATTCCAACAGCGTCGAGCAGGCACTGCGGGCGGTCCCCCGCCACCTGTTCGTGCCCGAGGCGAGCATCGAGGACGCCTACGCCAACAGGGCCATCACCACCAAGCCCGGTGGCCCCGGCGGCAGGCCCGCGAGTTGCGCCTCCGTTCCCACTGTCGTGGCGATGATGCTCGGCCAGCTCGACGCCCAACCTGGCGACCGCGTCCTGGAGATCGGTGCCGGCACCGGCTACAACGCCGCGTTGCTCGCCGAACTCGTCGGCCAGACCGGCCAGGTGACCACCATCGACATCCACCCGGACGTGACCGGCCAGGCCCGGCGAGCGCTAGATGAGACCGGCTACGGCTGCGTGCGCGTGATCACCGGCGACGGTGCGCTGGGTGCCCCGGACCTGGCTCCCTTCGACCGCATCATTGTCACCGTGGGGCCGTGGGACCTGCCGCCCGCGTGGCTGGACCAGCTCGCGCCCGGTGGCCGTCTCGTGGTGCCACTGCATTGGCGAGGTCAGGCTCGAAGCGTGGCCTTCGTCCACGAGGACGATGTTCTCCGGGCCACCGACAGCCAGCTCTGCGGTTTCATCCCGATGATCGGCGACAGCCAGGACGGAGAACGCACTGAGCATATCGCCGAAGACGTCGCACTGTACTGGGACCGCGACCAACCCATCGACCCCACCACGCTGAACGGGGTTCTCGCGCAACCAGGGACCACCGTGTGGTCCGGCGCATCGGTGGTCCCCAACGAATCCACCGACCCCATCTGGGTCCGCCTGACCGGTACCGAGCCAGGAACGTGCCGCTTCGCCGCCGAGCCCGCAGCCGTCGAATCCGGCCTGTGCAACCCCGCATTCATGTACCGCAGCCCAGCCATCGTCGAAGGCGACTCGCTGGCCTACCTCACCCTGCGCGGCCCCGAGTTCGAGGCCACCGAACGCCGCTGGGAACTCGGAGCCATCGGCCACGGCCCCGCCGGACCGCAGCTCGCCGAGCGCCTGTGCGACCAGATCCGCGCCTGGGACCGCGACCGCACCACCCAGCCCATCATCACCGCCTACCCAGCAGACACCCCAGACCACGAGCGGGCAGCCGGGCTGGTCATCGACAAGCGGTTCGTCCGTTTGGTGGTCTCCTGCTGATCACATCCGGCCCACCGACCGCAGGGGGACCGGGACGACCCTTGACTGCCCCTTGACTCGGCACGCGCGGCCAAGCTGCGGGCGGTGACCTCACGCATGGAGTTCGACCTTCCCGCAGGCGAACAGGCCGTGCCCTCGTAGTCCGAAATATCGAGGCCCCCTCGCCCTGCCGGGCGCGGCTCCGAGATGAGGAGCGTGGAGGGGGTTGACCCCGGTAGTCGGATACCGGGTTGATGCTTACGATGCCGACCATCGACACCGAGGACCCGATCGCCGTCGCCGCCGTCGAAGCGATCCACCACGGCGATGTCGCATCGCTCAGGCGGCTGCTGGCCGAGAATCCCGGTCTGGCCACCACGCGACTCGGCGACGATGGCCCCGACGGGATGTCGCGCACGCTGCTGCATGTTGCCACGGACTGGCCCGGGCACTTCCCCAATGGTTCGGCGACGGTGGCCGCGCTGGTCGAAGCGGGCGCCGACGTCAACGCCCGGTTCCGCGGACCGCACGAAGAGACCCCGTTGCACTGGGCGGCCAGCAGCGATGACGTCGAGGTACTCGACGCGTTGCTCGACGCCGGCGCCGACATCGAGGCTCCCGGCGCGGTCATCGGCGGCGGGACGCCGCTCGCCGACGCGAGAGCATTCCGACAGTGGGCCGCAGCGCGCCGCCTGGTCCAGCGTGGCGCGAAGACCACACTGGTGGATGCGGCGACGCTCGGACTGATGGACCGGCTGACCGGTTACTTCGTTGGGCCGATGCCGCCGCCCACGCAGGCGGAGATCGACCGCGCTTTCTGGGGTGCCTGCCACGGCGGGCAGCACCGCGCCGCGGAGTACCTGCTGAACCGGGGCGCCGATGTGAACTGGGTACCACCATGGGAGGACCGGACGCCGCTGGACGCAGCACGGCGCAGCGAGGTCGGTGAGCTGGTCCGCTGGCTCCGCAGTCGCGGTGCCAAGCCGGCCAGCGAGCTGATCTGAGCGGCGGATCGACGGGCCGCTGGACGACACCGTGCCCGCGAACCGGCCGATCACCGTGCGCGACCTGCTGACCTTGCGCATGGGATTCGGCTTCATCATGGGGTCGGCGGCCCGGTATCCGATCCTGGAGGCTGCCGGCGAGCAGCAGCTGGGCATGGGGCCGCCGAAGCCGGCGCCACCGCATGATCCGGACGAGTGGATCCGTCGCTTCGCGACGCTGCCGCTGATGCACCAGCCCGGCGAGCGCTGGATGTACGAGATGGGGTTCGCCGTGCTGGGTGTGCTGCTCGCGCGCGTCGGGCCAGCCGCTGGAGACGTTCCTGCGCGAACGCGTCTTCGCCCCGCTCGGCATGACCGACACCGGGTTCAGCGTTCCGGCTGCGAAGCTCGACCGGCTGGCGTCGTGCTACGAGGCCGATCCCGACACCGGGACGCTCCAGCCTCTACGACGGTGTGGACGACAGTCAATGGAGCCGGCCGCCGGCGTTCCCGGACGCCACCGGCGGGCTGGTCTCGACAATCGACGACTACCTGGCCTTCGGCCGGATGATGCTGAACAAGGGAAAGCACGGCAGTGAACCCTCCCCAAGCCGTTTCGAATTCTAAGATTCGTTGCGCACGACAAGGATGGCGCGCGCGGCGACTAGGTCGGCAAGTGTCACCCAAATAAAGCTTTTAGTCTTGAGCTCGGCCATATAGACAGCCGGCTCCTGGATAATGTCGCGCTTGACGTCCCGATGCGGTACCCGCATTACCTCAATTGCGTTACGCCGCCCAGTTCGCCCGGCCGCCCAGAAGTCGGTCGGCGTGACCGCGTAGACTGCGCCTGTGAGCTCGTAGTTTTCGGGTATCCTCCTCACCGATGTAGCGACCCCTATAACGATAACTGTTTCGCCGTCAAGGCTCTGGCCCAGTTTGTCCGATACTTCTGGATACGCCGTCACATCTCCGAAGACCTGCGGCACCGGCGGTCCTTCGTCATTATTTAGCACGTTCCCCCCGAGGTTTGGTTGAAGTTCCGCGCTCAGGTTGCGTGCTGATTCTCCGGAGATAGCTATGATCTCTAGAAAGTCCTGCTCGGAAAGCCAAGTTGACAAGAGTCTGCATTCAAAGTCGAGGTCGTATCTGCCTCCTTCTCGAAACAAGTACAAGGATCCTAGGGTGAAGTTGCCACAGTTAATGGCGACATACTCGAACAGGCGAGGTGAACCTTCTAGGTTCATGAGGATAGGCGCGCGAGTGCTAATGTGCACTCTACCGTCCTGAAGTTCGCGTGTTTCGACAAATACTGATGTTGTACCACTCGGTACAACTATCACGTTCTTAGGGTTTACGTAAACATTATCGTAGTATCGGAATGCCCACGTAAAGAGATTCCTGCGGACCTGTTCAACCAATTTCCCCTCCAGACGTAAACTTCCACTTACCTTGCGCTTGGACTGCCGAGTAGAACAGTGTTGAATAGCGCCATGTCGCACAACCGCACAACCACCTATATTCAAACCGAGCACAACCAATCGAGGAAGGCACAGGAAGAAGTAGCGCTATGCACCGATAATTCGGTCTATGTGTCCACAGATAGTGTTGCCGATCCGAGGTGTCGCGACTTCTGCCAGCACGATTTGAGAGAACCGTGCAGTATCATTCGGGGCGTAGTCCTGCTGTGAGGCCACAGACTCGATCGTGACGAGCGTGCTTCCGCTAGACGTCGCGCCGAGCTTCGTCTCTGCAATCTCGGAGTGAGGGAGTTCCTTTCTAATCTTTCCGCGCTTGAGTTGGAAAGTCCTCCTGTCTGTGACGACAATTACGTTTCCACCAATCACTGATGTATCCTGCGCGACTACTAGAGGTGTCTCTCCGGAAGAGCCTAAGATCGCCATAAGGGCATCGGCCTCTTTGCTCAGCGCCTTTTCCGCCCACCGCCGCTGCGTCCGATCGTGTTCAGGCGGAGAGGCGAATACAGCCGCCAACGTCGGATGCATATGGTTCGAGGAGTTGCCAAAAATACCCATATCTGCCTCCTGTCTTGAAGGTTCACCCAGCATGATCGCTGATGGCGAAGTTGCATCCAGCTCTTCTGTAGCGTACTTTTCGCTGACCGGAAATTCATCTACGGTCCCTGTGGAGGATAGAGATCCGTCGTGCAACTTCCAGGTTTCGATGAGAGCGGCGGGAAGTTGCGACTGGTCGCTAGCTGGCACCAGTTGGAGCTCGCGCGAGACTCCAGTGTCCCAGACGGCAAGATAGAGGATCGGTTTACCATCGCGACGCGCCCCAAGCATCAGCTGTGGCGCGTCCACCGGGGCACCATTCCACTCAGGCTCGAAGTATTCGGAATAACCGCCTTGCTCAGCAGATAAAACTTGAAACATCTCGACACATTGGTCGATAGTCAGATTCGAGCGGAGCTTTCTACCCGGTGGTTGGGCCGCTGGTGTGTCGGCCTGCGTCAATAGTGTGGTCCACTTGCGTCCGAAACGCGGCCTGCGGCCTAATTGTCCTGTTCCGATGTGGGCATGTGTCGTTGCCCCTTGTTCGGCGATCCATTCGCGTCCGGCCAGAGTCACATCCCGTAATGCCGATCGCTCCGTCATAAAACTGGTCACCGCGCCAGCTACCGGAAATTTGGCTAGAAGCCGACGCCTGATCGGAGCCCCCGGGCGCTTTGCAAACTCTTCTCGTGCCGCTGAGAGTAATTGGCCAAGTCGCCAAATGGCGTGGCCAACTTTCAATATCCCTGGGCCGCAGCGTGCTTCCTTCAAATCCTCAAGGACTTGCAAAAACAGGTCGCGGGACTCCAGACGAATCGTCGCGGACGGAAGTGTCCGCGAGAACAGCACTGAGGCAAGTAGTCGAACTCGGTCGCGTTGATCGTCGACGCCGTATTCATGCGCGATAGCGCAAAGTATGAGTCCTTGCCCAGCCGCACCTAGTGCGGCCTGGATGCCATCCGTTTTGGCAAGCCCCCCAGCGAAGCCTGGTGCTGAGACCAAGGCGGCCGTTAGTGTCCCCACTCGCTTAAGCCACCAATCGGAGCGAGCTTCGACATCCATAGCAGCCCAAGCCGACGATCCCGGCGTCACTATCGTGCTCAAAATGTCCCGCGCTTTGTCGCGCAGACCTCGACTCACCTCGACGTCCGCTGCCCGGGTGTTCGATGCACCAAGCACGTCCTGGTACCGCAAAGCCTCAAGTATCGGTTCGGCTGCCAGCACAAAGGCGCGCAGCGCTTGAGCAAGTTCCTCATCGCCGAAGCCGTTCGCCACGCCTGTCACCTCTCAGCCGGTAGGAGAGCCCAGACGCTACTTCGCTGCGGCTACCGTCACCGTTACACGTGTGAGTCCGCGATACCCGCGTCACCGAAGGTCGTCTACGTCCTTGGTGAAGTCCCCGACGTCGACCACCGCGGTCGAGGACATGCCGGAGATCGCCGGTATGGTATGGCCAACCCGCGTCAGCGATGCTTAGGTCGCCGTCCTCGCCGCCGAGTAGTCGCCGAGCACGAAGCAGCGCCCCCGGACGGGGCATCGTCCGGGGG
>JBOHGT010000013.1:0-3900 GCA_050700385.1 Pseudonocardiaceae bacterium | reverse complement strand
GGCCACCACTGACGCCGCCCGCGCCGCCGCCGCGCCGGCCGCCGGCCGCTGGTTCCACGCCGCTCGCCAGGGGCTCCGCGACCCGGTGCTGGCCTGCGCCGCGACCGCGGTGTTCGAGCTGGCGTGTGCCGCGCTGCCCGCGCTGGGCGCACCGCCGGAGCTGCGCGCCCTGGTCGAGGACGTCCACGACCGGCGGGTGCGGCGGGGGCGTTGCCCCGCCGATGACATCACCGACCCTGCACCGACCCCCGGAGGAGGACTGCCGTGAGCCTGCCCGTCGAGGACGCCGCGCTGCGCACGCACCTGGCAGCCGAACTGGAACGCACCCGTGCCCGCAGCGCCGCGCTCACCGAGGCGGTGGACGACGCCGATCTCGTGCACCAGCACTCACCCCTGATGTCGCCGCTGGTGTGGGACCTGGCGCACGTCGGCAACCAGGAGGAGCTCTGGCTGGTGCGCGACGTCGGCGGCCGGGATCCCGTCCGTGCCGACATCGACGAGCTCTATGACGCCTTCAAGAACCCGCGGGTCCACCGGCCGGCGCTGCCGCTGCTCGACCCCATCCAGGCGAGGGCCTACGTCGGCGAGGTGCGCAGCAAGGTGCTCGATGTGCTGGACCGGGTTCCGCTGTCCGGGCACAGGCTGATCGACGGCGGGTTCGCCTTCGGCATGATCGTGCAGCATGAGCAGCAGCACGACGAGACGATGCTCGCTACCCACCAGTTGCGGGCTGGTAGGCCCGCGCTGCACGCGCCGCCCCCCGGGCCCGCGCCCGCCCGGCACCTGCCACCCGAAGTGCTCGTCGGCGCCGGTGAGTTCACCATGGGCACCTCGACCGAGCCGTGGGCGCTGGACAACGAGCGCCCCGCGCATCCGGTGACGACCGGCGCCTACTGGCTCGACACCACGCCCGTGACCAACGCCGACTACCAGCGGTTCATCGAGGCCGGTGGCTACGACGACCCCCGTTGGTGGAGCGAGCGCGGCTGGGCGCACCGGCAGGACACCGGCCTCACCGCCCCGCAGTCGTGGTATCGCGCGGGCAGCGAGTGGTGGCGGACCCGCTTCGGGGTGGCCGAGCCGGTGCCGGGTGACGAGCCGGTGGTGCACGTGTGCTTCTTCGAGGCGCAGGCGTACGCGGCATGGGCGGGCAAGCGGCTGCCCACCGAGGCCGAGTGGGAGAAGGCCGCCCGCGTCGACCCGGCGACCGGGCATTCCCGGCGCTACCCCTGGGGCGACGAGGACCCGACGCCCGAGCACGCCAACCTCGGCCAGCGCCACCTGCAGCCGGCCCTCGCCGGGAGCTATCCCGCCGGCGCCTCGCCGCTGGGGATCCACCAGCTCATCGGCGACGTCTGGGAATGGACCTCGTCGGGCTTCACCGGCTACCCGGGCTTCGCGCCGTTCCCGTACAAGGAGTACTCCGAGGTCTTCCTCGGTGGCGACTACCGGATGCTGCGCGGGGGATCGTTCGGCACCGATCCGGCGGCCTGCCGCGGGACCTTCCGCAACTGGGACCACCCGGTGCGCCGGCAGATCTTCGCGGGGTTCCGCTGCGCCCGCGACGCCGATCCCGCCGAGCTGGGCTGACCTGACAGCGTGTGCCGCCACCTGGCTTACCTCGGGGAGCAGGCCGACCTCGCCACCCTGCTGTGCGAGCCGCCGCACTCGCTGCTGCGGCAGAGCTTCGCGCCCGCCGACATGCGCGGCGGTGGCACGATCAACGCGGACGGCTTCGGGGTGGGGTGGTACGAGCCCGGCCGCGAGGAGCCGCGCCGCTACCGCCGGGCCACCGCGATGTGGGCCGATCCGTCGTTCGCCTCGCTGGCACCCACGGTGCGCAGCGACGCGGTGCTCGGGGCCGTGCGCTCGGCGACGGCCGGCATGCCCATCGTGGAGACGGCCTGCGCGCCGTTCGCCCGCGGGCCCTGGCTGTTCAGCCACAACGGGGTGGTGGCCGGCTGGCCGGACTCGGTGGCCCGGCTGGCCCGCACGCTGCCGGTGGTCGACCTGATGACCCTCGACGCACCCACCGACTCGGCCCTGCTGTGGGCCCTGGTGCACCACCGGCTGCGCGAGGGTGCGTCCGCTGCCGAGGCGTTGGCGACGGTGACCGGCGATGTCGTCGCCGCGGCACCGGGCTCCCGGTGCAACCTGCTGCTCACCGACGGCACGACCGTCACCGCGACCGCCGTGTACCACTCGCTGTGGGCGCGCGTCGACGGCTCGGCCGTGCTGGTCGCCTCCGAGCCGACCGACGCCGCCCCGGACTGGGCGCCGGTGGCCGAGGGCCACCTGCTCACCGCGTCTGCGTCCACAGTGGACGTGGCGCCGATCCGATCGAAGGAGCCATGACCGCACCCGTGCTAGAGGTCCATCTCACCGACTCCGACGCTGCCGATGCGCTGCACCACGACGTGCGCGCGGGGCTGTCCGCCGATTCGAAGTGGTTGCCGCCGAAGTGGTTCTACGACGCCCGGGGCAGCGAGCTGTTCGAGGACATCACCGCGCTGCCCGAGTACTACCCGTTCCGCACCGAACGGGAATTGCTGGCCGCCAGCGTCGCCGAGATCGTCGAGGTCTCGGCCGCCGATACCCTCGTCGAGCTCGGGTCGGGGTCCTCGGAGAAGACCCGGCTGCTGCTCGACGCCTTCACCGCACCGGGCACCCTGCGCCGCTTCGTCCCGCAGGACGTCTCGGAGTCGGCGCTGCGGTCGGCGATCGCCGCGGTCGACGAGGAGTACCCGTGGCTGGCCGTGCACGGGGTGGTCGGCGACTTCACCCGGCACCTCGAGCTGCTACCGGCGGCGGCTGGGGGGCGGCGGATGATCGCGTTCCTCGGCGGCACCGTCGGGAACCTGCTGCCGCAGGAGCGGTCGGAGTTCCTCGGCATGTTGCACGCGGTGCTCGAGCCCGGGGAGACGCTGCTGCTCGGTGCCGGGCTGGTGACAGACCCCGCCGTGCTGGTGCCCGCCTACGACGACGCGGCAGGGGTGACGGCGGAGTTCAACCGCAACGTCCTGCACGTGCTCAACCGCGAGCTGGGGGCGGACTTCGACGTGCCGGCATTCGCGCACGTCGCCGTGTGGGACGCCGAGCGGGAGTGGATCGAGATGCGACTGCGGGCGGACCGGACAATGACGGTGCGGCTGCCCGCGCTGGACATGCAGGTGCACTTCGAGGCGGGGGAGGAGCTGCGGACCGAGATCTCGGCCAAGTTCCGCCGTGACGGGCTGGCCGCGGAACTCGATGACGCCGGCTTCGACCCGGCGCGCTGGTGGACCGACCCCGACGACCGCTTCTCGCTCAGCCTGGCCATCCGCCGCTGAACCGGCCGACCTGCGCCATGCCGCGCAGGACATACTGCAGGATGCCGCCGTTGCGGTAGTAGTCCGCCTCGCCTGGGGTGTCGATCCGCACGACCGCGTCGAACTCGACGGGCTCCCTGCCCTCGCCCCGTGCCGACACGTGCACCGTCCGTGGCGTCAGGTCCTCGCCCAATGCGGTGATGCCGGTGATGTCGAAGGTCTCGGTGCCGTCGAGGCCCAGCGACGAAGCGGACTCATCCGCGGGGAACTGCAGCGGCAGCACTCCCATCCCGATGAGGTTCGAGCGGTGGATCCGCTCGAAGGACTCCGCGATCACCGTGCGCACCCCGAGCAGCAACGTGCCCTTGGCCGCCCAGTCGCGCGACGAGCCCGAGCCGTACTCGTTGCCGCCGAGCACCACCAGCGGGATCCCTGCGGCGGCGTAGTTCTGGGCCGCGTCGTAGATGGTCGCCTGCGCGCCACCCGCGGTGAAGTCGCGGGTGAAGCCGCCCTGTACACCGTCGAGCAGCAGGTTGCGCAGCCGGATGTTGGCGAACGTGCCGCGGATCATCACCTCGTGGTTGCCGCGGCG
>JBOHGT010000012.1:0-23925 GCA_050700385.1 Pseudonocardiaceae bacterium | reverse complement strand
CGCCCCGCCGACGTCCAGCGCTACCAGACGATCTTCACCCAGCTCGCCACCGCCGCCCTCGACAGCAGCGAGACCAGGAAATTCCTCGCTACAGTGAGCCGTGAGCTCACGGGCGAACGAGAGTAGGCGCCAGGCTTTCTAGCTCAGTCAGCTGGCGTGATTCAGTGCCCACGCTAGCCGCTCGAAGAAATCCTCCACTCTCTGGTCGAGCATCTGATAGCGGGGGAGCAGTAACCCCATTCCGTGCCTCAGCCGGGTAGCCTCGAGACGTACGCTGATGATGCGCTTGTCGATGCTGTCGGCAAACAGCACTTCTCGGCGGACATGTTTGGAGTCGATCGCCGCCTGTGATAGGAACAGCAAGAGTCCGCCGCAGGACGTGAGCCGCTCCTCCAGGATCGCTGCCCAGTCATCACCACCTCGGATCCCACGATCATACCAGAGCTTGTATCCGCGTTCTTGGAGGTACAGCATCACTGGGGTGACACGATCCAGGTCTGCCCGCTTGTAACTGACGAACACGTAGGACTCGTCCCCACCGTAGGCTGGCGGCAGGTTCGCGGGCAACACAGCGGGCCCGTGTGTCTCTGGTGCGTCGGCTTGGAAGGGAACGGCAAAGCGGTCCGCCAAGTTGTCCGATGGTCGCCAGCCCAAGAGCCTTGTGATCTGGCTGTCCTGGATGGCCGTGGCGCAAAGCTCGTCGACTGAGAGTTCGTCCAACGTGGTGAAAGCGGTGCACGCCAACTCCTCCTCGTATCCCCCCTCGACGAATTCCCACGATCCAGCCTCGAAACGGAACGCCCCGAACTGCTGCTGAAAATTCCGTTGTAGCGCCTCGCGCAACCACTGCACGGCGGGACCCGCATCGACCGCCAGATATTCCTCGCACACCGCGCCGGCATGCAGTAACTGGTCGGCGAGCCGCTGCTGCATCATCACCAGCGACCTCGGCGCCCCAGGGAGGTCGCGCACTGCGAGGGCATTCTTTCTCGCGGCGCGAATCCGCTCGCGGTCGATCTCTACGAAATGGACATTGACGTGGTAACCGAGCCGGTAGCCATACGCATCCGCCTCGGCTAACAATGAGTCGAGCAACGGAGCGGCACGAAAGTCACAGGCGAGTCGCGCGCCACCAGCCCGGAAGCTCGGTGTGACCACCCGGCACCGCAGGAGCGGAACGTCGTCCGCGACCATGTCGTAGTCCTCGCGCGACAACGGGAGCGTTGCCGAGCCGGTGACGAGAGTCTCGAGGCGTGTGAACGGAGCGAGAAAGCGCCGCAGCTGCATCGACCGTGCCTCCGACGCGCAGGCGAACAGCGCACAGTGCAGTGACGCCCCGGGATCGAGCGTAACCCGCAGGCTCGCTCCTGCGCCTCCGACAGCATGTATGCCCTGGATGAGCTCGGCATAGTTCTTCCACCACTGCGATCGGACGCCCTCTGGGAGGCGAGGCAGGCCTGGCAGCCGAACCATCCCCTGAAGGATCGCCTCTTCATGAGTGAGGAACGAAGCTAGATACATCCGTCGATGTCAGCGTCTCGTGGAAACCGTACCGTCATCCCGTGCGCACTAACTTGCGCGGGACTCGCCGTGCCGCCTGCTGCACCCCTTCGCCCGTCTGCTGGGTTTCCGTCAAACCCTGCCGCTCGCCACGTAGAATCTTGAAGTCGATCTCCTGATCGATCTTACGCTCTTCCATCAGTCGCTGCACCAGCCGAACGAGCTTCGCGTGTGTCCACTCGACCAGGCAGTTGACATCAGTGACGTCATACTCCGTGAGCTGCTCCCAACCTGACCCGACGGTATTCACGCGCGTGAGCTCACCACTCGCCTTGTGGATTCCGATGGCCACCGTCTTCTCGACCCACTGCCCATGGTTCAGGTGGGCGTCCCATCCAACATACAGCTCTTGGTCGTACTCATATATCTGGCAGAAAAGGATAGCGCGGCGGAACGTGAGCACGATCTGTTCGCGCTCCACCTTGCCGTCGAGCCCCCAGTACGAGATTGCCTCGACCCGTGACTGGAGTCCCGCCATCGGCCGGTCCCGCAACACCGTGAGAAAGCGTTCACGAAGCAACTCCGCGTCAGCGCCAAGCCCTGCGACCACCGCCTGCCACGAGTCCACGAGGGTGAGCTTTCGCGGTTCGGCTACGGGCCTTCCCGAACTCAGCACCACCGTGCGGCGCCGACTGAGCAAGTAGAACGCCACCCCTGCGCCCACCAAGAACAGCAGGCCGAGGAGCGCGAAGATCCCCCCGAGGGGTAGCGAAAAATAGATAATACCTATACTCACCACGATTAATACGGTAGGAGTCAGCTTGAGCCAGTCTGTGCTCAGCACATTCACTTTATTCGCCGGCTTCCAGATCTCGAGACGTGCGGTCGCGAGCTGGAGCGCGGCTAGGTTTGGCTCAGGACCGCGGACCAGAAGAAACCGCACGAGCTGGGCAAGTTGCGCCGGGCCGAAGCCCCGTAAACGAGGGTAGGTCTTCGACCATCCCCGATCGTCTAACTTGACCGAGTATTCCAACTCGTAGCGATGGAACTCCTTCGCCTCGATCGTCACGACCATGGATCCTCGCTCCGTTACTGCTCGCCCCAGCTCCGGGTTCTTCGGGATCCAGCACTCCAGCCTGACCCATGCTGGCTGTACGAACGGCGAGGATTTGATCACCAGCGCGTCGAAGCCTTCCTGCTCGCATGCCTGCCGCATCGCGTCGCAGATCGCGTCGCGAGTTTGTTCGACACGGGCCCAGATGCTGTCGGCCCTTCGCTCCAGGATCGGCTGGACGTCCCGCAACGCGGGGCTGGCAGCAGGAAACTGCGTTTGCGGCCGGTTGGTGGCGGAATCGTGGACCGGGTGGTTCATATCAAGATCCGTTCTCGCGGAGCGCCAATGATGAGGGGCACTCACGTGCGCCTGAGGTAGGTACCGCGTAAGCCCCCGTCCTGGTATGAAGACACACAACAGCCGTTTGGAATGCGGAACGAGATCGACGATCTTCTTGTCGGGTTTGCACCCGATTTGTCCAGTAGGGTGCATGAACACTAAAGAGGTACCTCTGTGTTTGTCATGGGATTTCCCCTCGAATTGTGGAAGTTGCTTACCCTGCTTGGAGGATAGCAGAGACTCATAGTACTGGGCACCGCGCACGGGCGAACGAGCACGGACGGGCTCTACCTGGAACGCTTCGCCGACGTCCAGCGCTACCAGACGATCTTCACCCAGCTCGCCGCAGCCGGCTCTGTCCTCGGCGAACTTCTCATGCCGGTCTCCGGCAGCGCAGGTGCAGGAAGTAGGGCACGAGGCCGGTGTCGGCCACCCGGGGATCGTGCGCGGCGGTGGCCTCGTCGGCGCGGGGTTCGTCCGCCGCTTCGACGGCGAGACCGGCGTCGGCGACGGCATTGAGCCACTGGCTGAGCGTGCGCCGGAACCTCGGCACCTGGAACGGGGGCAGGCTCTCGCGGAGCTCGACCGGGACGGAGCCGAACAGCCAGGTGTCGATCGTCTCGCCCTGGTCGAAGTACCCGGCGACGGCCAGCGCTTGTTTGGCGCCGTCGCCGTCGCGAATCCAGCGACGGTAGGCGGTGGTGGCGAACGGGTGCTCGATGGAGAACTGCAGGAACCCGCCGGGACGCAGCACCCGCGCCGCTTCCGCCAGCACCCGCCGCGGGTCGGGCATGTCCATCAGGCTCATGAACGCACAGGCGAAATCGAAGCTGCCACCGGGAAAGGGCAGCGCGGCGGCGCTGGCCTGCACGTAGCTGATACCTCTGGGGTTGCGCGCCTCCTCGTCGTGGGCGGCGGCGACGAAGCCCGCAGCGATGTCCAGCCCGGTCATCGCGGCGCCCCGATCGGCGACCAGGCGGGTGTTGTGTCCGTCCCCGCAGCCGAGATCTATGCCGCGCGCTCCCGACACGTCCGGAAGCAGCGCGAGGAAGGCGGGCGTGTTGACCAGGTCGCGGTAGACGTCGTAGCCGGCGCGGACCAGTCGGGTCCACGTCGGCGCGTTCCGGCTCCAGTACCAGCCGACCTCCCGATCATCCATATACGACCACTCCCGGTTGCTGGCAGGTGGCGCGGAAGAAATGTGTTCACCACTCTGCCGGAGCCGCGTCCCCGAGCGCATCCTTTCCCAAGGCGACACAGCAGTGCCGACGCGCGAGGAGGGACACGAGATGAACGCCACCAACCCCGGACCCGCCGAGGTCCGCAGCGACGTCGGCGCCTGTGCGGTTCGTCCAGGTGGAGGCCACGGCAGGAGCACAGGGCGCAAGGCATTCCTGGCGGCCGTGGGGCTGAGTCTCGCGCTGGTGGCGTCCGGGATGCCGTCTGCGGCGGCGGCGCAGGATCCAGCGATGCGCTGCCAGTCGAGCCACGTTCCCGTGTCGCTGGCGGATGGCCTCCCAGCCGCCGAGCAGGTCTTCGTGCAGCTCTGCCTGCCCGCCGACCGCGATCCGTCCACCGTCCAACTGCTCCTCCACCCCGTCACTACCGACCACCATTACTGGGACTTTCCCGATCCGGCAGGCACGGACCGCTACTCGTACGTGAGTGCAGCGGTGCAGCGAGGCTACGCCACCCTGGCCATAGACCGGATCGGCATCGGGCAGAGCTCGCACCCACCGAGCCAGCTCGTCGGGATGGATCAGAACGTCTGGGTGTCGCATCAGCTCGTCCAGGCCCTCCGGGCCGGGCGCATCGCCGGCCCCGACGGCGCGGTCGCCTTCGAGAAGGTCATCGCGGTCGGCCACTCCATCGGCGCGGGAGCGACTTGGCTCGAGGCCAGCCGTTACCACGACGTGGACACCGTCATCCTGTCCGGCTTTACCCACAAGTTCCGCTATGAGACCAGCTTGACGAGGGGCTATCCCAACCTGCACCCGGTGACCCTCGACCCCGAGTTCGGCCCCTTGTCCTACGACCCCGGTTACCTGACCACCCGTCCCGGGACGCGTTACCAGGTGTTCCTTGACCCGGGAGACGTCGACCCGGCGGTGATCGCCCGCAACGAGGAGCTGAAGCAGACCGTGACCACCAAGGAGCTGAACGATTTTCCCGCTACGTTCGGGACCCCGCTCGACATCCGGGTCCCGGCCCTGATCGTGCTGGGCGACGCAGACCCCTTCTTCTGCGGCGGGCTGGAAGGCGAGGACTGTTCGAGTGTCGCATCCGTCATCGGCTCCGAGGCACCCAAGCTGGGGCCGCAGGTCCCCTGCGTGGATGCCTTCCTGCTACCCGGTGGGGGCCACGACATCAACCTCATGCGCAACGCCGTGCTGTGGTTCCAGGCCGGCCTGGATTGGACGGACACCCACGTCGGGTCGGGTGCCGGACCAGCACCGGGCTGCCCAAGCCACGCCTAGCGGCACCTATGCCGGGCGTGTCGGTGCTTCAGTGGCTGCCTGCCGTGACGAGGCCGGTTTCGTAGGCGAGAACGACGGCTTGGGCGCGGTCGCGGAGGGCCGGCTTCGAGAAGACCCGCGACACGTGTCTTGACGGTGTTCTCGCTGACGACGAGTTCGGTGGCGATGACGAGCTGCCAGCGGGGCGCACCGTCGCCGTCGTCTCCGGTGGCAACACCGACCCGGAGTGGCTCGCCGGCATCCTGGCCTCCCCTCGTCGCGATAAGCGCACTTATCGTGGTTGTCTCGGGCTGCGAAACAACGATAGGTGCGCTTATCGCGGGAACGCCCGTCCCAACGCCCGTCCCCGGCGTTCCTAGCGGTCGTCGAAGGAACGCCCGCTGCGGAACTCGTCAGGAGTCATCCGGCAGGAGCCGGAACCGGCCGCCCTGCAGCGGAACCAGTTGGCGGAAATGCCGGTGATCGAGGGTGAGGATGTCGCGGGTGTCGTATCGCGCTGCCAGCACCACCAGCGAGACGTCGGTGATACCGAGATCCAGGTCGGCGTAGCGCCGATCGATCTCCAGTGCGCGCCGCAGGTCGGACAGGTCGCACGGGGCGAGTTCGAACGAGCCCGCGACGAGCTCGTCGAGGACGATCCGGGCGTCCTGCGCTCCGACCTTCTTCCGCAGGAGATGATCGAGTTCCGCGATGACGAA
This sequence comes from Pseudonocardiaceae bacterium, assembly GCA_050700385.1. Taxonomy (GTDB): domain Bacteria; phylum Actinomycetota; class Actinomycetes; order Mycobacteriales; family Pseudonocardiaceae; genus WHSY01. Next base: position 17,857 of record JBOHGT010000012.1, on the reverse strand, counting down.
CGGTGACACGACGAGTGGGGGCCGAGCATTGCTGAGTACCTGCACGGCGGCGGGGTGATCACGGTCGTCGGGGTCGAAGTGCGCGAGTAGCCCGCTGGTGTCGCAGATCAATCCTCGCCGAACCCTTCGGCCAGCACTTCGTCGACTCGGCGGGACAGGTCAGACGTGCCCGGACCCCGGCGGCTGCGAATGATGCCGCTCCTCGGCGGTCGCCACTGCTCGACACGGGACACGGCCTCCCGTAACGCTTGCCGGGAGAACTCGGCCTCGGTGACGCCTCGGCGGCGAGCCGCCTCCTCGAGCTGGTGCTTGAGGTCATCCGGCAGGTACAGCGTGGTCTTCACCATACGACATATGGTACTTCTGTTCACGCCGCTACGGTTCCGTCCGGCGAGCCCGCGGCCCACAGCCGGGCGTAGGCGCCCCGCGCGGCGAGCAACTCGGCGTGACTGCCCTGCTCGACGATCCGGCCGCCGTCGAGAACGACGATGCGGTCCGCCGCTGCAGCGGTCGCCAGCCGGTGCGCGATCACCACGGTGGTCCGGCGGCGGGCCAGCCGGTCCGACGCGGCGAGCACCAGCGACTCGGTGGCCGGGTCCAGCGCGGCGGTGGCCTCGTCGAGCAGCAGCAGGTCGGGCGCGACGAGTTCGGCGCGGGCCAGCGCCAGCAGCTGCCGCTGCCCGGCCGACAGCCCCTGCCCGCGTTCCCCGACGGGCTGGCGGAACCCGTGGCGCAGTGTCGCGACCATGTCCAGCGCCCCGACCCGCCGGGCCGCGGCCTCGACCTCCGCGGGCGCCGCGTCCGGTCGGCCGTAGCCGACGTTCGCCGCGACGTCACCCCGGAACAGGTGCGCCTCCTGGGGCACCACGCCCAGCCGCCGCCGGTAGCCCACCGGCTCGTAGCGCCGCACGTCCACGCCGTCGACGAGCACCTGGCCTTCGGTGGCGTCGTAGAACCGGGCGAGCAGCTTCACCAGCGTCGACTTGCCCGCGCCGGTCGCGCCGACCAGCGCGACGGTCTCCCCGGGCGCGATCCGAAGCGAGACGCCATCCAGCGCGGCTGCCTCGCTGCCGGGGTAGCGGAACGACACCTCCCGCAACTCCACCTCGCCCCGCAGCCGCCCTGGCACCCCCACCGGGTCGGCCGCGGCCGGGACGGACGTCGGGGTGTCCAGCAGCCCCCGGATGCGGCGCAGCCCCACCGCGGCCTGCTGGTAGGAGTCGAACACCTGCGACAGCTGCTGCACTGGGGCGAAGAACAGCCCGAGGTAGAGCAGGAACGCGGTGAGCACCGCGGGGCTGACGGTGCCGGCCGCGACCCCGGCGGCACCGGCGCCCAGCACCGCGGCCTGCGCGACGTCGGACAGCAGCGTCACGAACGGGAAGTAGGTGGCGATGTAGCGCTGGGCGCGCAGCCGGGTGCGGCGGTAGGCGTCGGACCGGCGGGCGAAGTCCCGCGCGGAGTGCTGCTCCCGGGTGAAGGCCTGCGCCACCCGCACCCCGGAGACGTTCTCCTGCAGGTCGGCGTTGACCTCGCTGACCCGTTCCCGGGCCTCGGCATAGGCCCGGGACGACAGCCGCCGGAACACCACGGTGGCGGCGATCAGCACCGGCAGCACCGCCATCGCCACCAGCGCGAGCTCGGGATCGGTCACCAGCAGCGCCGTGGCCACCCCCGCGACGGTCAGCAGGCTCACCACCGCGGTGGACAGGCCGGTCTGCAGGAACGTCGACAGCGCGTCGACGTCGGTGGTCATCCGGGTCATGATCCGGCCGGCCATCTCGCGCTCGTAGTAGTCCAGGCCGAGCCGCTGCAGGTGCGCGAAGCTGCGCACCCGTAGCAGGTAGAGCAGGGTCTCGCCGCCGCGCGCGGCGACCACCGTCTGGGCCGCCGTCACCAGCCAGGCACCTGCCACCACGGCGAGCCCGACGCCGACCGCGACGGCCAGCAGCCGCGTGTCGCGGCCCGTGATCGCCCCCACCGCCAGCCCGCCCAGCGCGGGGAACGTGACGGTCGCGGCGGCGTCGAGCCCGACCAGCAGCACCGCGAGCGCGAGCCACCCGCGGACCGGGCGCAGCAGCCGGCCGACCCGGAAGCCGGGGTCCGGGGCGCGGGGATCGGCACCGTTCAGCCGCACCCGGGCGGTGGCCGGGGGCAGCGCGTCCACCGCGGCGAGCAGCTCCGGCGTGGCGGGGAGGTTCGCAGCGGTGCCGCCACCGGTGCCGGGCCCGCCGCGCATGCCGGAGGAGGGCGCCGCGGCGGTGCGCAGATCGTCGGCGGGCTCGTCCACGTCCTCGGGCCACAGCGCGGGAGTGGTCCCGTCGGGACCCGGCGCCTGCGACTCTGCCAGCCGGCTCCGGGGGTGCTCGATGGCCTCGCCCGGCCCGGCGAGCAGTGCCCGGAACAGGGCACAGCGGCCCGCCAGCTCGGCCTGGGTGCCGATGTCGACCACCCGCCCGGCGTCGAACACGGCGACCCGGTCGGCGAGTGCCAGGGTGGAGCGGCGATGCGCGACGAGCAGCGTGGTCCGCTCGGCGGTGACGGCGCGCAGCGTGGCGTGGATCGCGGCCTCAGTGGTCGCGTCCACCGCGGAGGTGGCGTCGTCGAGCACCAGCACCCTCGGGTCGGACAGCAGCGCCCGCGCCAGTGCGATCCGCTGCCGCTGCCCGCCGGACAGGGTCAGGCCGCGCTCGCCGACCCGGGTGTCGTAGCCCTCCGGGAGCGCCGCGACGAACTCGTGTGCCTGCGCCGCCCTGGCGGCGGCCACCACCTCCTCGTCGGTGGCGTCCGGGCGGCCGTAGGCGATGTTGGTGCGCACCGTGTCGGAGAAGAGGAACGCCTCCTCGAACACCATCCCGATGGCCCGGCGCAGCGAGGCCAGCCGCAGCTCGCGCACGTCGGCGCCACCGAGGCGGATGCTGCCCTGCTGGGTGTCGTAGAACCGCGGCAGCAACAGCGAGACGGTGGACTTGCCCGAGCCCGGAGTGCCGACCAGCGCCAGCGTCTCGCCCGGCGCCACCCGCAACGACACCCCGTCGAGCACCGGATCGCTGCGACTGTAGCCGAAGCGCACCCCGTCCAGCTGCACCGACAGCGGCCCGCCGGGCACGTCCACCGCGTCCGGCGACTCCCGCACGTCGGGCTGGGAGTCGATCACCTCGTAGACCCGCTCGACGGCGGCGCGGGCCAGCTGCGCGCTGATCACCAGCTGCGCCAGCAGCCGCGCCGGGCCGATGAGCAGCGCCAGGTAGGCGGCGAACGCGACGAAGGTGCCCAGGCTGATGTCCCCGCGCAGCGCGAGCGCGCCACCCAGCGCGAACACCCCGACCTGCCCCAGCGAGGGGAGCGCCGACAGCGTCGGGGCGAACGTCGCGGTCAGCCGCGCCGAGCGCATCCGCTCGGCGAACAGCCGCCGGGCCGCGCCCTCCAACGTCGCGACCGCGCGGGCCTCCTGCCCGAAGCCCTTCACCACCCGCACGCCGGTGACGGTCTCCTCGACGTGCTCGGCGACGTCGGCGGCCCGCTGCTGCGCCGACCACGTCGCCGGGAAGATGGTGCGCCTGCTGCGGGTGGTGGCCAGCCCGGCCGCCGGCACCACGACCAGCGCGACGACGGTGAGCAGCGGGGACAGCCAGAGCATCGCGCCGAGCGCGACGACGAAGAGCACCAGGGTGCCTGCGACCAGCGGCACCATGGACAGCATCCCCTGCACGAGTTGCAGGTCGGAGATCGCCCGCGAGACGACCTGCCCGGTGCGCAGCCCGTCCTGCTTGGCGCCGTCGAGCCGCTGCACCGCGCCGAACACCGCGCGGCGGAGGTCGTGCTGGACGTCCAGCGACAGCCGCCCGCCCAGGTAGCGGCGGACGAACGCGGTGCCGAAGCGCAGCACCGCGATGCCGAGGATGCCCGCGACGAGCAGCCCGAGCCGGGAGGTCTGGCCGGCCACCGCGTCGTCGACCGCGACGCGGGTGAGCAGCGGCGTCAGCGCCTCGGTGCCCACCCCGACGCCGGACGCGACCAGCGCGGCCACGGTGAGCCGTGGATGCTGCCAGCAGGCGCCGGCGAGCCGGCGGATCCAGCCGCGGCGAGTAATGGGTTCGGGCACGACCGCCAGGCTATGCGCGCCCCCCGACGCCGCCGGGACCTGTCACCGCGGCGCGGTGGACCTGTACTGTGTCGGCCTCCGGTTCGGACCGCTGCCGTGGCACGTCGGCTGCGGGGCCCGCCGGCATCGCAGGTTCGGCGTGGGCGTCTGTACTGCGCGCGACCACCTCGACCTCGCGGGGGCGGCGGAAGGAGCTGCGCAGCGGAGCCATCGGGGTCTGCTCCTCGTGGCCCTCGCCGATCAGCAGTTGTATCGCGGTGACCCAGACCTGGCAGGGCCACGTGCGCCGCCGCAGCCACCCGGAGCAGACCGGGCAGCGACCGCGGGCGTCCGGCTCGTGCCGGATCAGCAGCTCACGCCAGCTCCCGGTGAGGCGGCGGATCTGGCTGCGCGCCGTGCGCACCGGTACCGAGAACCCGACCTGCCGGACCATGTCGTCGAGCATCGTCAGCCGTTGGAGCACGGCACGCCGGGACGAGCGGTCCACACCGATCACCTCCTTGCCGCGTACTCGTTCAACGACCGGCGCGTGGCCGCGATACTCGACGACTCTGCGATCAGGCGGGCGGTCGATGGTGATCGGCGGCCTGGTCTGGAAGTATCCGATGCCATGACCCCGAGCGTGGCACTGGTGCAGCGGCTGCACGTGGACCTGCTCCGGGTCTCGTCCTCCACATGTCGACCTGGTCGATGACCTGCTGACCCCCCGTTCCGGCCGGCGTTCGGCCACGGCATCGAGGACGACATGTACATTTTCGTGATCTTCGCTCTGGGCGGCCTTGTCGCCCAGCTGGTCGACGGAACACTGGGCATGGGCTACGGGGTGACGGCGACCACCGTGCTGCTCGCCGCCGGCGCCGCGCCGGCCGTCGCCTCGGCGTCGGTCCACATGGCGAAGGTCGGCACCGGGCTCGCCTCGGGCGCGGCGCACTGGAAGTTCGGCAATGTGGACTGGCCCGTGGTATCCGGGATCGCGCTGCCCGGCGCGTTCGGGGCGGTACTCGGCGCCGTCCTGCTGTCCTCGCTGGCCGCCGAGTCCGCGGCACCCTGGGTGGCCGCGGTGCTGGTGTTGCTGGGTGCCTACGTGCTGCTGCGGTTCAGCGTCCGGGCGGTCGCGGCCACGGTGGTGAGGCCGGGCCGGCTGGGGTCCCGGTTCCTTGCCCCGGTCGGCCTGGTCGCGGGTTTCATCGACGCGATCGGAGGCGGTGGGTGGGGCCCGGTCGCCACGTCCTCGCTGCTCGCCAGCGGGCGGCTGGAGCCTCGCAAGGTGGTCGGGTCGGTGAACACCGCGGAGTTCGTGGTTGCGGTGGCCGCCAGCCTCGGCTTCCTCCTCGCGCTGTCCGGTCACGGCATCTCCTGGCTGACCGTGGCGGGCCTGCTCACCGGCGGCGTTGTCGCCGCCCCGTTCGCGGCCTGGCTGGTCCGGGCGATGCCGGCGCGGCTGCTCGGCACCGCGGCCGGCGGCATGATCGTGCTGACCAACACGGGCACGCTGCTCGGCGCCGCCGGCGTGTCCGGCCTGCCGGTGCTCGCGGTGCACGCGGTGCTGGCCGCGCTGTGGATCGCCGCGCTCGTCTCCGCGGTGCAGGCGCTGCGCCGGGACGTCGCCGAGGCGACCGCGCTGGCCGACGAGGCTGCGGTCGCGGCACGCTGATGGGATAGACCGCGAAGTCGGAGGAGGCAGCCATGCGTGTCGAGGTGGACCCGAACGTCTGCGAGGGTCACGGCCAGTGCAATGCCGTCGCACCGGAGGTCTACGACCTGGACGACGGCGGTTACAGCCTGATCCACCAGCCAGAGGTCCCGGCCGACCTGGAGGGCCAGGCACGGTACGGTGCGGCGGCCTGCCCCGTGATGGCGATCACCGTCACCGAGTGAGGCCACCCTCCGGGCCCCTCACCGGGGTCAGCGTCGTGGAACTCGGGGGCATCGGCCCCGGCCCGTTCGCCGGCATGCTCCTCTCCGACCTCGGTGCCGAGGTGGTGCGCGTCGACCGGCCGGGCGGCGGCGGGCTGCGGCTGACCGCGCTGGAGCGCGGCCGGCGCTCGGTGGTGCTCGACCTGCGCCGCCCGGAGGGTGTGGCGGCGCTGCTGGAGATGACGGCACGCGCCGACGTGCTCCTCGAGGGCTTCCGCCCCGGGGTGGCCGAGCGGCTCGGCGTCGGACCCGATGCGTGCTGGGTGCACAACCCCAAGCTGATCTACGGCCGGATCACCGGCTGGGGGCAGGACGGACCGTGGGCGGGCACCGCCGGGCACGACATCGACTACATCGCGGTCTCCGGAGCGCTGCACGCGATGGGCCGGGCAGGCGGGCCCCCGCAGGTCCCGCTCAACGTGGTCGGTGACTTCGGCGGCGGAGCCCTGTACCTCGTCGTCGGGGTGCTCGCCGCGCTGCACGAGGCCGGGTGGTCCGGACGTGGCCAGGTGGTCGACGCCGCGATCGTCGACGGTGCCGCGTCACTCATGGCCGGGATGTACGGGATGCTCGGCGCCGGGGCGTGGCGCGACGAGCGCGGCGTGAACCTGCTCGACACCGGCGCGCCGTTCTACGACGTGTACGAGACCTCCGACGGCGGGTACATGGCGGTCGGTGCGCTGGAACCGAAGTTCTACGCGGAGTTCGTCTCGCTGCTCGGGCTGGCGGATGCGAACCGGGACGACCCCGCGGGCTGGCCGGCGTTGCGGGAGCGGATCGCGGTGGCGTTCAAGGCTCGTAGCCGCGACGAGTGGACGGCGGTGTTCGACGGCTCCGATGCGTGCGTGGCCCCGGTGCTGGCGATGGGGGAGGCGCCGTCGCACCCGCAGCTCGCGGCGCGCGGCACGTTCGCCGAGGTCGGCGGGTTGACCGTCCCCGGCCCTGCCCCGCGGTTCAGCCGGACCCCGGGCGCGGTGCAGGGACCCCCGGTCGAGCCCGGCGCGCACACCCGCGCGACCCTCGCGGAGTGGGGCGTGTCCGATGTGGACGCACTCATCGAGGCCGGGGTCGCGGTGCAGCGTTGACGGGAACCGAGTGGTGGTCACGGCGCGCCGGCGGCCCGGTCGGCCGGGTGCAGCTGTGGAGCCGAGACACCGCAGTGCGCGCATCGCGCCAGCCGCAGCTCGCCGACCGGCACCACGACGGGCTCCGGGCGGCGCGCGGGTTCACGCAGCAACATCGCCGACAGCGCGGCTCCGAGTACCAGCAGCACCACGCAGATCGTCATGGCCGCATCGAAGCCCGCGTCGAACGCGGCGGGGTCGGTGTAGTCGTCGCCCCCGATGCCGGCCGCGACCGGTATCACGGCGACGGCCAGCAGCTGCGCCGACCGCGCCACCGCGTTGTTCACCCCGGACGCGGTGCCCGCGTGGCGCTGGTCCGCGGAGCCCAGCACGGTGGCGGTGAGCGGTGCCACGGTGAGCGACAGCCCCAGCCCGAGCACCACGACCGCGGGCAGCACGTCGACGGCGTAGGACGCGTCCCTCCCGATGCGCAAGGTGAGCAGGAACCCTGCGGCGGCCACCAGCGGACCGGCGGTCATCGGGATCCGCGGTCCGATCCGCTCGGCCAGCCCCCCGGCCCGCGCGGAGAGCAGCAGCATCAGCGCCGTCACCGGAAGCATCGCCGTGCCTGCCACCAGCGGGGAGAAGCCTGCGACGGTCTGCAGTTGCAGCACCAGCAGGAAGAAGAAGATCCCGAGCGCGCTGTAGACGAGCAATGTGATCACGTTCACCACGCTGAACCGGCGGTTGGCGAACAGGTCCAGCGGCACCAGCGGGTGCGGCGAGCGCCGCTCGGCGACGACGAAGGCCGCCAGCGCGGCCACCCCCAGCAACACGGCGGCCGGCGTGGCGGCGGTGAGCCCGTAGGTGAGCGCGCCCAGCCCGGCCGCGGCGAGCACGGTTCCCGTGACGTCCAGCCCGGGTGGGCTGTCGGCATCCCTGGTTTCCGGCACGTGCCGCAGCGTCACCGCGACGACGAACACGGCCACCGGCAGGTTCACCAGGAACACCAGGCGCCAGTCCAGCGCCACCAGCCAGCCGCCCACGAACGGGCCCATGGCACCCGCCACGCCGCTGAGTCCCGACCAGGCCCCGATGGCCCGTGCCCGCTCGCCCGTGGCGAAGGACGCCGAGATGATCGCCAGGCTGCCGGGCGTGAGCAGCGCGCCGCCGATGCCCTGCAACGCGCGCGCGGCGACGAGCACCTCCGGGGTGGGCGCGAGGCCGCAGAGCAGCGAGGCTCCCGCGAACCACACCACGCCGGTCACGAACACCCGGCGGCGGCCGAACCGGTCACCCAGCGATCCACCGAGCAGGATCAGCGCGGCGAGCGTCAGCGTGTAGCCGTTCACGATCCACTGCAGGTCGCCGAACCCCGCATCGAGGTCGGCGCCGATCTGCCGCAGCGCGACGTTGACCACGGTGGCATCGAGCATCGCCAGGCCGGAGCCGGAGACCGTGGCCAGCAGCACCCAGCGCCCGGTCGGGGTGCCCAGCCGCACCCCTGTCGTGGTGTCCATCACCGCTCCCTCGAACCGATCTGATGGGTGCAACGCCGGCCTGCCCGCAGTCTTCCCCCGGCCGGCCGCTCGCGGACCGCACCCGACTCGGGTAGGCAGTGCCGGTGATGACACCGCGACTGCTGCTCGGGCCGATGCTGCGGCACGTCGGCGAGACCACCGCGACGGTGTGGGTGCAGACCGACCGTCCCGCGCAGGTCGAGATCCTCGGCTGCACCGCGCGGACCTTCGCCGTGCTGGGCCACCATTACGCGCTGGTCGACGTCCGCGGCCTGCCGCCCGGGTCCGCCACGCCCTACGAGGTGCACCTGGACGGGCAGCGGGCCTGGCCGAGAGCGGGATCGGCCTGGCCCGCCAGCCGGATCCGCACCCGCGGCGGAGTGCGTCCGGTGCGGGTGGTGTTCGGCTCGTGCCGCCGGGCCAAGCCCGACGCGCCACGGCTGGCCGCATCGCTGGGCCTGGATGCGCTGGACGTCTACGCCACCCGGCTGGCCACCGAACCGGACGAGCGGTGGCCGGATGCGCTGTTGCTGCTCGGCGACCAGGTCTACGCCGACGATCCCACTCCGCAGACCCGCCGCTGGCTGTCCTCGCGCCGCGACCTCCGGCAGCCGCCGTGGGCAGAGGTCGCCGACTTCGTCGAGTACGCCCGCCTCTACACCGAGTCGTGGTCGGACGATGAGGTGCGTTGGCTGCTCTCGACCGTCCCCACCGCGATGATCTTCGACGACCACGACGTGCGAGACGACTGGAACACCTCGCGGGCGTGGCGCGAGCAGATGCACCGGCAGCCGTGGTGGAGCCAGCGCATCCGCGGCGGCCTCGCCTCGTACTGGATCTACCAGCACGCGGGCAACCTCGATCCGGCGCAGCGGGCAGCCGATCCGGTGTGCCGGGAGGTGCTCGGGGCGCAGGGTGATGCGTGGCCGGTTCTGGAGCGGATGGCCGGTGCCGCCGACGCCGACCCGACGACCATGCGATGGAGCTTCCGCTGGGATCTCGACCGGGTGCGGGTGGTGATGGTCGACTCCCGCTGCGGCCGGATGCTCGACGACGGCGACCGGGCGATGCTCGACGAAGAGGAGTTCTCCTGGGTGGAAGATGCCGTCGAGGGCCGTGTCGATGGTCTCGATCATGTGCTGGTGGGCAGCTCCCTGCCGTGGCTGCTGCCGCCTGCGATCAGCGACGTGCAGTCGGTCAACGAGGCCGCTGCGGGCAAGGACGGCCTCCCCGGCCGGCTCGCCGAGCGGTTCCGTCAGGCCGCCGACCTGGAGCACTGGGCGGCCTTCCGGGAGTCCTTCGACCGGCTCGCCGCGCTGCTGCGGCGGGTGGCCACCGGGCCGCACGCGCCGGCCACGGTGTCGGTGCTCTCCGGCGACGTGCACCACACCTACGCCGCGCGGGTGAGCTTCGGTCAGCCGGTGCGGTCCGCGGTGCACCAGTTGGTCTGCTCGCCGGTGCACCACGCCGTGCCCGGCTTCCTGAAGGTCGCGTTCCGGATCGCATGGAGACGCCCGCTGGCCCGAGCGGTTCGCGCGATCGCGCGCCGCGCGGGGGTCAGCGACCCGCCGGTGAGCTGGCAGCGGGCCGCCGGGCCGATCTTCGGCAACGCCGTGGCCACGCTGGTGCTCGACGGCCGCAGCGCGGTCCTCACGGTGGAACGTACCCGGCCGCACGGCCGCAGCGCGCGGCTGGAACACGCGTCGGAGCTCTCCCTCGCCGGTCCCGCCACAGCAGCATGATGGCGGTGTCAGCCGGCGAGTGCGGCATCGAGGTCCTGGTAGGTCTGGAACAGCTCCGTGAGGCCGGTGGCCTCTAGCGGCCGGAGGACTTCGTGCGAGTTGCACACCAAGCGCAGCGTGGTGCCCTGCTCGCGGGACGTCTCGAGGGTTTCGACCAGCACCGCGAGGCCGCTCGAGCCCAGGAAGCTCAACCGGGTGAGGTCGAGCACCAGCAGGTCGGGCCGCGCCTGGAGCCGCTCGTGCAGGCCCGCCCGCAGGTGGGGGGTGGTGACCATGTCGACCTCCCCGCGCACGGTGAGCACTGTCGCGGTCTCCCGTTGCTGCACGTCGAGGGAGATCAGCTGATCGACCCGGTGCTCCTCGCCGACCCCGGCCGAGCCGAAGGGGGACGTGTCCCGTGGCGTGACCATGGCTTCTCCTCGCCGGTGCATCAGGAAGGCTGGTGATCAGCAGGTGCCAGCATGACGACGATGGCTGCGGCTATGGCTTCAACCGTAGGCAGTGCCGCGCCACGGGCACAACCGCAGCGCGGTGCGCCGCCGCGCTGCCGTTCGAGTTCGACGACGACTAGCCTCTGCCGATGCGAATCGTGACGTCCCTGCCCCACGCGGTCAGGGAGGACGAGGCTGTGTGGATCAAGCTGTCGGACGGGGTGCGGCTCGCGGCGCGGATCTGGCGCCCGGTGTCCTCCGACGACGAGCCCGTGCCGGTCGTGCTGGAGTTCATCCCCTACCGGCAGCGCGACCTCACGGCGCGCCGTGACTCCATCCATCACCCCTACCTGGCCGGGCACGGCTACGCGTGCGTCCGGGTGGACCTGCGGGGCAGCGGCGAGTCGGAGGGTGTGCTCACCGGCGAGTACCTGGAGGACGAACTGTCCGACGCACAGGAGGTCCTCGCGTGGCTCGCCGAGCAGCCGTGGAGCAACGGTCGTAGCGGGATGATGGGCATCTCGTGGGGTGGGTTCAATGCCTTGCAGGTCGCCGGGCGCCGGCCGCCGGGGTTGGGCGCGATCGTCACTGCCAGCTCGACCGACGACCGTTACGCCGACGACGTGCACTACATGGGTGGCTGCTTGCTGTCCGACAACCTGTCGTGGGCGTCGACGATGTTCGCCTACAACTCCTGCCCCCCGGACCCGGCGGTGGTGGGCGAGCGGTGGCGGGAGATGTGGCACGAGCGGCTGGAGGGCAGCGGGCTGTGGCTCGACGAGTGGCTGCGTCACCAGCGCCGCGACGGGTACTGGCGGCATGGTTCGATCTGCGAGGACTTCACCGCCGTGCAGTGCCCGGTGCTCGCGGTCAGCGGGTGGGCCGACGGCTACTCCAACTCGGTGTTCCGGCTGCTGTCCGAACTCGACGTCCCGCGCAAGGGCCTGATCGGCCCGTGGTCGCACAAGTACCCGCATCTGGGGGAGCCCGGCCCGGCGATCGGGTTCCTGCAGGAGGTCGTGCGCTGGTGGGACCGTTGGCTCAAGGACGTCGACAACGGTGTCATGGACGAGCCGATGCTGCGCATCTGGATGCAGGACAGCGTGCCCCCGTCGACCGCCTACGAGGAGCGGCCCGGGCGCTGGGTGGGTGAGCCGAGCTGGCCCTCGCCGCACGTCAACACCTCCGAGCACGCGCTGGGACGCCACCGGATCGCGGCTGCCGGCGAGGCCGTCGACACCGAGGAGCTCACCATCGAGTCACCGCTGTCGGTGGGTCAGTTCGCCGGCAAGTGGTGCTCCTACAGCGCGCCGCCGGACCTGCCCTACGACCAGCGTGAGGAAGACGGCGGGTCGCTGGTGTTCGACAGCGAACCGTTCACCGAGCGCTGCGAGATCCTCGGCGCGCCGGTGGTCGACCTCTGCTTCGCCGCGAACCGCCCGGATGCGATGGTCGCCGTGCGGCTGTCGGACGTCGGGCCGGACGGGCGGGCCACCCGGATCAGCTACGGCCTGCTCAACCTGACCCACCGCGACGGGCATGACGTGCCGCAGCCGCTGGTCCCCGGGCAGCGTTACCGGGTCGGCGTCGCGCTCAACAGCATGGCCCAGGCGCTACCCGCGGGTCACCGGCTGCGGGTGGCGATCTCGACGTCGTACTGGCCGCTGGCCTGGCCGCCACCCGAGCCCGTGCGGCTGTCGGTGTTCGGCGGGGCGAGCCGGTTGCTGCTGCCGGTCCGCCCGACCCGCGAGTCCGACGCAGTCTCGCTACGTCCCTTCGAGGAGCCCGAGGGCACGCCGCCGACCGCGGTGACCCAGCTCCGGCCCGGCGACGAGCGCTGGACGGTCTCGCGCGACCTCGTCAGCTACCGGTCCGCCCAGGAGGTGGTCAAGGACCTCGGGGTGGTGTGCTTCGACGACATCGACCTGCAGGTCACCCGCCGTGCCTACGAGCGCTACAGCTGGGTCGGTGACGACTTCGGCTCCGTGCGCGGCGAGACCGAGTGGGTCATCGGGTTCTCCCGGGGCGACTGGTCGGTCGAGACGGTCACCCGCACCGTGCTGACCTCCAGCGCGACCGACTTCCACCTGCATGCGCAGCTCGACGCCTACGAGGGCAGGGAGCGGGTCGCCTCCCGCAACTGGCGCCGCATCATCCCTCGTGATCACGTCTGAGCGCGCTGGGCGTCGAAGGTGCTCGGGCGAACAGCCGACCGCTGACATTCCGGCGGCCGGGTTACGTGTCGCCCGTCCAGGGTACCCCGGGGATGCACGGCGCCTTACGAGGCAGGCGCAGCAACGGAGGCAGTGGTGGCATGATGCTGATCAAGTTCCAGGCGCGGCCGCACCGCGACGACGAGTGGAACCGCGTGGCGCGCGGGGAGGAGCCGCTGCAGCGGGCCGACCGCAACTTCGTCGAGCTGCTGCAGGAACTGCGGGTGATGCAGACCGGGGTGCAGATCCTCTTCGCGCTGCTGCTCACTGTCGCGTTCACCGGCGCCTTCGCCGATGCGGATGCCTTCCAGCGCACGGTCTATGTGGCGACGCTGCTGTGCTGCGCAGTCGCCACGGCGTTGCTCATGGCACCGGTCGCCTACCACCGGACGATGTTCCAACGTGGCCGCAAGGCGGAGCTGGTGGTGGCGGCGCACCGGCTGCTCCGGCTCGGGCTCGCCGTGATCGTAGCCGCGGTCGTGGGCTCGCTGCTGCTGGTGGTCGACGAGGCGGTGAGCCGGCCGGCCGGGTTCGTGGTGAGTGGTGTCGCCGGTGCGGTCTTCGTCGCGCTGTGGTTCGTGTTACCGGCCCGCTCCCGGCGCGCTGGTACGTCACCTCCGCTCTCGGGAGGGCCGCCGCCGGAACCCGAGGACGACCTGCTGGACACCGCCCGGCACGGTTGACACACCGGCCCGAACTCGTTGAGGGCGGCTGCCATGGGCGCTGAACCATGACCGGACATCACTACGAACGCGGGCGAGGGCCACCAACCTCCCCCATCGGGCAGTGCCCGCCGCTGCAGCTGAGCATTCCGGCAGAGCCGGCGCGGCTTCCGGGGGTGCGCCACGCGCTGGCGGAGTGGGCCGCGACCAGCGGTCTCACGGACAGCGACGTGGAGGCACTCGTGCTGGCCGCCAACGAAGCCGTGGCCAATGCGATCGAGCACGCCTACCCGCCCGGCGCGGCCGGCGAGGTGTGGGTCACCGCCACCTTCGACGGGGATCGTCGCGTGGTGGTGACCGTCGCCGACGGCGGTTGTTGGCGCCCGCTGCCGTCGGATCCCGGCATGCGCGGGCGCGGCCTCACCTTGATCGAGCGGTTGTCGGCCACTGCCCGGTTGTTACGCAGCGATAAGGGCACCACCGTCGAGATGCGGTGGCTACTGCCTCGCTGACGACCGTTAGCTCAGGCCTTCCCTCAGGCCCGTTCCTCAGGCGGAGGGGTGAAGCCCGGCGGCGGTACGGTGAGGCCGGGCTGGCGCCGCCGGCCCGCACGCACCGAGCTCGACTCGGTGCTCTGGCAGGATCAACGAGGACCTCGAGTGACAGCCGCGATCGACCTGCTCGACGATGACGAGCGCGGCAGGCTGCGCCGTGCCGAGGGCATAGGTTTCCGGGAGCCGATGCTGGCTGTCCTCACCGACGCGCGCTTCTCCGACGAGGGTTGGCTCTTCGAGCGCAAGCTGGACGGGGTGCGCGTGCTGCCGGCGCGTGACGGTGGCGACACCGTGCTCTGGTCGCGCAACCGCAAGCAGACGACCGACACCTACCCCGAACTCGCCGAGGCGCTGGACGCGCACGGCCCTTCGCGGTTCGTCGCCGATGGCGAGATCGTCGCGTTCGAGGGCGCGCAGACCAGCTTCGCCCGGCTGCAGCAGCGGATCCACATCGCCGACCGTGACCGAGCGCTGCGCACCGGCGTCGCCGTCTACCTCTACCTGTTCGACCTGCTGGTGCTCGGTGACGTCGATCTCACGCAGTTACCGCTGCGCACCCGCAAGCGACTGCTGCGGGAGATCGTCGACTTCACCGATCCGATCCGCTACTCCGCGCACCGCAACGCCGACGGTGAGGCCTACCTCGCGCAGGCTTGCCGGCGCGGCTGGGAGGGACTGATCGCCAAGCGGGCCGGTTCGCGCTACCGACCCGGGCGATCGCGCGACTGGCTGAAGTTCACATGCGTGCGCGGGCAGGAGTTCGTCATCGGGGGGTTCACCGACCCGGCCGGGTCGCGCACCGGGTTCGGTGCGCTACTGGTCGGCCATTACGACGGCGGCGTGCTGCGCTACGCGGGCAAGGTCGGCACCGGGTACGACACCCGCACACTGTCCGGGCTGCGCCGCAGGCTCGACACGCTGGTCCGTGATGCGAGCCCGTTCGCCGACCGGGTGCGCGAGCGCGGCGTGCACTGGGTGGAGCCCGAGCTCGTCGCGCAGATCGGGTTCACCGAGTGGACCTCGGACGGGATGCTGCGACATCCCCGCTACCAGGGTCTGCGTACCGACAAGGTGCCTACCGACGTCGTCCGCGAGGAGGGCTGAGCCACTCGGACGGCCATCTCGGACGGCCATCTCGGACGCAAAGCCGGGCCGCCGGCGGCCAACCGATGGCCTGTGGCATTCTTCGCGGCGTGCTGAAGGTGCGGCGGATGGTGGTCGTGGCGGCGGCGGCGCTGACCGCGGCCGTGGTGGTGGTGTGGCCCTCGCAGGCCGCGGCGTCGGTGCGGCTGCTGGTGATCGGTGACTCGACGTCGACGCAGTTCGGCGTGCCGGCCGGCACCGGGTGGGCGCAACAGGCAGACGAGCTGTGGGACGCGCTGGCACCGACGACGGTGGATGTCTTCGGCATCGACGGGGCAACGTCCTCGACGTTCGCCACGTCGCCCGAGCTCGTTCTGCGCGCTGCCGGAGCGACGCACGTGATCGTGGCGGTGGGCACCAACGACTTCCACACCGGAAAGCAACCCGAGGTTTATACCGGCAACATGGTGGCGATCGTGCAGCAGGTGCGTGCAGCGGCCCCGTTGCCGCAGATCACGCTGCTGCACATGCCGACACCGCTGGTGCGGTACGGCCCGCCGGTGGGCCCCAGCTGGGCGGAGTATGGCGACGCCGAACGGACCGCCGCGCTGCGCGGCATCGCCCACTACGTCGATGTCGCTCCGCAGTTCCCGGACAGCATCGAGGCCGACGTCGAGGACCTGGTCGGGCCGGACGGGGTGCACCTGACGGTCGCCGGGCACGAGCGGCTGGCCCGGGCGGTCGTGGCCCGGGTCGCGGTCAGCTGAGGGCCTCGAGCCGCAATCGATCCTGACGGGTGAACCGCGTCACATCCGGCTGCGAAGACCGGGTGTACGAGCACCCGTGCGACCCATACGATCCCGTCGCACTGTGTGCCGGGATCGATGCTCCGGTGAGCCGGGGCGGCGGGAAAGGATCGAGCATGGCAATACCAGCGGCAGCGCGTCCGGGACGCCGGCGACGTATCGCGGTGGCCTTCATCGCCACCGGAACCGCGATGGCCACCACCGCGCTCATTCTGATGCCGAGCGCGAGCGCATCCAGCCACCGGGAGGCCCCGCTCATCGCGGCTGACCCAACGGTGGACAACACCGACGTCTGGGCTTTCACCAGCCCGGATCGCCCGGACACCGTGACCATGATCGCCAACTGGGCACCGTTGTCCGAACCCAACGGTGGACCGACCTTCTACCCGTGGGCCGAGGGCGCGCACTACGACATCCACGTCGACAGCGACGGTAACTCCGAGCCCGACCTGACTTACCGCTGGATCTTCGAAACCCAGGACGGGCGCGACGGTACATTCCTGTACAACAACGGCCCGGTCACCAGCCTCGATGACGAGAACCTGCTGTTCCGGCAGACCTATGACCTCCAACTTATCGACGGCGCGGGCAATGTTCAGACCCTGCTGGACAACGCCCCGTCAGCGCCGTCGAACCTCGGTGCGGCGTCGGTACCGAACTATGCCGACTTGACCCAGCAGGCGATCTTCGACCTGCCGGGTGGTGGAAAGAGCTTCGCCGGCCAGTCCGACGAGTCCTTCTTCCTCGACCTGCGGGTGTTCGACCTGCTCTACGGCGGCAACCTGACCTCGATCAGCCAGGACACCCTGACCGGCTTCAACTCCAACACCCTGGCCATTCAGGTGCCCAAGTCGGCGCTCGCGCTGAACGGGAATACCGAGGCCAACCCGGTGATCGGCATCTGGAGTGACACCGACAAGCAGACGCTGCAGCTCACGCCCGGAAAGGCCACCCCCGTCGGGGACCATGTGCAGGTGTCCCGGCTGGGCAGCCCATTGATCAACGAGGTCGTCGTCCCGGCTCAGATGAAGGACGCCTTCAACGCCTCCCAGCCCGCCGGGGACGCCGGCAACCAGGCGTTACTCGACCGGGTCACCGACCCCGAGGTGCCCAAGCTCATTCAGCAGATCTACGGCATCCCGGCACCGGCGGGCCCGCGCGAGGACCTGGTGGAGGTTTTCCTCACCGGTATCACCGACAAGACCGGTGATCAGATCCACCAGGGCCCGCTGAACTCCCAGCTGGACAACGCCGACGTCGACCCGGCTCAGTTCAAGCCCTCGGATCAGCTGCGGCTGAACATGGCCACCCCGGTGACGGCCCAGCCCAACCGGCTCGGCCTGGTAGGTGGCGACAAGCAGGGCTACCCGAACGGGCGGCGCCTGGGCGACGACATCGTGGACATCGAGGAACAGGTGATCGAGGGCGCGGCGCGGGGCGACGTGGTCGCCGTGGCGTTGATCGCCGGGGACCTCGTCAACCAGAACGACAAGCCGTTCCTCGACACCTTCCCGTACGTCCCGACGGCGAACAACACGTCCGTCAACCAGACCAGCGGTGGGGGTCTGCTGCCTGAGGGCCTGCCCAAGGGGCCGTTACCCATCCCGATGGGATTCGGTGCGGGGGCGCTGGGCCTGATCGGCATCGGCGCCTGGATGCTGCGCCGTCGCTCGGAGAAGGACGTGGTCCGCGGTCACGTACCGCCGTCCATGGACGACTGACGGTTGCGTGTGTTGCGGGGGTGCGGCCGGGCATCTGCC
>JBOHGT010000011.1:0-4086 GCA_050700385.1 Pseudonocardiaceae bacterium | reverse complement strand
ATGGGCTGGCGGCACGTGCGTGGTAGCGCGCCCGATGCGGCGGTTCCGACTGACCCGAAGCGGTCTTTCCGCACGTCGTTCGCTGAGGCGGTGCTGGACTCGGTGCTGCGCCGGAAGCTGCGGCAACTGAACCTCGACGGCAACGGTGACGAGTGGCTGGACGAGCGCCGCATCACCCAAGCTGTGGGCGAGCTGACCAGGACGGGGGCGACGTCGCTGCTGGAAGCGAATACCACCGCGACCGAGCGGCTGCTCAAGGGCGTCGCAGTCGAGGGGCTTCCCGGTTGGGAGGGTGGGCGTGACCAGCAGATTCAGTTCATCGACTGGGCGCAGCCCGGGCGCAACGAGTTCCTGGCGATCTCGCAGTTCCGGATGGACGTACCGGGCACCTCCGGCATGCAGTACGTGGTCCCCGACATCGTGCTATTCGTGAACGGCGTCCCGCTGGTCGTCGTCGAGTGCAAGAAGCCGACCTATCACCAGGGTTCACTTGTCGAAGCGATCAAGCAGCTACGCCGCTGCTCGAACCAGCGCGGTGCCCCCATGCCGGAGGGCAGCGAGCGGCTGTTCCACACGGTCCAGTTGACCGTGGCGACCTGCGGCGACCGAGCGCGCCTCGGCACCTACACCGCGCACGCCGAGCACTACGGCGTCTGGCGCGACCCGTACCCGCTGACCCGTGAGGAGCTGGCCGCCGCGCTGCACAAGCCCGTGAAGGCGCTGACCGACCAGGAGGTGCTGGCGGCGGGTGTGCTGGATCCGGTTCGGCTGGTGGACATCGTGAAGAACTTCATCGTCTTCATGGCGGTCGAGGCCGGCGGCGCCAGCAAGCGGGTGAAGATCGCGCCACGTTATCAGCAGTACCGTGCCGTCTGCCGGGCTGTGGAACGGATGCGGACCGGCAAGACCAGGGCCGAAGACGGCAAGGAGGACCGACGCGGCGGGATCGTCTGGCACACCCAGGGCTCGGGCAAGTCCCTGACGATGGTGTTCCTGGTGCGCAAGATGCGCTCCACCCCTGGCCTGAGTCACTTCAAGGTCGTCCTCGTCACCGACCGCAAGCAGCTACAGGAACAGCTGTCCGAGACCGCCACCCTGACCGGCGAGAGGTCTGACATCGTAAGCCGGTCGAAGGGCGTCCCGGCGACACTGTCCCGCAAGGGCGCGGGCCTGGTCTTCGTGATGATCCACAAGCAGCTCGACGCAGCGAAGGCGAAGCAGGCCGAGGCCGCCGACACCATCGCGCACGACCGCGCGCCCGGCTGGGGGCTGCTCAACGAGGACGAACCGATCCTGATCCTGGTGGATGAGGCGCACCGCTCGCACGGCTCGAAGCTGCACCAGAACCTGATGGAGTCACTGCCGAACGCGGCGCGCATCGGCTTCACCGGCACCCCGATCATCATGCGGCAGAAGAACCGCACCACGGGCATCTTCGGTGACTTCATCGACAAGTACCGGCTGGCCGAGGCCGAGGAGGACGGCGCGATCGTCCCGATCGTGTACGAGGGACGGATCGCCACGGGCGCGATCACCGATGCCGATGACCTCGAAGACGCCTTCGCCGAGTACTTCCCCGAGCTGTCCGAGGACGAGTACGAGCAGCTCCAGCAGCGGTACGCCACGACCAGTGATGTCCTGTCCGCGGACAGCCTGATCCTGAAGAAGGCCCGCGACATCATCAACCACTACGTCGGCAACGTCATGCCGAACGGGTTCAAGGCGAAGGTGGTAGCACATTCCCGGCGGATCGCGGTGCGTTACCGGGACGCCCTGTTACAGGCCCGCGCCGAGCTGGTCGCCGATGCCGAACGGCTGCCGCAGTCGGTACTGGACAAGCCGGCCGAGCAGCTGACCGGAAAACAAGCGATCCTGGTCGCGGCTCACCGGCAGCTCGGCTTGCTCAAGGTCATCGACTTCGTCCCGGTGATCTCCGAGGGCGCCAACGACGACAAGGACTGGGCACACTGGACCGACCAGGCGGCGCAGGTGCAGGCCCTCAAGCGGTTCCGCCAGCCGTTTCCTGAGGAGCCGGCCGCCGGTGACCAACCCGTGGCGTTCCTGATTGTGCGGACCATGCTGCTGACTGGCTTCGACGCGCCGATCGAGCAGGTGATGTACCTGGATCGCCGCATCAAGGAAGCCGACCTGCTGCAGGCGATCGCCAGGGTGAACCGGACGGCTGATGGTAAGCAGGCCGGGTTCGTCGTTGACTACGCCGGGATCTCGGGCCACCTGCAGGCGGCGATGGCAGTCTATGCCGCCGAGGATGCCGAGGGTGCCCCCGTCGACGTCAGCGTGGAGATCGGGAAGCTGGAGCCCCGACGTGACCGGCTGAGGCTGCTGTTCACCGAGCGCGGCGTCACCCCGGCCGATGCCCGCGACTCGATCGAGGCGTGCGTGCAGCTGCTGGAAGACGACGAGCTGCGCGCACGCTTCGACAGCGCCCTGCGGAAGTTCCTGTCCACGGTCGACCTGGTGATGCCCCGGCAGGAAGCGAAACCGTTCCTGGCGGATGCGCGGCTGTACGCGGTCATCGGTACCTGGGCACGCGCCCGCTACCAGGACACCGGCGACTTCGACGCATCGCTCTACGGTGACAAGGTACGCGAGCTGATCGACCGGCACGTCACCGCGCTCGGCGTGCGGCAGGTGATTCCGCCGAGCCAGATCACCGCCGAGGACTTTGCCGCGAAGGTCGAGGCGCTACCCGGCGCGAAGGCCAAGGCGTCCACGATGGAGCACGCCGTCCGCCACCACGTCGAGGTGCACTTCAACGAGGACCCGGTCGAGTACCGCAAGCTCCGTGAGCGGCTAGCGGAGATCCTGCGCGACTATGCCGAGCAGTGGGAGCAGCAGGTGATCTCCTTCCAGCAGCTCGTCGCTGAGGCGAGCGCGATCCAGCAGGGAACAACAGATCATGGTGACGAGGAGCTCGCCCAGCTCAGCCCGTTGGAACGGGCGCTGTACGGCATCGTGACCGAGGTGGCCGTCACCGACGGCATCATTGTCGACGAGCAGCGCCAGCGGTATCTCTCGGTTGTGGTGGAGATCGAGCACCTGGCCCGTCACCATGCGCGAAAGAAGGACTTCTGGTCGATCCCGGTCGCCCAGAACGACCTGCGCAACGCCATCTTCCGCCTGCTCATCGACCACGGAATCACCGCCCCGGAGGACGCCGGGCACCTCGCCGACGGCGTGTTCGACATCGTCAGCCACCACCGTCATGCGCTCCAACGGACCCGTTGAGCCGCGCGCCGCGCCGACCCCGGTCGTTTCGGGGCCGGTACGCGTCGGCGACCTCGACATCGACGTGGTGGTCGTCCCGCGGCGGCGCGGGGTGCGGTTGACCGTTGAACGGGACGCCCGCATCACCGCAACCGTCCCCGCCGGGCTCGATACGGCGCGGCTGGCGGCGGCGGTCAAGGCCCGCCATGGCTGGATCTACGACAAGCTCGAGCAACGCGCACACGACGTCGCCGCCCGCCCCGTCAAGGAGTTCGTCACCGGAGAGGGCTTCCACTACCTCGGGCGCGGCTACCGGCTGAAACTCGTCGACGACGCGCCCGCGCCAGTTCGCCTCATCCACGGCCGCCTGCAGTTGCGCTGTGACCGCCTCGACCGGGCCGAGGACGATCTCATCGACTGGTACCGGGAACGGGGTCAAGCCTGGCTACCTCGCCGCGCCGAGCCATGGGCCGACCGGATGCGGGCACCCCTGGACGCGATCACGGTGCGCAAGCTCGGCTACCGCTGGGGATCCTGCAGCCGCAACGGTGGGGTCAACATCCACTGGGCGACGATGCAGCTGCCTGCGGCGCTCGTTGACTACGTGCTTGTGCACGAACTTGCACACCTGCACCACCATGACCACTCGACGCAGTTCTGGCGCACGGTCGAGCGAGCCATGCCCGACTTCGCCCGGCGCCGGGATCAACTGCGCCGTGCCGGGGCCACCCTGTGGCTCCCGGAACTGACGTGCACGAACACCAGAGCGTCCAGCGGCGCGAGCGCGCGCCCGTCGAACTCATGGCCGCCGTGACCGGTCGTCGGCGTCTTCGCTTCGGCACGGTGGTCAGTAGGGCA
>JBOHGT010000010.1:0-6403 GCA_050700385.1 Pseudonocardiaceae bacterium | reverse complement strand
GCATCGGATGCAGTGAAAGTGCCCTTCACTGGGCAGCTGGGCCGGTCAGCTGCGCACCGGGTTGGCGGTGGCGCGCCAGTTGACCGTCGGCCGCATCGCAGCGAGGTCGACCCGGCCAGAGTGCGCTTCGGCAATGCCGAACAGCGACTCGATGAGCGTGTCGGACAGCAGGTGCGGCTGCAGCCCCAGCTCGACCAGCCCGGTGTGCACCACGTTGTAGTAGTGCTCGGCCTGCTCCACCCGCGGGTTGTCGAGGTACTCGACCTCGACCTCGCCGTGGTAGCTCGCCGAGATCGTCTTCGCGATGTCGGCCACCGACATCGACTCGGTCATCTGATTGAAGACCCGGAACTCGCCACGATCCGCGGGGTGTTCGCAGGCCAGCCGGATACATTCCACGGTATCCCGGATGTCGATGAGCCCGCGGGTCTGCCCGCCGGTGCCGTAGACGGTCAGCGGGTGGCCGAGCACGGCCTGGATGACGAAACGGTTGAGCACGGTGCCGAAGATGGCGTCGTAATCGAACCGGGTAGCCAGCCGCGGGTCTCCGGCGGTCTGCTCGGTCTGCTGGCCGTACACCACGCCCTGGTTGAGGTCGGTGGCACGCAACCCCCAGATGCGGCAGGCGAACTCGATGTTGTGGCTGTCGTGCACCTTGGACAGGTGGTAGAAGGAGCCCGGCTTCTTCGGGTAGAGCATCCGGTCCTTGCGGCCGTTGTGCTCGACCTCGAGCCAACCCTCCTCGATGTCGATGTTCGGCGTGCCGTACTCCCCCATAGTGCCCAGCTTCACCAGGTGGATGTCGCGGTCGGTCTCGGCGATTGCGAACAGCAGGTTCAGGTTGCCGATCACGTTGTTGTACTGAGTGTAGACGGCGTGCTTGCGGTCGATCATGGAGTACGGGGCTGCACGTTGCTCGGCGTAGTGCACCACGGCGTCGGGGCGGAAGCTGCGGACCGCGTCGACGGTGAACTCGGCATCGCACAGGTCGCCGACGAGCACCTCGACCCGCTTGCCCGAGACCTCCTGCCAGACGTCGACCCGGCGGTGCAGCGGTTCGATGGGTACGAGGCTGCGCACGCCCATCTCGTCGTCGTAGCAGCGCCGGGCGAAGTTGTCGAGCACGGCGACGTCGTGGCCCCGATCGGACAGGTGCAGGGCGGTCGGCCAGCCCAGGTAGCCGTCGCCGCCGAGAACGAGTATCCGCACCGTGTTCCTCCAGCCGTCGTCGCGGTTCACCAACCGGCGGGAAGCTACGGCACGCCGTCCCGGTCCCGGCAGCGAGGGGTGCCCACCGATGGAACCGGGCATTCTTGTGTGGACAACACCTATCAGATCACCCGAGCGGGCACCAATCGTGCATCCCTCGAAGCTGCTCCGGCCCGACCGGCGCGGTCTGCCACGATGGTGGGATGCAGCTCAGGACGCGGCTGGCCCACTCCCGCGTGGGGCGGTTGTTCTCCCGGTTCGCCGCCGGGTCGGCCGTCGCGGCAGGGTGCAGCCAGCTGGCGTTCCTGCTGCTCTACGGCCTCACCGGGGCCTCGGCTGCGGTATCCGGCGCGCTGGCATTCCTGGCCGGTGCGGTTCCGAACTTCCTGCTCCAGCGGTACTGGACCTGGAAGCGCGCCGGCCGGATCGGGGTGCGCGGTGAGCTACTGCCCTACCTCGGGGTGATCGCGTTCAACGCGTTGGTCGCCACCGGCGCCACCGCAGGTACAGACCGCCTGATCGGCGGGGCGATCGACGACCACGCATTGCGGACCGTGCTGCTGACGGTCGCGTTCACCGGCAGCTACCTGCTGCTGTTCGTTGTCAAGTTCGTGCTGCTGGACCGGCTGGTCTTCGGCGCGGCCACCCGCCGGGAGGAACGCTCCCGCCACCAGGTGCCCACCATCACCCGCGCGTAGCGCATCCCGTATACGAAGTTGTTGCCCTTCTTCGTCTCGCCCGCGGCACGGACCCGCATCGTCATCGGCTGCTCCAGCACCCGGAAGCCTCGTGAGATGACCCCGATGAGCAGCTCCGATGCCTGGTACTGCGCCTGCGCGAGGGTGACCTGCGCGGTGACCTCCGCCTTCATCGAGCGGAAGCCGAACGAGGTGTCGGTGATTCGGCGGCGGGTGAGCAGGCTCGCCAGGCCGGCGAAGACGTGCACGCCGAGGTGGCGGACCGGGTCCGTGGTCTCCTGCCTGCCCAGCTGCCGCGAGCCAGTGACGAAATCGGCCTCGTCGTCGATCAGCGGTGCCAGTAGCAGGTCGAGCTCGTCGGTGTCGTACTGGCCGTCGGCGTCGGTGGTGACGACATAGCGGGCACCGCCATCCCGCGCCAGCGCGTAGCCCAGCCGCAGCGCAGCACCCTGGCCCCGGTTGGTCACCGCCTCGCAGACCCGGGCGCCGTGGTTGCGGGCCACCTCGGCGGTGCGGTCGGTGCAGCCGTCCACCACGACCAGGGTGTCCACCGGCAGCCCGCAACACGACGAGGGCACCGTGTCCAGCACGCCGCCGATGCCGTCCTCCTCGTTGTAGGCCGCGATCACCACCACGACGGGCGCGAACCGGACCTCCCCCGCTGCGGCGAGGAACGCTCGCATCGATGCGGTGTCCACCTCGTCCGGGTAGGGGTCCAACGGCGGGCGCAGCTTCAGCCGCGGACCCGGCCTTCGCAGCGGCCCGGTGAGCGCGGTGACGCCCAGCACGCCGGCCATCGGCAGCAGCACCAGAGCCGGCAGCTGGTAACGCCAGGAGAACTCGAAGGCCGCAGCCGTCAGCAGCACGGTGCCACCGAGGCCGGACGCGAGCAGGCTCGCGGCCCGGATGCCCGAGCGCCGGGCGGAGCCGAATCCCAACCCGCCCAACGTGCCGGCGAGCAGCGCCAGACCCAGCAACGAGCCCGGGGTGTAGCCGACGGTGAACTGGTAGCCGCGCAGGAACAGCGCGAGCGGCTCGTACACCCCGATGGGGACACTGCCGTGGGCCAGCGCGACCGCCCGGACCTCGTCCTCGTCCCGGAACAGCGGGTAGGAGGTCTGGAAGTGCCAGCGGTCGACGCAGGCATGATGGGGCGGGCACCGGCCTTGAGAAACATTACGCTGGGGTACGTCGCCCTCCGCGTCGACCCGGGCGGGGCGGAACCCCTTGAGGAAGTCCACCGTGATGGCTGCGGCCAGATCCACCGGCTGGTTGGCGAAAACCTCCCAGGCGAAGTCGCTCTGGGTCTGGCCCATCGACACGCCCGGCGACAGCACGACGGTCTTCGGTGGCGCGTCCTCGGAGTGCATGTACCAGTCGACGCTCTCGCGCGCGTCACGCGGCTCCATCGGGCAGATCGCCCACGCCGGGGTGCCCGGCTCGAGCTGCGAGCAGTCCGCGATCACCGCCGACCGGCCGTAGAGCACCCCGCCGCTCGCACCGGTCAGTCCCCAGTGGCCGGTGGCGACACGGTAGTAGCCGAGGTAGGAGGCCATCACCACGACGAAGCCGGCGGTCAGCGCGAGCGCACGCAGCCCGATCCGCCGCCAGCCTGCCCGGCTGCCCCAGCGCGAGCCTGCCACGATGAGGTAGGCCACCGCCGGGACGAGCATGGTCACCCCGACCAGCCGGACGATCACCGCGAAGCCGAGCAGCATCCCGGCCATTGCGGCGTGCCGGGGCGAGGGCTGGCCCCGCCAGGTCAGCACCCAGACGATGGCCACCAGCAATGCCTGGAACCAGACGTCGGACATGATGTTGTGCTCGATCTGCAGCTGGTAGGCGTCGAGCAGCAGCGGGGCCGCGGCCAGCGCCGCGAGCCACCGGCGGGCGCCGTGGCGCAGCAGCAGGACATAGATCGCGACGGCCATCGCGAGACCGAGCAGGTGCTGCACGATCGCGACGAAGCGCAGGTCGCCGATGAGCAGCAGCGGGTTGAGGATCAGCTCGTAGCCGATCGGGCGCAGCCCGTCGGGCCGCAGGTTGTCGACGTTGTCGAGGTAGGCGAAGGAGTCGATGTAGAGGATCGCCGGGGAGTAGGCCAGCACGGTGAGCAGCCGCAGTACCAGCCCGGCGGACAGCAGCGTGACCAGCAGCCAGTGCCGTCGCAGCCGGAAGCGCCATCGCGCCGGTCGCGGGGCCGGCGCCGCGTCGGTGCCGGCCGCGGGCGGCGCGAGCACCCCGGTCACCGGTCCGGTCCCTGGTCGGGTCCGTGTGGCGCGGCGAAGTCCTTCCACACCGTGGCCAACCCGTCCACCAGGGACACCGAGGGTCGGTAGCCCAGCTGCTCGGCGGCGCGGCCGACGTCGACGATGACGGCCGGCATCTCGCCGGGCTTCGCGGCGACGTGCTCGGCGGGCAACGCGCACCCGGTCACGGTGCGCACCACGTCGATCAGCTCCAGGACGGTCACCGACTCGCCCGCCCCGATGATGGCCGTGCCGGTGAAGCGCCGCTGCCATGCGGCGACGACCGCGCCCACCACATCGTCGACGTGCACCAGGTCTCGCCGCTGCAGGCCGTCGCCATAGACCTGCACGCCCCCGCCCGCCAGCGCGGCACGCATCATCCGCGGGACAAAGCTGTCTTTGTGGCCCATACCAGGCCCGTAGATGTTGGTGAAGCGCAGCGCGCAGGTGGCCATGCCGTAGGCGCCGGCGTAACCGGACAGCAGCATCTCGCAGGCCGCCTTGGTCGCGCCGTAGGGCGTGAGCGGGCGCAGTGGCACCGTCTCGTCCACTCGGGCGTGCCCCACGTCGCCGACCACTGCGTTGGTCGACGCCATGACGAAGCGGCCGACGCCGCGGCTGCGGCAGCCCTCCAGCAGGCCCTGGGTGACCGCGACATTGGCGTCGAAGGTCCGCGCCGGGTCCTCCATCGACCGCAGCACGGACGTGATCGCGGCCAGGTGCACCACGCCTGCCACGTCGCCGCCGTCCAGTGCGTCGTCGGCCACCCGCGC
Source organism: Pseudonocardiaceae bacterium (assembly GCA_050700385.1). Taxonomy (GTDB): domain Bacteria; phylum Actinomycetota; class Actinomycetes; order Mycobacteriales; family Pseudonocardiaceae; genus WHSY01. The sequence goes on along the minus strand of JBOHGT010000010.1, from coordinate 1,474 downwards.
GTCGGTGAGCTCACCGACGACGCTGCGCACGGCGCGGTCCGGGTGGGGTGTGCGGTCGACCACCGTGACTTCGTGGCCACGGGCGGCGAACGCGGCGACCACGGCCCGGCCCACGAACCCCGAGCCGCCGGTGACCACCACCCTGCCGTCGGGGTCCGGGCCGTCGGGAGCGGGCAGCGGTTCGGATACGGGCGAATCGCTCATCGCGGCGGAGCCTATCCGGTGAACGACAGGGCGAGCTGAACGAGGGTGCGCGTGGCGAAACCGGTGCCACCCGGGTTGACCTCGTCGTAGGCCTGCTCGGCGCGGGCAGGCCCTGCGATGTCCAGGTGCGCCCACGGCAGCCCGCCGGTGAATTCCCGCAGGAACAGCGCCGCGACGATTCCGCCCGGGCCTGGTGGGGCCTGCCGCAGGTCGGCGATCTCCGAGCGCACGTCGGGCATCAGGTCGCAGACCAGCGGCATCGGCCACCACGCCTCGCCGGTCTCCTCCCCGGCTGTCTGGATCCGCTCCGCCAGCGCCTGGTCGGAGGCGAACAGCCCCCCGGTGCGCAACCCGAGCGCGACCTTCATCGCCCCAGTGAGAGTGGCGACGTCGACGAGCACGGTGGGGTGCAGCGCACGCACCGCGTGGGCCAGCGCGTCGGCGAGTACCAGCCGGCCCTCGGCGTCGGTGTTGGTGATCTCGCTGGTGGTGCCGCCCACGTGGCGCACCACGTCACCGGGGCGGTACGCCGCGCCGGACACGTGGTTCTCCGCGCACGGCACCAGCCCGGTGACCCGCAGCGGCAGCTTCAGCTCGGCGATCGCGCACAGCGCGGCGATCACCGCGGCGCCGCCGGACATGTCGGTGCGCATCAGGTGCATCCCGTCAGCCGGCTTGATCGACAGTCCGCCGGTGTCGAAGGTGATGCCCTTGCCCACCAGCACGAGGTGGGTGCCGGGCGGCGCCGTGCGGGGACGCCAGCTCAGCTCGAGCAACCGTGGCGGGCGGGCCGACCCACCGCCGACGGCGAGCACGCCGCCGAACCCCTGGTCGGCCAGCCACCGCTCGTCGCGCACGGTGGGCCGCAGCCCGGGCACGGCACCGGCCAGCCGGGCGCCGGTGCGGGCCAGCCATGTCGGGTCCTTGACGTCGGACGGCGTGGCGGCGAGGTCACGGGCCAGCCCGGTGGCCCGGCCCAGCACCTGGGCCCAGGCGACCGCGTCGCGCAGCGGCGCAGCGGCCACGCCGTCGGGCACGATGAGCCGGAGCTCCCGGATCCGGGGCGGGTCGGGCCGCCCGGTGACGCGGTAGCGGTGGGATCCCACCACCGCCCCGACCGCCAGTTCGCCGGCCTGCGCGGGAGTCACGGTCGGCGGTAGCCGCAGCTGCAGCGTCCGCGCCGCCGGGCGCCCCGCACCCGCCTCGTCACCGGGCGGCCCGACCCGCCCCGGATCCGGGAGCTCCGGCTCATCGTGCCCGACGGCGTGGC
>JBOHGT010000009.1:0-7547 GCA_050700385.1 Pseudonocardiaceae bacterium | reverse complement strand
CCGCCGTGAGGAGACCACCAGCATGCCAACCACCCGACCGTTGTCGGTGACCACCCACCTGCACACCCCCACCGGCACCCGGCTACCCGCGACGTGGGCCTACGACCCCGCCGACCCGCTGGCGGTGGCGCTGCACATCCACCCCCACCGCTGCCACCCGGTCACCTGGGTCCTCGCCCGCGACCTGCTCGACACCGGCCTGCACACCGGCGAACCCGTCGGCCACGGCGACGTGCGGCTGTGGTCGCCACCACCCCGCCACCCCACCCCGGGCGCCCTGCACATCGAGCTGCGGTCCGACACCGGGCACGCCCACCTGACAACCGACTGGGACACCGCCGCCGCCTTCACCCGCCGCACCCACACCACCATGCCCGCCGGCGGCGAGACCGGCCTGGTCACCGGGTGCCTCGACCAGCTGCTGACCCAGCTGCTGCAAGGAAAGCCCGGTGACCGGCCCCACCGGGCACACGGGGACGGACCGGCGCCGCGTGAGGCCGCCTACCGCGACGGTCAGTACGCCCGCCGCTGTCGGCAGGCCCGGCCGCAGGCGTGGGACGCCTTCCGCGCGACCGATTCCTGCACCACCTGGGACAGCGCCCGTATCGCTGGCGCTTTCCCGATTGCGCCATTGTTACGACCAGCTCGCCGCGGCGGATCATCCTGGGCCGTCCGGCTTTGGAGATCTACACGCGGCGATCGTGGCTGCCACAGCCTTGGGCCCGCTTGCACAATTTGTTGATCCGACTGCGGACTTTTGCGCTTCTCCCGATGGGAGCTTGCCGCCGTCAACAATGATCGAGTGTGGATAGTGCTACGTACGCTTGACGGCGGCAAGCTCCCCTCCCTTCATCCGGATACCTCGCCGGACCAGGTGGATGAGCTTCTGGCTGCTCTGTCACCAGGGTGCCGTCACCCGCTCCCGCAGCACCTGCACCGGGAGCACCTGCCCGCCGGGCCAGCCGTGGCCGACGGCCTTGAGCCCTCAGGAACGCCATCACCGGGGCGACCAGTTTTGAACCGCCCGGGTTCGGTAAAGACTCGTTGCCGGGCCATCTCTCCATCCTCCACTCAGGACAGAGTCTCCATCAGGCCCGGGGGGCTTCACAATCGTCCGCCCCGATAGAGATAGAAAACAGCCTCGGCATCGTCGATTAGTCTTCGCCGTCAGAATCGCCCATCATCCTTCGCACCATGGCGACCTGCTCGCGCAGCGCGGGCGCCGGGTCCTGGCCGAACCGGTCGAGCACCTGGTCATAGACCGCGACCGCCTCCTCGGACCGGTCGAGCTGCCAAAGCCGGTAGCCCTTGCTGAAAAGCGCCTTGGCGACCTGCTCGCGCAGCGCGGGCGCCGGGTCCTGGCCGAACCGGTCGACCACCTGGTCATAGACCGCGAGCTCCTCCTCGGACCGGTCGAGCTGCCCGAGCAGCACTCCCACATTGACAAGGGCGCTGGCGTCTCCGGCCTCCGCGAGGGTCTGCATTGCGGTAATGGCATGGGCGGTGGCGTGCTCGTCGTGGGCTGCTATCCCCACTGCCCACATGCGCTCCGACCTCTCGGCGGGCTCGTGACCGGTGGCGGTCTGCAGTGCATGTTCCCAGACCGGGTCGGGCACGGCAGGGCGTTGGGAGTCTCGTACGGTCTGGTCCACGACGTAGTCGTGCGCGACATAGCCATCGGTCGATCTGATGACCAAGGCTTGCTCGTACAGATCCCGTGCGATGACGGGCTCGCAGACCCACCTGGACGCTTCCCGGAACAGGGCGTCCCGATCGTCGTCGTGGCGTGCCAGCAGCCGTTGTCGCAGCGCAGGCGGAAGGGTGTCTGCCCACAGCCGCCGGGCGTCGTGTTCGGCGAGGGGTTGTTGCAGGCCGGTGCGGTACCAGGCGATGACCGTGTTGGCTAGGGCCTGGTTGAGCCCGGTGCCGTTGTGGAGCCTTTTCATCAGCTCGGGGCCGGCGACGAGCCATTCGCCCAGGCCAACCCCTGCGTCCAGCGCGCCCAGCAGGGCGTGGTCATCGATCTGGGCGTGGGCCGCCGCGAGCTCGCCGTCGCTGAGTGCGGCGTCCAGGTCTACCCGGGTCACCTGGGCGTCGTCGGTGAGCAAGTCCCAGGCCGGGTCGGCGAGGTTGCCCTGGCGGGCCTGGAGCTGACTGGCCCGCATGGTCGCCACCACCATGACGGTCGCAGCAGCGTCGCGAACCCGTCGTAGTGTTCCGAGGTCCAGACCCTGCCCGAGGTACTTGTCGAGGTCGTCCAGCCAGACCACCGTGTCATGCCAGCCCAGCTCAGCGTTGGCGAGCCGGGACATGCCGCCATCGGGCGAGGGCACGACCATGCGCCACGACCGCAGCAGCGGGTCTCGGCGGACGGCCTCACAGGCGCTACGGGACTTGCCCGCGGCCGAGTCGCCGACGACCAGGACGACACGGCGACCGCCCCCTCTGGCCGTCGCCAACGCCGCGTCCAGCTCGCCGTCCTTGTCTCGGTCGAGGTAACCGAGGATCGGGCCGCGGGCGCTGGAGGAGCCGCCCCGGACGCCGAACACGGACAGGTCCTGAACGTCGCCGACCCTCGGCGGGACTCCGGCCGCAGTCAACGCCCCAGGGTCCACGCTTGCTCGCCACCGGGGCGCTTGGTGGTCCTCGACCGTCGAGTCGAGCCCAACCGTTTCCGCCGCGGCCGCAAAGGCCGGGTCGATGGCGGCGACAGCGATGGGGACGACAAGCAAGCGTCGTTGGTGGCGGGCGGGATGTACCTGGACCACCACGCCGACGAGCCGATCATGCTCGTCGTGCACCGCCGACCCCGAGAACCCATTCCACAAGACCGCGTCGTCAGGAACGCTGCTGTCCACGTCGAACGGGACCAGGCCCTGGTGGTCCCGTGCCGCGCCGCCGGGCAGCAGCCGCCCGGCCGCCTGCTCACTGTCTCGTAGCCCGGTCGGCTTGACCTCAGCGTCCGGAAACCCGGTCGCCACGCCCCCGCCCGGACGCTGGCCCGCGGCGGCGAGGCGTGGCGAGGCCTCGGCCGGAGGAACCCACCGTTGGTCCGCTGCTGGAGCGACCCGAAGAAGCACCAGGTCATACGTCGGATCTCGCCAGGCGACGACGCAGTCAACCCACCCGGCAGCCGACGAGCAGGCTGCCGCCCGGATCTGCAGCACCGGCCGCGCGCCAGGGCCTGCCGGCAGACCAAGGCCGTCCGCGACGCTGGACAGGTAGCGGTCGAGCACATGCCGGCAGCACAGCACCCCCGACCGGCCGACGACCCAACCGCTGCCACACCTGCCGCAACCGTCGGCGCCCGCCGCCCACACCTCCACCAGCCGCTCCGACACCCGCATCGCCCTAGCCGCACCGTTCTACGCCGACAAACGCCTCCAACCCGGTGCCCAGGGAGGAAACAGGCTCAGCGGCCCTGCGCGAGGTCATCGCTGCCCTCCCCGTCCGGGCGGTGATCCTGCGCGGAGGCAACTTCGACAGGCACGCCACCGACACCGATCGGGGTCAGCATCACCTTCACGCGGTTCGTGTCCCCCGTGGAGACCTCGCTCTTTCCGCCCAGGGACAACACGTTGAGAACCTTGACCGACGCCTCGCCTCCCGCCTTCCTGACCACCTCGACGGCCAGCTCAACCTCAACCGACCCGACGCTGAACCGCACATCCGCACCTCGCCCGGCATCCTGTGCCCTGCGGAGCTCGCGGCGTACCACCTCGATCGCCTCGGCCAACCCCAACTCGCTGTCCGGCATGAGGATCTCCCCTCGTCTTGGCCGCGCTGCCCCACAACGCCGCGCACGGCACGTGAGCACGTCCGCACAATCGTCGGTGACAGACAACTCCTGTGACGGTATCGTCACATCGGCCGTCGTCGTTGCAGATCTGCCATCATCGAACGGCCAGGTCCCCGGTCACCTCACGAAACGCGGGCGGCCATCCCGCCGAACATCCTCCTCGCCGTGGCGCACTCGACACGAGTCCGCGACCGTCTGGTCGGAGTCGGCGAGCAGCGTCGGCCCGAAGCGCGCGACAGCCTCGGCGGCGGTCAACGGCCGGTGGTCGGGCGTGGGTGTCGGCCGGATCGCGGGTGGCGGTGTCCGACTCTAGCTAGGTCGTCGCCCTCCCCCAGCGCCTGCCGCAGCGCGGGAACGCGATGACGCCTACGCCGCCGGGCTGGCCGCGCGCAGCGGCCGGTACACGGCACTGTGCGGACGGCGGGTGGTGGCTGCGGCGCTGATCTGCCCGCCAGGACCGAGACGTGGCGCAGGAAGCGCGGGGGCGCTGCTTGTGTCGGTCAGTCGAACTCGCCATTGCGGACACCTGCGGTGAATGCGGTCCACTCGGCGGGGGTGAGCCACAGGACCGGGCCGTGCGGGTCTTTGCTGTCGCGCACGGCGCGGCCGCTGTGGGCCAGGTCGGCGATCTCGATGCAGTTGCCGCCCTGGCCGCTGCTGTAGCTGCTCTTGTGCCAGGTCAGGTGTTCCATCAGATTCTCCTGTTGATCTGGTCGAGCAGTTCGGCCGTGTCTTGCTCGTCGAGTGCGAGGCTGGTGAGCTGCTCGAATATGTTCGCGTACCGCTCGACGTCGGCCGGACGTTCGAGGTAGATCGCGCCGCCGGACAGCTCGACGTACACGGTGTTCATTGGCTCCTCGGGGAACCGCAGTGCGGTGAATGCTCCCAGCTCCAGCGGGCGGTCCCAGCGGTGCAGTAACTCACGGGCCGCAAGTCGGGCGGCATCGTGCTCGGCCAGCACCATGGTTACCCCTTCGAGTCGCCCCCGGCACTCTGACGCCCCTATGCGGCCAGCCCGCCGGTGCGGTATACTAGGAGTGACCGAGCGAACACGTGACGCGAGCAGGGGAGAACGAGCATGGGCAAGCACGACAAGCCGCCGGACCCCAGCACGGGCGACGCCAAGGCGCCCGGCGTGCCGCCGCCGTCTGACCCGGGCAAGCACGAGAAGAAGTAGGGCGACGGCCGTGACCGACCCTGGCGGCCCGCAGCGGCGACTGCTCGACGAGCTTGCCGCGGTGGGCTGCCTGGCCCCGGAGTGGCGACCGTCGTTCCTCTCCCTCCCCCGACAGCTGTTCATCCCTGACACCGTGTGGGTGCCCAACGACGGCGAGGACCTGCCGCTGGTAGCGCTGCATCGGGCGCAGGACCCGGACCGGTGGCTGGAGCTGACCTACGCCAACGACTATGTGGTCACCCAGGTGGACGACGGACACCCGGGGCCCGATCCGAGGAGGTGGACTGCTACCAGCTCGGCGAGCATGCCGCTGATGGTTGCGGAGATGCTGGCCGCACTGGACGTCCACGACGGGCACCGGGTGCTGGAGGTCGGCACCGGGACCGGATGGAACGCCGCGCTGCTGGCCCACCGGCTCGGGGCCGACCAGGTGACCAGCATCGAGATCGACCCCGACGTCGCCACCCGTGCCCGCAAAGCGTTGTCCGACGCCGGGTTCGGCGGGGTCACGGTGATCACCGACGACGGCGCGCTCGGCTACCCGCGCGACGCTCCGTACGACCGGGTGATCGCCACGGCGGCCTGCCAGCACATCCCGTACCCGTGGGTCGAGCAGACCCGGCCCGGGGGCCAGATCCTCACCCCGTGGGCCAACCCCTATTTCGACGGGGGGTTGGTGGCACTCACCGTCGGCGACGGCGGCGCGGCCTGCGGCCGCATCGTGAGCAGGTCCTGGTTCATGTGGCTGCGTCAGCAGCGAGTGCCGCGTGACCCCCTGAGCGACATCGTCTGCCCCGAAGAGCAGCGGGCCGAGCTGCCGAGCACGTGGACCGACGTGCACCCCCATCACGTCGTCGGCGACTACGGCGCACAGCTGGCGATCAGCCTGCGAGTGTCGCAGTGCCGTCACCTCTACTCGCCCTTCGACGAAGGCGAGGGCAACGGGATGCTCTGGTTCATCGATCCCTGGTCGCGCTCGTGGGCCAGCCTGACCCACACCACCCCCGACGCCAGCGACGGGGAGTTCCAGGTGCAGCAGTTCGGCCCCCGGCAGCTCTGGGACGAGGTCGAAACGGCGCACCGCTGGTGGGTCGACGCGGGCAGCCCCGACGCTGACCGCTGGCGGTTCACCGTGACACCCGACGGGCAGCGGGTGGAGCTGGAGTAGGCTACGACATGCCTCGGTTGCTGGCCTCCGTCACGCTGATCAGATCTCAGGTCTCGCGGACTTGCGGGTCGCCGCTGCCATAAGGCCGGGTCAGTACCTCCAGGTTGTGGCCGTTCGGATCATCGAAGTACAGCCCGCGTCCGCCGTCGCGATGGTTGATCTCACCGGCCTGCCGGTGCTGGGGGTCGGCGTAGTAGGCCAGGTTCAGCGCCTGCATCCGGTCGAAGATCGCGTCGAACTCGGCCTCGCTGACCAGGAACGCGTAGTGCTGCGAGCGGATGTCATCGTCGGTGTCGACGTAGTCCAGAGCTACCCCGTTCGCCAACTCCACCCCCATGAACGGCCCCCACGACGTCGGCGCGGGCAGCCCCAGTAGCCCGGCAAGAAAGGTCGCGGCGGCCTCCTTGTCGCGGGCCATGACGATGGTGTGGTTGAGCTCGACGGCCATCGAGACCTCCCTGCCTTGATCGCCTGCTGGTCTGGTTCAGCGTAGGCCGCTCACGACGTGCCCGTCGATCTGTCGTGTGAGGCATGCGTCCATCAGGCACGGCACGCGGCGCGGAGCAGGTCCGCGGTGAGCGGCCGGCGACCGTGGCGGACGAAGCCATCGCAGACCACGCTGGCATCAGAGAAGTCCTGGTCACGGCTGTAGTCGTTGGTCACCACCGCACACCGCAGCCCAGCAACCACAGCGGCACGTAGCCCGTTGGCCGAATCCTCGACGGCGATCACCCGATCAGCGGGCAGACCCAGCGCGAGCAGGGCCTGCTCGTAGACGGCGGGGTCGGGCTTCAAGGTAGACACCTCGGTCCCAGTGAGCACGAACTCGAATGCGTCCGGGCCGAACAGCCCGTCGAGCAGCTCCAGCACCCAATCCCGGCTACCGGTGGTGGCCACCGCGAGGCGCACACCTGCCGTGCGCAGCTCGTCGAGCAGCTCGTCCACGCCGGGACGAGCCGGCACCTGGCCCGCCCGCACCTTCCCCACGAACAGATCAGTCTTGGTCACGTGCAGTGTCGCCGCGAGGTCGTCTGCTTCCTGGGGAGGCACGCCCTGATCGCGCAGGTAGTGCGCGATGCGCCGGTTCCCGCCGGTGATCGCGAGCAGCGCGCCGTACTCGGCCTCGTCCCACCGGTAGGGCAGCCCGGCGGCGGCGAACGCCTCGTTGAACGCCGGCCGGTGCCCATCGCGTTCGGTGTCGGCCAGCGTGCCGTCGACGTCGAATACGACCGCAGCCAGCCCGGTCGAGGCTGCATGCCGGTCGTCCGATCTCGTCGGGAACGTCTCCATGGGTGCGCTCACCACCGCCAGATGTCGTCGAGGGTTCGGGTCTCGTCGCGGGGGTCGGCGTCAGGCGGCGCGGCGGGAGGAGCGGCGCCGCGACGGCCGGCGCGGCCCGCGGT
>JBOHGT010000008.1:0-6768 GCA_050700385.1 Pseudonocardiaceae bacterium | reverse complement strand
CGCCGCGCAGCATCAGTTCCTTGATGTAGAGGCCCGCCATGATGGTCTTGCCGGCGCCGGGGTCGTCGGCGAGCAGGAACCGCAGCGGTGTGCGGGGCAGCAGCTCGCCGTAGACGGCCTCGAGCTGATGCGGCAGCGGCTCCAGCTCGCTGGTGCTGACGGCGAGCATCGGATCGAACCGGGCGGCCATCCGGATCCGCAGCGCCTCTGCCGCCAGCCGGAACTCGGCGCCGTCACCGTCGAAGGACCAGGCCGACGAGGGCTTGACGATCGCCAGCCGCGGTTCGTCGTCCCGGTGCAGCAACTGCTCGCCGAGCCGGCCGCCGGAGTCACGGTAGGTCAGGGTCAGCACGTTGGAGCCGTGCCAGTGCGCGGCGACCACGCTCACGATCTCGGCGGTGACTCCTCGTACCTGTGCCCCGGGTGTCAGCTGCTCGAGGGTCGCGGGCAGGTGCGCGTCGGGTGTCCCGGGCTGCACGCTCTCGCTAGTCATCGATTTCTTGTACCGGCAAGCTGGTGGAGTTTGCCGACAGCTCGCAGGATAGCGACGCCCGGCCACTCGCTGGTGCTGGTTGCCGCACGGGTTAGCCCTGGGACTCGAAGCGCAGGAGGGGAACGTCGTACAGGTCGGGTCGGCGGATAGGGATGGAGAGAGGTTCGATCATGGTTTTGCCTGTCCGGCTTGGTAGACGCGCTTTCCTTGCGCGCGTGGGCTTGCTTGGCGCCGCCACGGGCGTGGGGGGACTGCTGCCGCGCGCGGCGCTGGCGCAACCCGGCACCGGCGATGGGCTTGGGCAGCTCGTAGCCGCGTTGCGTCCCGTCCTCGCCGAGCTTGCCCGGGACACGCTGAACGGCCTTGGTGTCTTCATCTTCCCAGGACCCGATGCGTACTCCCAGGCTCAGGGCACACCGCGGACGGAACGAGGCGCGCTGGAGGCCAAGACCACCGACTTCCTGCTGGAGTCGCTGGACAACTTCGTGCCGTTCCCGGACGAGATCGCTCGACCCATGGCGCAAGCGCTGGCGACCGGGGTGGACAACAGCGGCATTGTGCTACCGGGGGCGGACATGCTGCCATCGGAGGCGGCGACGCTGGACGACGCGCTGCGCCTGCTACTGGAGAACGATGCCACTGTGCCGTTGTCGCTCGCGGTGGCCGGCCTGCTCAACCTGCTGGCCACCCAGGTGAACCCGGCCGCGGTGGGTGGGCCGTTTCTGTCGCCGTTCGCCCGGCTGTCCTACGCGGAGAAAGCGCTGGTCTTTGCGCTGCTGGAGGGGCCTGATGCCGATCTGGTCGCGCTGCTCGACGCCGAGTTCGCGCAACCACTGCAGGACTCGGTGTCCGGCCTGCTGAGGTTCATCGCCGGCGGGTTACTCGAGTTCGCCGCGCTCGGCAGCTACAGCGAGTACGCCGTGTTCGATCCCGCAACCAAGCAGCTCACCGGCCGCCCGGTCGGCTGGGAACTGTCCGGGTACCAGCCGGACGGCCCGGTCGAGGGCTGGGACGACTTTCTCGGCTACTACCAAGGTCGCACGGAGGTGCGTGACTGATGCGCGATGTCATCATCATCGGTGCCGGGGGCGGTGGCCCGGTGGTGGCCAAGGAGCTGGCGGCCCGGGGGCTTGACGTGCTGCTGCTGGAAGCCGGTCCCCGGCACGCCACGCCGCGCGAGCAGTGGACCCACTTCGAGAACGACGCCAACAACCCGCTCGCCGGCTTCTTCCGGGTCGGTCCCACCGACCGGTCGAAGCCGGCCTGGTTCCGGGAGTGGCCGCAGAACTCCTTCGTCACGCAGATCTCCGGTGTCGGGGGGACGACACAGCACTACTTCGGCAACTCCCCACGGGCCTATCGCGGGGTGTTCAACGACTACGAGGGCGCGGACCGCGGCGAGTACGACGCCAGCCATCGCTTCCCGTTCGGCTACGCCGAGATGGTGCCCTACTTCGAGTGGGTGGAGGCCACGCTGCCCGTGCAGACCGCCGCCATGGGCAGCAAGGAGCGGGTCTGGTTCGAGGGCTGCGAGACGCTGGGGCTCCCGGTGCAGACGACCAAGACCACGCTGCGCCCGTCCTACCGGCCGCAGGAGAACGCGATCCTGCAGCCTGGTGGCACCGCCGGGCGCACCAGCGACCCTCTCCTGCTGCAGTACCCGCAGGCGACCGGGTGCACGTTCTGCGGCTACTGCTTCCAGGGCTGCATGCAGCCGCTCGCCGCGCCGCGCAACCTGTTCGCCAAGCGCTCCACCGACAACAGCTACGTCCCGATGGCGCTGACCGCGGACGTGTGGGCGCCGGCCGGCCGGCCGGTCGAGCTGATCGCCGATGCCTACGCCACCCGGGTCCACACCGAGCGCCGCGCCGGGAGGCTGCGTGCCACGGGGGTGACCTGGCGCGACAACACCTCCGGTGACCAGCACCGCGAGGACGCGCAGGTTGTGGTGATGGCGGGCGGCTGCACCGAGAACCCGCGGCTGTGGTTCAACAGCGGCCTGCCCAACCCCAACGGCTGGGTCGGCCGCGGCTACACCGACCACTATTTCGACTGGCTGATCGGGTCCTTCGACCGCGACACCGGCAGCTCGAAGGGCGCCGCGTCGTCGGCCCGGCTGGACTGGCCGGGTCACGGTGGCCTCGAGAACGTCGGACTGCCGCCGGCGCTGCAGGCGTTCACCGCGACGCTGTCCGACAGCGGCGTCCGCGGCCACTACGACAACGGGCACCCCGAGACCGGTCCCTGGGACGGGCCGGCGGGACGCCTGCTCGGCCCGGAGCTCAAGGACCTGCTGCAGGGTGGGATCGACAACGTGCTCAACGCGCTGGTCATCACCGACGACGACGTGGAGCCGGACAACCGGGTCACGCTCTCGGCATTCCCCGCCGACGAGCACGGGCCGGTGCCCAAGGTTATCTTCCGGCAGTTCCACCGCAGCGCCCGCACCCAGCGCAACCGGGAGTTCCTGGCCCGCAAGGCGGCCGAGCTGCTGCGGGGCGCCGGGGCGAAGAAGGTGTACCGACTCAACTGGGCGCCGGTCATCCTGCACGTGCAGTCCTCGATGCGAATGGGCGAGTCGGAGCGCGACTCGGTGCTCGACGCCAACGCCGAGAGCCGGGCCGTCGCGCGGCTGTTCATCGCCGACAACTCGGCACTGGCCAACGCCCTGGGCGGCCCGAACCCCACCCTGACCACGCAGGCCCTGGCCACCCGCACCGCTGAGAAGATCTCCCAGACCTATTTCGACGGCGCCCCCTGGGTCTCCACCGAGCAACCGGTGATCTCCACCGACCGACGGATCAGCGTGCGGCTCGGGCAGCTCGGATTGTGACATGATCGGGACACTGGCCGGCCCTGCCCGGCGTACCACAGCCAGCCTGGTGGTGCTGGTCGTGGCGGCGGTGGGCGCGCTGACGCTGTACTCAGAGCGCCCGCCGCGTGCTGTCCCGGCGTCCGCACCTGCGCCGGAGTTCAGCGCACAGCGCGCGCTGGGCCCGCTGTGGGAGATCGCCACCGAACCCCGGCCGGTGGGCAGCGCGGCGAGTGACCGAGCTCGGGACCACCTGGCCGGGGTGCTGGGCTCGGCAGGATTCTCGGTGCAGATCCACCGTGGGGTCGGAGCGATCAGTGCCGCCGGGTACACGGAGTTCGGTCGGGTGGAGAACATCGTCGCCACGCTGCCCGGGCGAAACCCCACTGGCAGCGTCGTGCTCGCCGCACACTACGACTCGGTGGCGGGTGGGCCGGGAGCCTCCGACGACGCCGCCGCGATCGCCGCGATGCTGGAGACGGTGCGCGCCCTGCGCAGCGACTCACCGGATGGCTCCGGCCGGCTGCGCAACAACCTGGTGCTGCTGCTCACCGACGGTGAGGAGGAGGGGCTGCTGGGTGCGTCGCTGTTCGCCCGCGAGCATCCGCTGGCCCGGAGCCACGCGGTGGTGCTGAACTGGGAGGCCCGTGGCACCAGCGGGCCGTCACTGATGTTCGAGACATCCCGGGACAACGCGGCGCTGGTCGATCTGTTCGCCGCTGCCGCTGCGCAGCCGCACGGCGACTCCTCACTGGTCGAGATCTACCGGCTGCTGCCGAACAACACCGATTTCACCGAGTTCGCCGGTGCGGGCCTGCCCGGCATGAACTTCGCCTACGTGCAGGGCGCCGCTTACTACCACACGGCGGGCGACACGGTCGGCAACCTCGACCCGGCGAGCTTGCAGCACCACGGCACGACGATGCTGGCGCTCACCCGCGCGCTGGGCGGCGCCGACCTGGCTGAGCTGGGCGCTGACCACGACTCGGTGTACTTCCGTTTCCTCGGGCCGATGCTCACCTATCCTGACGACCTGGTGTGGCCGCTGGTCCTGCTCGCCGCGCTCGCGCTGGTCACGCTGGTCGTGGCGGCGCGCCGGCGCCGGCTGCTGAGCATCCCCCGGCTGCTGCTCGGGGCGCTCTCGGTGTCGGGGGCGCTGATCGCCGCCGCCGGGTTGGCGCAAGGCTTGTGGTGGGTGCTGCTCGCGGTTCGGGCGGACTACGCCGAGAACCCGTTCCTGTACCGTCCGCAGCTTGTCCAGTGCGCGGTCGCCGGACTGGCCGCGTTCGCCCTCATAGGCTGGTACCTGCTGGTGCGGCGCAGGCTCGGCCCGGCCGCGCTGGCCTGCGCAGGGCTGGTGTGGCTGGTCGTCCTCGGGGCCTTGGCCGCCTGGTCCGCTCCCGGGGCGGCGCATCTGTGCACGCTGCCCGCCCTGGGTGGGGCGGTTGCCGGCCTGCTCGCGGTGCTGCTGCGGCGCCGTCCCGGCTGGGCCGCACTCGCGATGACCGCCGGGGTCGTCCCGGCCACGGTGTTGCTGATGCCGCTGGCCGTGGGCGCCTTCGACGTCGCAGGCCTCGCGCTGGGTGGGGTGGCTGCCGCGGCGCTGGTGCTGTTCGGGTTCACCGTGCTGCCGATCATCGAGCTACTCCTGCCACCTCCCGAGCACCCGCTCGGGGGGCGCCGGGCCGTGGCGATACCCGCAGCCGTGCTGCTGCTGGTGGTGGCCCTGACGGGGACGGGGCTGGCCGTGGATCGAGTCGACGCGGCGCATCCACGCCGCACCGACCTGGCCTACCAGCTCGACGCCGACACCGGCCGCGCGAGGTGGGTGAGTGGGGATGCCGAACCGGCCGCCTGGACCCGCGGCTACGTGCGGAATCGCGCCGCGGACCCGGCCGGCCTGGCGGACGGCCCGGTGTGGCTGGGCCCGGCTCCGGCGATGCCCGCGGCCGCTCCGCAGGTGCGGTTGCGGTACCGGCACGGTGACACGATGACCCTGCACGTCTGGTCACCGCGGTCCGCCGGCACCGTGGTGTTGCGGGCCGGTCACCAGGTCGAGCAGGTGACGGTGGCTGTTCCGGGGCTGCCCCCGGTCACCCGCACCGTCGAGGGTAGCCGGCCGGGGCGTTGGCCGAGCGAGATCCGGGTGGCTGACCTGCCTGCCGCTGGGGTCGACATCACCCTGCGACTCCCGCACCAGGGCGAGCTGCCGGTCTCCTGCTACGACCAGACCTACGGACTCAGCGGCGTACCCGGTTTCCTGCCCCGGCCCCCTGGTCTCGCACCGCCGGGCGGTCACCACGGCGACACCGTCACCGTGCTGCGGACCTACCTGTTCTGAACGGCTCATTTCTGAACGGCCACCCTGTGTTCTCCTGAACGGCGGCCCGGCTCTGCTGAACCGCCACCCCGCCGTGGTCAGCGAGGGAGCACCTTCGGTTCGAGGTGTTCGAGGAGAACACCCCGCCGGCTGACGGCGGCGCTGCGCTCGTGAGTGGGAGATGGTGCCGGAGCACATCATCATTGTGGCGAGGGTGCTCTCAGGGTGGCGGCGGACCATGCAGCGCCAGCCCTCATGTAAACACTATTGACGTCCTCGCGATAGTCACCGAACCTGCGGTCCGGACAGGTCATCGATCACTATCTCCACAGTGCGCCTCGCATACATGTCCGACCGCGGCGAGCGTTTGGTCGAGGTCGGTGTCCATGCTGCCAGTTTGCCAGATCGGCAACAAAGTTTGCCGCGATGGTTGGTGGGGTCGCAGGGTGGTCGTGGAGGTGGTCGTGGTGACCGATCAGCTGAGGGATGGCTATGACGTGGTAGTGGTCGGTGGTGGCGCTGCGGGGTTGAGCGGGGCGCTGATGCTGGCTCGGGCCCGGCGGTCGGTGGTGGTGATCGACGCGGGCGCTCCGCGCAACGCCCCAGCTGCGGGCGTGCATGGGCTGCTGGCCCGGGACGGGATCCGGCCGGCCGAGTTGCTGGAGCGCGGTCGGGCGGAAGTCCGCCGCTACGGCGGCCAGGTGGTTCCCGGCGAGGTCGGCGCCATGGCTTGCGAGGACACCGGGTTCACGGTGGCGATGGCCGACGGCAGGTCCATCCGGGCACGTCGGCTGCTGGTGACCACCGGGCTGGTTGACCAGCTGCCGGACATACCGGGGCTGCGGGCTCGGTGGGGGCGGGATGTGGTGCATTGTCCGTACTGCCACGGTTGGGAGGTCCGTGACCAGGCCATCGGTGTGCTGGCCGGCGGGCCGCTGGCGGTGCACCAGGCGTTGCTGTTTCGGCAGTGGAGCGCCGATGTCACGTTCTTCTCCCACACGATGCCGCCGCCGATCGACCAGGAGGCGCGGCAACTGGTTGCCCGCGGCATCAGCGTGGTAGACGGCGAGGTGGCGTCGGTGGAGATCGTCGAGGATCGCCTCGCCGGCGTGCGGCTGCGCGACGGCACGGTGGTCAGCCGCG
>JBOHGT010000007.1:0-2726 GCA_050700385.1 Pseudonocardiaceae bacterium | reverse complement strand
ATCCCCGCGTCGACGAGCAGCCGGTACACCGCAGGTACGTCCCGAGCGGCCAGCGCAACCCGCCCCGCCCTGGTGGACAACAGCTCGAACACCTCAGCCACGACGCACCCCTCTCCGCGAGTAGCAGCAGACTAACGCACGGTGCACGTCGTCCCGGTGGGGACCCGTACCGCGGCATGTCGCACCACCACCCCCACCGCTGAACGACTACGCCCACCGGGCACCGGGGGAAGCCCCCGGGTGGCGCGCGAAGATCACCTCGTAGTGCATTGGTCCTGATCGGCCATCTCGGCACGCAGCTGCGCTGTGGTCTTGGTGAGCACCGACTCGTCGCCGTCGCCGAGACGCTGCCTGATGTACTCGGCGATCGGGTCGGGGTTGGCGTCGAGCACCGCACGGGGCCACCAGCGCCACACCACCTGGTCGAGACGGTCAACATCGAACGTCTCGGCGACCTCGATAAGAGCGGTGCGGAACTCCTCCTCGAACGCAGCACGGTTCTCCCCGTCGAGGGCTGTCCAGACAGCTGGTCCGGTCTTGTCCAACTGGGACACAAACGCGGTATGGGCCAGATCGGTCATGCACGCAGACTAGCTCTGCCGGCCCGTCCTCCCGCCGGGCTCCCTCCGCCGGTCATGGCTTGCTGGCCAGCATCACCGGCAGCGTGGTGAGGCCGTGCAGCAGCAGGCTGGGTTGCCAGGTGAGTTCGTGCGGCGGGACCGCCAGGCGCAGTCCCGGGAAGCGGGACAGCAGCGTCTGGAGCGCGATCCGCCCTTCGAGGCGCGCCAGCGGCGCGCCGAGACAGTGGTGGATGCCGTGCCCGAACGCCAGGTGCGAGTGCTCCGCCCGGCCGATGTCCAGCTCGGCGGGGTTGGCCACCCGGGCAGGGTCGCGGTTGGCCGCCAGCAGCCCCGCGAACACCGTCTCCCCGGCCGGGATGGGGACCCCGCCGAGCTCGACCGGCTCGGCGGTGACCAACGGCATGGTCACCTGCAGCGGCCCGGCAAAGCGCAGCAGCTCCTCCACGACGGCCGGCAACCGGTCCGGCTCGGCGCGCAGCAGCGCGAGCTGCTCGGGGTGGGTCAGCAGCGCGTGCACCCCGTTGCCGATGAGGTTGACGGTGGTCTCGTGCCCGGCGGCGACCAGCAGGAACACCATCGCGATGAGCTCGTCCTCGGACAGCCGGTCCCCGCCGTCGCGAACCTCGACCAGCGCCGAGAGCAGGTCGTCGGTGGGGCTGCGTCGCTTGCCGGCGAGCAGCTCCCGGCTGTAGCCGACTATCGTGGTGGCCGCCGCGACGTAGGCTTCCGTGCCGGCGAACGGGCCGGCGATGGCCGTGGTGGTCCAGCTGCGGAAGTCGTCACGGTCGCCGTCGGGCACCCCCAGCAGCTCGCAGATCACCGTCATGGGCAGCGGGTAGGCGAAGGTTGCGATCAGGTCGGTCTCGACGGTGCCGTCCAGCGCGTCGAGCAGCGCGTCGGCGATCTGCTGGATGCGCGGCGCGAGCTGCTCCACCCGGCGGCGGGTGAACGCGGCGCCCACCAGGCGGCGCAGTCGGGTGTGGTCGGGCGGGTTGTGGTTCAGCAGGTGGTTGCCGATCGCCGCCTTCACATCCGGGGGCAGCTGGTCGCCGAGCGCACCGTGCAGCGGCCCGCCTCTGACCAGCCGCGGGTCGGTCAGCGCCCTACGGGCCTCGTCATAGCCGGTGATCAGCCAGGCCGGCGCACCGGTGGGCAGCGTGATGCGGTGCACCCGGCCGGCGGCGGCCAGCTCGGCGTAGGCGGCATGGCGGGCCCCAGCCGCGGTCGCGGTGAACGGGTCCGCAGGCAGGGTCTCGGTCATCGGGTGCTCCTCGTCTTCTCGGCGCCGGCGCTGCCTAGTGGTGTACGCGGTGTCGGGTGCCCGGGTCGAAGAGTTTTCCGGGGTTGACGGCGCCAGGGTGCTCGGTTTCACTGGACTCGAACATAGGTTCGATCACGCTGCCTTCCCCGCAGCGGTCAGGTGTGCGGTGTGTCGCCCGCACACCCGGTGTGGGAGGATGCTCGTGGTCGATCTGGCGACCCGAACAATCGCGGTGTGGTGCGCGGGCTGGCCGGTGGTGGCCGACGATCCGGACCGGGACGCCCGCTGCTTCGAGCCGGTGGTGGCCGCGGTGGAGGCGCTGGCACCCGGGGTGGAGGTGGTGCGTCCCGGGCTGGTCGCGGTGGCGGCCCGTGGCCCGGCCCGGTACTTCGGCGGCGAAGCCGCGGTGGTCGAGCGGGTTGTCGACGTGGTTGCGGCACAGGCCGGGGTGCAGTGCCGGGTCGGGATCGCCGACGGCCTGTTCGCGGCTGCACTGGCCGCGCCTCGCGGGCTGCTGGTCCCGCCGGATGGGTCGGCCGGCTTTCTCGGCCCGCTGGGCATCGGCGAGCTGGGCGGGCCTGCGGAACTGGTGGATCTGCTGCACCGGCTCGGGCTTCGCACCCTCGGGGCGTTCGCCGCGCTGCCCGTCGACGACGTCGCCTCCCGCTTCGGGCCTGCCGGGGTGCGCGCGCACCGGCGGGCCCGGGGGCTCGACGAGGAGCACCAGGGGTGGAGGATCCCGCCGTCCGAGCTCGCCGAGGCCCACGAGTTCGACCCTCCGGCGGAGCGCCTCGACGTCGTCGCCTTCGTGGCCAAGGGGCTGGCCGACCGGCTCCACGGCGCCCTCGAGGGCCGGGGCCTGGCCTGCACCCAGGTGCTGGTGG
>JBOHGT010000006.1:0-6774 GCA_050700385.1 Pseudonocardiaceae bacterium | reverse complement strand
TCACTGCGTCCGACGCAGTGAAAGTGCCCTTCACGGCGTGGGGCGCGTCGTCACCTCAGCGGCGGCGGGCCTTGACCTTGCGGGGTGGCGGCAGCGCACCCTCGGCGCGCAGCCGGGCCGCGTGCTCGGCCAGCGCGTCCACCAGCGACGGCACCTGGGCGAGCTCGGGTTGCACGTCCACCCGCAGGCCGAACTCGGTCGCGGTCTCGGCCGTCGCCGGCCCGATGCAGGCGACGATGGTCCGCGCGTGCGGCTTGCCCGCGATGCCGACGAGGTTGCGCACCGTGGATGCGGAGGTGAAGCACACCGCGTCGAACCCGCCCGTTTTGATCATCTCTCGGGTCTCGGCGGGCGGTGGCGCGGCCCGCACCGTGCGGTAGGCCGTCACGTCGTCGATGTCCCAGCCACGCTCACGCAGCCCGGCGGCGAGTGTCTCGGTGGCGATGTCGGCCCTCGGCAGCAACACGCGGTCCACCGGGTCGAGGATGTCGTCATAGGGCGGGAAGTCGGCCAGCAGGCCCTCCGACGACTGCTCGCCCGACGGCAGCAGCTCCGGCGTGATGCCGAAGGACCGGACCTTCTCGGCGGTCGCCTCCCCCACACAGGCGATCTTGACGCCGGAGAACGCGCGGGCATCGAGCCCGAACTCGCGGAACTTCTCCCACACCGCGCGCACCGCGTTGGTCGAGGTGAACACCACCCACTGGTAGCGCCCGTCCACCAGGCCCTTGACGGCACGCTCCATCTGCGCCGGTGAGCGCGGCGGTTCGACGGAGATGGTCGGCACCTCGACCGGCACCGCGCCGTGCACCCGCAGCCGCTCGCTCATCGCGCCGGCCTGCTCCCTGGTGCGCGGCACGAGCACCTTCCAGCCGTACAGCGCGCGGGACTCCCACCAGGACAGCTTCGATCGCTGCCCCGCGGCGGCGCCGACGGCGACGACCAGCGGCCCGGTGAGCTCGCCCGCGTCGGAACTCAGCGACGCGAGCGTGGTGTCCACCGTGCGCTGGGTGGCCATCGTGCCGTCGGCGGTGACCGCCACCGGGGTTTGGGGCGCGAGCCCGTGCTCGACCAGCGACGAGGCCGCCTCGGCCAGGTGCGAGACGGTCGCGTGCAGCACCAGGGGCCCCGAGGCGACGCCCAGGCTCCGCCAGTCGATGCCCGCCCGCACGTCGGCCTCGGTGTGCCCCGAGCCCAGCGGCACCCCGGCATATGCGGGCACCGCGGTTCCCGAGGGCACGCCGGGCACGACGTCGAAGGGCACTGAGGTGCGGGTGACGGCCAGCGCCTCGGCCACCACCGCGTCGGCGGTCAGCGGGTCACCCGCGACCAGCCGCACCACGGTGCGGCCGGCCTTGGCCTCGGCGACGAGGTCCCTGGCGACATCCGCGGGCTCACCCACCGCGGGGCGCACCTCGGCGCCGTCCGCGGCGAGTGCGAGCACCTCGGCGGGCACGTCCGGGTCGGTCACCAGCAGCGTCGCGGAGGTCAACCGCTGGTGGGCGCAGACGGTCAGCATCCCGGGGTCGCCGGGACCGGAGCCGACGAAGGCGATACGTCCGGTGGTCTTGCAGGTACGGCTCATCTAGTCATTTCCCATCGGGCGTCGACCCGGGCCGCGCAGCGCCGGGTCCGAGCCCGGTGCAGCCGCGCCGAGGTCCAGCAGCTCGGCCGCGACCCCGCGACCCAGCTGCTCGGCAACGGTCATCTCCCCTGTCGCGGACGCGCGGATCAGCTCGTCGTCCGGCGTCGCTGCGACCCCGCGCAGCGACAGCCGCTCGACGACGCGTCCCTCGTCGTCCAGGTCCTCGACCACGTCGGCGAGCGCGCCGACCGGCGCGCTGCAGCCGGCCTCCAGCGCGGCCAGCAGCGCGCGCTCGGCGGTGACGGCGCAGCGGGTGCCGTGGTGGTCGAGCACCCCTCCCAGCAGGTGCTCGGTGTCGACGTCGTCGATCCGGCACTCCAGCGCCAGCGCGCCCTGCGCCGGCGCGGGCAGCAGCTGCAGCGGGTCGAGCACCTCGGTGGCCTCGCCGAGGCGGTCCAGCCGGGCCAGCCCGGCGCGGGCGATGACCACGCCGTCGAGCTCGCCGTCGACGACCTTGCGGATCCGCGAGTCGATGTTGCCCCGGATCGCCACCACGTGCAGGCCCAAGCCCAGCGCACGTAGCTGCGATGCCCGCCGCGGCGAGCCGGTGCCCAGCACCGATCCGGGCGGCAGCTCGCCGAGCACCAGCCCGTCACGGGCCACCAGCGCGTCGCGCGGGTCCTCCCGCCCCGGCACCGCGGCGAGCACCAGCCGCGGGTCGGGCTTGGTGGGCAGGTCCTTGTAGGAGTGCACCGCGACGTCGACCTCGCCGGCGGCCAGTGCCTCGCGCAGCGCGGAGACGAACACCCCGACGCCGATCTCCGCGATCGGCGCGGACGACGCGTCACCGGCGGTGCGGACCTGCACGATCCGCACGTCGGCTCCGGCCTCGCGAAGCCGGCGCGCGACCTGCTCGGTCTGGGCCATCGCCAGCGCGCTTCCCCTGGTGCCCAGCCGCAACGGTGTCACCGCGCATCCTCGCTCTCGGGTCCGGCGTGGACGGTGGCGGTGACGGCGGCGGCGGTCTGCGGGGCGAGCTCGAACAGTTCGCGCAGCGCGTCGGCGTAAGCCTCGCCGCCGCCGGCGCCGGCGAGCTGCTTGACCCGCGCCGTCGGCGTGTGCAGCAGCTTGTCGACCACCCGGCGCACGGTGCGGTCCAGCTCGTCACGGACCACCGCGTCCAGCCCGGGCAGCTTGCCGTCGAGCCGGAGCAGCTCGGCATCGATAACCTCGGCGGCCCGCTTGCGCAGCGCCGTGACGGTCGGGGTCACCTCGGCGGCGCGCTGCGCGACGAGGTAACCACGCAACTCCTCGGCGATGATGCGGTGGGCAGCGGTGGTATCCGTGTCCTCACCAGCCTGCAGCCGGCGCTGCAGGCTGGTGAGGTCGACCATCGTGATGCCGGGCAGCTCTGCGACACCGGCCTCGACGTCCCGCGGCAGCCCGAGATCGCAGACGACCAGCGGCGCGGTCCGGGCCGCGGCGACCTGCCGGGTGGTGAGCACGGTGCCCACCGCCCCGGTGCAGCTCACGACCAGGTCGGCGGTGCGCAGCGCGTGCTCGATGCCGTCCAGCCCGACGGCCAGCGACGGGGTGCCCTCGGCCTCGCTCGTCGCGGCCAGCCGCTGCGCCGCCGCCAGGGTGCGGTTGGCCACCACGATCTCGGCGACCCCCGCACGGCGCAGCCGGGAAGCGGTCAGCCCGCCCATGGAGCCGGCCCCCACGATCAGCGCCCGCCGTCCGGCCAGCCCGTCGAGCGCGTCGGAGGCGTCGGCCAGCGCCTCGGAGACCACCGAGGCGCCCGCAGCGTCGATCCCGGTCTCGGTGTGCACTCGCTTGCCGGCCCGCAGTGCGTGCTGCGCCAGCTCGTGCAGCGTCCGCCCGGTGCTGCCGGCCGCGGCGGCCTCGTGGTACGCGGCGCGCAGCTGGCCGAGGATCTGCGGCTCCCCCACGACCATCGAGTCCAGCCCGGCGGCCACGGAGAACAGGTGCTCGACACCGGCCGCGGCGTAATGGACGTACAGGTGCGCGGAGAGCTCCTCGAGCCCGGCCCCCGCCTGCCGGGCGAGCACACCGGAGATGTCCGCGAGCCCGCCGTGGAAGGTCTGTACCACCGCATAGACCTCGACGCGGTTGCAGGTCGAGACCAGCATCGCCTCGGAGATGTTCTCGGCCTGCAGCAGCTCACCGAGCATCTTGCCGGTGTCCTCCGCGGGCACCGCGGCACGCTCGAGCATCCGCACCGGGGCGGTGCGGTGCGACAGGCCCACGACCAGCACGCTCATCGGCCCACCACGATCTCGTCGACCGCGTCCATGACCGCCAGGATGCCGCCGCCGCCGGCGGCGCGCCGCGCGTCGTGGAAGCTCAGGATCTGCATCTCCACCGCCAGGTCGACCTTGCGCACCTCGACCTCGGCGGGGACCGCGAGCACCACGGGCGCGAAGTTGAGGATGCAGCGCACCCCGCCGGCCACCAGCCGGTCGCACACGTCCTGCGCCGCGACGGCCGGAGTGCAGATCACCCCGATGGTCACCTCACGCTCGGTGCACACCCGCGGGATGTCCTCGATGTGATCTACCGGGAGCCCGCCCACCGGCACGCCGATCAGGTCGTCGTCGACGTCGAACAGCGCGGACACCGGGAAGCCGCGCCCCGGGAAGCCGCTGTAGTTGGCCAGGGCGTGACCGAGGTTGCCGATCCCGACCACCGCCACGCTGTGGTGCCGGTTCAGCCCGAGCAGCCGCTCGATGTGCTCCACCAGCCGCGCGGTGTCGTAGCCGACGCCGCGGGTGCCGTAGGACCCCACGTAGGAGAGGTCCTTGCGCAGCTTCGCGGAGTTCACCCCGGCCGCGCTGGCCAGCTCCTCGCTGGAGATCGTGCGCACGCCCTGCTCGATGAGCGAGCACAGCACTCGCAGGTAGAGGGCGAGCCGGGCCACCGCGGCCTCCGGGACGTCCCGGGCCCGCTCTCGCGCAGCGGGGATGTCGGGGGCCGAGGCGTCGACGGCAGGCACGGTGGCACCGTTCCCGGCGGGCACGTCGGGTCGGACCCGCGGGGCGACGTCCCTGCCGTTGCGCTGCACCGTCACGCTCCCTATCGGATATGCGCTGCTTGCCTGCTGGCGGCCCGGTGCTCGGCCGTGTCGGGCCGGTGCCGTGACCTGTCCACGGTAGCCGCTTGTGAACGCAGGAACAAAGTCGTTCGGGACCGCACGGCGGCCTGCCGCCGGGCTTCGCGTATGCCCAGGGGCGGCCCCGTCACGGGGCCGCCCCTGGTTGTGGTGCTGCTGCGCCGGATCAGGCTGCCGGCGGCATCATGACCTGGTCGATCACGAACACGGTGGCGTTCGAGGTGGGGATGTTCCCGCACAGCACCTGGGCGCCGTTGACGACCGGAGCATCCGGGGTGCCGGTGACCTGGACGGCGCCGCCCTGCACGCTCGTCAGCGAGCCGGCCTCCACGATGCCCTCGGCGTCGTAACGCTGCGGGATCACGTGGTAGGTCAGGATCTGCGACAGCTGGCTGGTCGGCTGCGCCACGTCGGGGGCGGTGGTCAGCTGCTCGGCCGTGCCCGGGGGCAGCGCCTCGAACGCCGGGTTCGCCGGCGCGAACACGGTGTACTGCGCGTTCGGGTCGTTCAGGGTGTCCACCAGGTTGGCGGCCGTCACGGTCTGCACCAGGGTGGTCAGCAGCGGGTTGTTGCTGGCCGCGGTGCCCACCGGGTCGTCGACCATGCCCTGGGCCGAGCCCTCGCCCTCGGTCGGCACCTGGCCGCAGCCCGGGCCGAAGATCTGGTCGATGGTGGTGACGCCCTCACCACCGGCGGGTGACGACTCCGGCGCCGGGGGCTCGGCCTGGGGGGCCGGGGCCGCGTCGCCGCCGCCGGCGGCGGGCTCCTCGCTCGCGCTGCACGCGCCGAGCGCGACGGTCAGGCCGGCCAGAGCGCCGACGGCGGCCAGTCGCTGGATCTTCCTCACAGGATCTCAACTCCATTCTCAGATCGCCCGGCTGGTCCGGGCCTTACCACTTCGTATTTCGATGACGCCGCCGGGGCGGTTCAAGCGGGTCGGATCACAATCCGGACACGACCACAGCTCGGTCGAGATCCAATGTGGACTGACCGGCCACGCTGTGTGAGTCCTCTTGGGTAAATCCTATTGGGTGAATCCCTATTGGACTGTGAACCGCACAGCGTGCCACCCCGTTGCCCCGTCGGGGATGGGCATGACCCGTTCGGGTGGCTGCGTGTAACCGGACCTGTCGGTGGCCCGCACCTCGGCGGAGTGCAGCCCCGGGCGGATCCCCGGCAGCGGAAGCCGCCACATGCGCCAGGTGTCGATGTTGACCTCTGTGGACAGTTCCGCCGGCATCCACTCGCCCCCGTCGACGCGGACCTCGACACGGTCGATGCCGACGGTCTGCGCCCACGCGATCCCGGCGATCGTCACCCGATCCGCGGGCACCCGGCCGAACGGGCCGGGACTGTCGATCCGGGACATCGTCTTGATCGGCGCCCGCGTCGCCCAATCCCGTCCCGGTTGCCTCCAGTAGGCGACGTCCTCGGCGAAGGTGGTCAGCTCGATGTCGGTGATCCACTTGGTGCCCATGACGAAGCCGTAGAGCCCGGGCACCAGCATCCGCACCGGGAAGCCGTGCTCGATCGGCAGCGGCTCGCGGTTCATCGCGTAGACCAGCATCGCCTCGCGGTCGGGCTGCATCACCGTCGCGGTCGGCGTCCCGCAGGTCCACCCGTCCACGCTGGTGGTGAAGACCTGGTCGGCGCCGTCGCGCACGCCGGCCTCGGCCAGGATGTCGCGCAGCATCACCCCGGTGAAGTTCGACGTCGAGACATAGGGGCCGCCGACCTCGTTGGACACGCACGTCATCGTCACGGTTCGCTCCACCGAGCGGCGCGAGACGAGGTCGTCCCAGTCCAGCGTCAGCTCGCGGTCGACCATCCCGTGCACCCGCAGCCGCCAGTCCTGCGGGGTCAGCTGCGGCAGCGTCAGGTTGATATCGACGCGGTAGAAGTCCCGGTTGGGGGTGATGAACGTCGGGGTGCCGGCCTGGGCGAAGTCGGCGCCCGGCGGGATCGGGGGCGCCGGCACGTCCGGCCGCAGCGGGCCCAACGCCCGCCGCGCCGCCTCGATGTCGCCCCGTCCGGTGAGCAGCTGGCCGCCGAGACC
>JBOHGT010000005.1:0-37279 GCA_050700385.1 Pseudonocardiaceae bacterium | reverse complement strand
TCACTGCGTCGGACGCAGTGAAAGTGCCCTTCACGGCAGGCGTCGTGGACTCAGGCTCGAGCTCGGGCGGTTCCGGCTCCCGGGCCGGCTCGGGTTCCGCCCCGGCCGGTATCCGATCGGGCGGCGGGTGCTCGTCGTCGAGGACCAGATCAACCCGCTGGTGGAAGACGGGCCGGTCCAGCAGCTGGGTGGTCTCCTCGGCGAGCGCGCCGCACTGCCGGTTCTGCGACGCCCCCAGCAGCGCGACGATCTGCTCGACGAGGTCGGGCACCGCCGACCGCCCCGCCACCCGCTCCTCGACCAGAGCGGCCCGCGCCGATTCGACGACGCGACGGCGCCGGTAGGTGGCGGCGTGCGCCGAGCGCAGGCAGTGCAGCGCCTCGGCCAGTTCCCCGCGTGCCTCGTGCACCCGCGAGAGCCCGTCGAGGCACTCGCCCAGCACCGCGTCCACCTGGTGGCGCTCGGCGACACGCACGGCGTCGCCGAGGAGGGCTACCGCAGGCTCGTGGTACCCGGCGG
This sequence comes from Pseudonocardiaceae bacterium, assembly GCA_050700385.1. GTDB lineage: Bacteria > Actinomycetota > Actinomycetes > Mycobacteriales > Pseudonocardiaceae > WHSY01. Next base: position 36,760 of record JBOHGT010000005.1, on the reverse strand, counting down.
GCAGGTGCACCCGGGTGGCGAGGACCAGCCGGAGCCACGCCGCGGGGCCCGCCACGGCCGCGCGTACCGGCCGGTCCAGCACCGGCACCGCCTCGCGCAGCGCGACACTGCGCTCCCCGCGATCCAGCAGTGCGAGCACCCGCTCGAGGACCAGCCGGGCGCGGACCTGGCCCCCGTCGTCGTCGGGGTCCGGCAGGCCCGCGAGCAGCTCCAGCCCACGGTCGACGTCGGCCTCGGCCGCGACCGGCTCGCCGTCACGCCGGTGCCGGGCGGCGCGGCGGGCCCGCAGCGCCGCCCGTAGCAGCACCGCGTCGGGATCCGCGCTCCCCTGGTAGTGATCGTCGGCTTCGGCAAACGCACGGTCCCCGTCACCGGGCCTGCCGAGCAGCATCAGAGCGCTGCCGCCATGCACCAGCGCGGACGCCCGGACCTGTGACACCGCGGCCGCCCCCGGCACCAGGATCGGCCGCAGCACGGCCAACGCCGCTGCCGGATCGCCCGCCTCGACCGCGGCACCGCCCAGTTCGACACGCAGCGGCGCAACCTCGCCCGTGGCTCCGGCGTCCTCGGCGCACCGAACGGCCGCCAGCGCGCGGCCGATCACCTCGGCGCCCCGGCCGAGGGCGTTCAGGCTCGCGGCGACGAGCTGCTCGGCGCGCAGCGCGGCAGTGGCATCCTCGCCGGCCCAGGCCGCAGCGCGCTCGGCGAGCAGCAGGGTGACCTCCGGAGCACGCCATCGCAGCTGCAGCGCAGAGTCGATCAGCGCTGCGGCGTCACCGCCGCCGGCGCCGAACTCGCTGCGCCCGCCATTGGGGGCGTGCACCCGCGCCGTGCCGTCCACCTCCCCGACCCTTCTGCCGCCACCCGGTCGTGCCGGGCTCAGTCGCGGGTCAACCTGCGGTAGGTCACCCGGTGCGGTCTTGCCGCATCGACCCCCAACCGATCGATCTTGTTCTGCTCGTAGGCCTCGAAGTTGCCCTCGAACCAGAACCATGCCGCGGGGTTCTCCTCGGTGCCCTCCCACGCGAGGATGTGGGTCACGACCCGGTCGAGGAACCACCGGTCGTGGGAGATCACCACGGCACAGCCCGGGAATTGCTCCAGAGCGTTCTCGAGCGAGCCCAACGTCTCGACGTCGAGGTCGTTGGTCGGCTCGTCGAGCAGGATGAGGTTACCGCCCTGCTTGAGCGTGAGTGCGAGGTTGAGGCGATTGCGCTCACCACCGGACAGTACGCCGGCGGGTTTCTGCTGGTCGGGGCCCTTGAACCCGAACGCGCTGACGTAGGCCCTCGAGGGCATCTCGGTGTTGCCGACCCGGATGTGGTCCAGACCCTCGGAGACGACCTGCCATACCGTCTTGGACGGGTCGATCCCGGCCCGGTTCTGGTCGACGTAGGACACCTTGACCGTCTCACCGACCCTGACGCTGCCCGAGTCGGGCTCCTCCAAGTCGACGATGGTCTTGAACAGGGTGGTCTTGCCGACGCCATTGGGCCCGATCACGCCGACGATGCCGTTGCGGGGAAGCGTGAAGGACAAGTCCTTGATGAGCATCCGGCCGTCGAAGCCCTTGTCCAGGTGATCGACCTCGACCACGACGTTGCCCAGCCGTGGCCCGGCCGGGATCTGGATCTCCTCGAAGTCCAGCTTGCGGTTGCGCTCGGCCTCGGCGGCCATCTCGTCGTAGCGTTGCAGCCGCGCCCGCGACTTCGCCTGCCGGGCCTTGGCGCCGGAGCGGACCCAGGCCAGCTCGTCGCGCAGTCGCTTCTGCAGCTTGACGTCCTTGCGGCCCTGCACCGCCAGCCGCTCGGCCTTCTTCTCCAGGTAGGTCGAGTAGTTGCCCTCGTAGGGGAAGGCACGCCCGCGATCCAGCTCCATGATCCACTGGGCGACGTTGTCGAGGAAGTACCGGTCGTGGGTCACGGCCAGCACCGCGCCCGGGTAGCTCGCCAGGAACTGCTCGAGCCACAGCACGCTCTCCGCGTCGAGGTGGTTGGTCGGCTCGTCGAGTAGCAGCAGGTCTGGCTTGGACAGCAGCAACCTGCACAGCGCCACCCGGCGGCGCTCGCCGCCGGACAGGTGGGACACCTGCTCGCCGCCCGGGGGGCAGCGCAGCGCGTCCATGGCCTGCTCGAGCTGCGAGTCCAGGTCCCACGCGTCGGCATGGTCGAGATCCTCCTGCAGCCGACCCATCTCCGCCATGAGCTCGTCGGAGTAGTCGGTGGCCATCAGCTCGGCGATCTCGTTGAACCGGTCGAGCTTGGTCTTGATCTCGCCGACGCCCTCCTCGACGTTGCCCAGGACGGTCTTGTCCTCCGACAGCGTGGGCTCCTGCTGCAGGATCCCCACCGAGGCCCCGGGAGCGAGGAACGCCTCCCCGTTGTTGGGCTGGTCGAGACCCGCCATGATCCTGAGCACGCTGGACTTGCCGGCACCGTTGGGGCCGACGACGCCGATCTTCGCGCCCGGGTAGAACGCGAGGGTCACGTCGTCGAGGATCACCTTGTCGCCGTGCGCCTTGCGCACCTTCTTCATGGTGTAGATGAACTCAGCCACGGCCGCGATGGTAGATGTGACCGCCGGTGCCGGGCAGCGCGGCCGTCCGCTGCCCGGCACGCGCCGATCAGACCCCCGCGGGCACCAGCGGTTGCGCGGCGCGGGCAAGCTCCGAGAGCTGATCGTGGCCCTCGATGTCCTCGGCGTCCGGCTCCGCGGGTTGGCCGCTGTCCTCGACGGCCGCGTCGGACGGGTCCTGCGCCCGGCGCGGGCGGCGGATCGTGACGGAGCACCGGGTCAGGTCGGGCCCGACCGCGCTGGCCTCGAGCTCGGTCACCGACCGTCGCTCGCCCTGCTCGGTGGTCCACTCGCGGGTGCGCAGCCGCCCGCTGACGATCACAGGATCGCCCTTGGCCAGCGAACCGCCCACTCCCTGTGCGACCCAGCGCCAGCAGTTCACCGTGAGGTAGAGGCTGTCGCCGTCCACCCACTTCTCCGAGGCCTTGTCGAAGCGGCGCTCGTTGGCCGCCACCCGGAAGCTGATCTTCATGGCACCGTCGTCACCCAACCTGACCGACCTGGGGTCACTGACCACCCTGCCCACCAGGGTCACCGGAGTCTCGTTCCTCATCACTGCTCTCCTCACACTGTGGTCCCGATACACGCTGCGGCCCGACCGGTTTGGACCGGGGGCACCGGCACCCGTGGCCGGTCCGACCAGGATCGACGGTGAGCGGCAGGGCCGGGAGCACGCGACGGCCAGGCCTGTGGACAGCGCAGCTGATGTGCACAAGTCCTGGCAGCACCGGTCGGAGCGAGGTATTCCGTCGGTGGGAGGTGCGCTCCCCTGGAAGCCGAGCGCTGGACCGACCGGCATTGGGCGATGCCGACCTCTCGAACAGCGCAAAGATAGCTATACACCTAACCCCTAAGGGGTACTTGCGTGACCAAGCCGAGACGCCTAGCGTCGGCGACGGTATATACCCCCCTAGGGTAATAGGAGTGAGCACCATGACTGCATCGAACAAGACCGACTGGCACCTACGCGGGGAGTGGTTCGACGTGTGCAGCTGCAAACTGCCCTGCCCGTGCAGCTTTGCCCAGGCCCCTACCCACGGGGACTGCCTGTTCACCCTCGTCTGGCAGGTTCACGAGGGTCACTACGGCCACACCGACCTGGCCGGATTGGGCGTCGCCCTCGGCGAGTTCGAGGGCAACATGTGGATCAACGACCCCAATGCCACCATGAAGTTGATGTTCTACATCGACTCCAAGGCGGACACCGACCAGCGCCATGCCCTCGAGCAGATCTTCACCGGCAACGAAGGCGGCTGGGCCGCAGAGTTCGGCAGCCTCATCGGCGAGCTGCGCGGCATCGAGTACGCCCCGATCACCTTCGTCGCCGCCGAAGACCTCTCCTACTGGTAGGCCGCGATCCCCGGCAAGGTCGATGTGCGGGTCGAGGCGCTGACCGGGCCCACCGCGGCACTTCCCGTTCGACTGGCGCCCCTGATCAACACACGCGCCACAGGCCCTCGATCGCCAGCCTCACGGGCGGGCGATCGGGGCCGAGGCCGGGTACTTCCGTCCGGTGCGCGGTGCTACGAGCCCGGCGTGCTGCGGGAGGATCGCAGCATGGCGAGTTCGCTGTGGCGGGGCCGTGTCGTGAGGCTGCGCGGGTTGGAGCCGGCCGACGCGGAGGCGATCGCGGAGCTCGATCTGGAAACCGACGACCAGCGCGCCGCCGACCGGGTCCAGCCGCCGCGATCCCACGCCGGCTACCGGCGCTGGGCCGAGCAGCACGCGCATCCCGACCCGGGAGCGGACGAGTTCCAGCTCGCAATCGAGTCGCTGCGCAGCGGGCAGCTGGTGGGCACGATCCGGACGCACAGTACGAACGCCGTCGACGGCCGGTTCGGCTACGACGTCGCCGTCGGCCGTCCCTTCCAACGCCATGGCTACGCCACCGACGCGATTCGCATCCTGCTCCGGTTCATGTTCACCGAGCGCCGGTACCAGAAATGCGAGGCCGCCGCGTACGCGTTCAGCGCGCCGTCCCTCGCGCTGCACCGCCGGCTCGGCTTCGTCGAGGAGGGCCGACTACGCCGGCATCACTTCGCCGCCGCTGCCTACCAGGACGTCGTGCTCTTCGGCCTGACCGCCGAGGAGTTCCTCGCCGGCCAGGGCCGCTGATCCTCGACGTGGAAGAGATCAGGCAGTGGGGACAAGCTCGGCGAGCAGGGTCCGCACCCGGTGGACGATGTCGTCGCGGATCAGACGGATCTGCTCGACGGGTCTGCCCGCGGGGTCCTCGAGCTCCCAGTTGAGGTAGCGCTTGCCGGGGTAGATCGGGCAGGCGTCACCACAGCCCATGGTGATGACGACATCGGCGGCACGCACGGCCTCCTCGGTGAGCGGCTTGGGGTACTCGGCGGACAGGTCGAGCCCGATCTCGGCCATGGCGTCACGCACAGCGGGGTTGATGGACCCGGCCGGGGCGGAGCCGGCGGAGCGGACGGTGACCCGGCCGGCGGCATGGTGGTGCAGCAGCGCGGCGGCCATCTGGGAGCGACCGGCGTTGTGCACGCACACGAAGAGCACCTCCGGGATGGTGGTCACGCTCGCTCCTCGGATCTTGGCGACGGCGTGAACCAGCGGCGGGCGGCGAGCGAGACGTAGACCAGGGCGACCAGCACCGGGACCTCGATCAGCGGGCCGACCACACCCGCGAGCGCCTGTCCGCTGGTGACGCCGAAGGTGGCGATGGCGACCGCGATGGCGAGTTCGAAGTTGTTGCCGGCGGCGGTGAACGCCAGCGTGGTGGAGCGTTCGTAGCCCAGCCCGATGGCCTTGCCCAGGAGGAACGATCCGGCCCACATGATCGCGAAGTAGGCCAGCAGCGGGAGCGCGATGCGGGCGACGTCCAGCGGCCGGCCGGTGATCGCGTCGCCCTGCAGGGCGAAGAGCACCACGATGGTGAACAGCAGCCCGTACAGCGCGGCGGGTCCGATGCGCGGCAGGAAGCGCTGCTCGTACCAGTCCCGGCCGCGAGCGCGTTCGCCGAGGCGGCGGGTGAGGTAGCCGGCGAGCAGCGGGATGCCGAGGAAGATCAGCACCGAGCGGGCGATGTCCCAGGAGGAGATGTTGAGACCGGCGGTGTACAGGCCGAGCCAGCCGGGCAGCGCGACGAGGTAGAACCAGCCGAGCCCGGCGAACGCGAGCACCTGGAACACCGAGTTCAACGCCACCAGCACGGCGGCGGCCTCCCGGTCGCCGCGGGCGAGGTCGTTCCAGATGACGACCATGGCGATGCAGCGGGCGAGCCCGACGAGGATCAGCCCGGTGCGGTACTCGGGCAGGTCGGGCAGCAGCGCCCAGGCCAGCGCGAACATCAGCGCCGGGCCGAGCACCCAGTTCAGCAGCAGCGAGGACGCCAGTAGCCGGGTGTCGCGGGTGACGGTGTCCAGCCGGTCGTAGCGCACCTTGGCTAGCACCGGGTACATCATCACCAGCAGCCCGATCGCGATGGGCAGCGAGATCCCGTCGACGGCCACCGCGTCCAGCGCCGGCCCGAGGCCGGGCACCCCACGGCCGGCGAGCAGGCCGGCGGCCATGGCGGCGGCGATCCAGACCGGCAGGAACCGGTCGAGCGTGGGCAACCGGCGCACCGCCGCGGGGGCGCGTTCGGCGGTGTGAGAGGCGGTCATCACGCCGGCCCCGCGGTCAGGAGTACTCCGGCGGTCACGCGCTGACCCCCGTGGGCACGGCGCGGACCAGCACCGCGGACAGCCGCGCCAGCAGCTCGGGCTCGATCCGGTAGTAGATCCACGTGCCGCGCCGCTCACCGTCGATCAGGCCGGCCTCGCGCAGCACCTTGAGATGGTGCGAGATCGTCGGCCCCGTCAGGTCGAACGCCCCGGACAGCTCGCAGACGCAGGCCTCCCCACCTGCGTGGGAGGCGATCAGCGACAGCAGCCGCAGCCGTACCGGGTCGGCGATCGCCTTGAACACCCCGGCCAGCTCGGCGGCCTCACCGGCAGACAACGGCTGCCCGGTCTGCGGCGAGCAGCACAGCAGCGGCAGGACATGGTTCGACATACCTCTATCTTGACAGACGTCTAGTTCGATGGCAATCTAACTGGCAGTGGTTCGACATCCGTCGAAGCAAGCAAGGAGGAATCATGTCCCGCATCCAACTGGCCCTGCGCGTGTCCGACCTGGACGGGTCGGTCGCGTTCTACTCGAAACTGTTCGGGGTCGAGCCGGCCAAGCTCCGGCCGGGCTACGCCAACTTCGCAATCCCCGAGCCCCCACTGAAGCTCGTGCTGGTGGAAGGCCGGCCCGACCAGCCCACCGTGATGGACCACCTCGGCGTCGAGGTCGAGACCACCGAGCAGGTCACCGCGGCCACCGAGCGACTGGCGGCGGCGGGTCTCGACACCGCGGTCGAGGACGACACCACCTGCTGTTACGCGGTGCAGGACAAGGTGTGGGTGCAAGGCCCCGGCGCCGAGCCGTGGGAGGTCTACGTCGTCAAGGCCGACGCGGACACCCTCGACAGGCAGGCCGGCTCCGAGTGCTGCACACCCTCCAGCGCCACTGAGCAGGAAGAGGTCAGTGAGGCGGTCCCGGCGGGCACGCCTGCCGCCAGCTGCTGCTGATCCTCACCGTCGGCATGGGACGGCCCGGTCGCGGGCCGTCCCTTCCGCGGTGGGGCACCCCACACAGGGGCCAGGAGGGCTCACCGTTGCGCGTCGCCGGAGGGCTCCCGTCCCGCCATCCGGGCGAGCATCGCGTTGTACGCGGCGAGCTCGGCGTCGCCGTCCACCTCGGCACGCCGGTCCGAGCGCCTGGCCTCCCGCTCGTCGCTGCGGGCCCACTGCACGAGCAGCGCGATGAGCACCACCACCAGCGGGATCTCGCCCGCTGCCCACGCCATGCCGCCGGCAAGCTGCTGGTCGGCCAGCAGGTCAGGCACGAACGGCAGCGCCAGCGCCCGGTAGAAATCGCCGCCGATCACGGTGGACGAGCTCATCAACGTGATACCGAAGAACGCGTGGAAGGGCAACGAGGCGATCAGCAACCCGAGCTTGCCCAGGTACGGCAGCCGGTGGGGCGCCGGGTCGACGCCGACGATGAGCCAGTAGAACGCGTAGCCCATCAGCAGGAAGTGCGCGTTCATCGCCAGGTGCCCCCAGTGCGAGAACACCGCAGCGTCGAACAGCCCGGTGGAGTAGACGGCGTAGAACGAGCCGACGTACATGGCCAGCACCATCAGCGGGTGGGTGCAGGCCCGCAGGAACCCGGAGTGCACGAAGCTCAGCAGCCACTCCCGGGGTCCCGGCGGCCCGCCGGCACCGGTAGCGGGCAGCGCGCGCAGCGCGAGCGTCACCGGCGCGCCGAGCACGAGCAGGATCGGCGCCAGCATCGACAGCAGCATGTGAGTGCCCATGTGCACGCTGAACATCGCCATCGAGTAGCGCCCGATCCCCGACGACGTCGCGACGAGCACGGTCGCGCAGCCGAGGAGCCAGGCGACCGTGCGCCCCGCGGGCCAAGCGTCGCCGCGGCGCCGCAGCCGGCGCACCCCCGCCAGGTACATCCCCGCCAGCACCAGCGCGAGCACCCCGTAGATCAGGTCGAAGCGCCAGTCCAGCAGCAGCCGGGCCAGCGTCGGGGCACCGGCTAGGTCGTAGCCGATGAGCACCTCGGTGGTGCTGGGCGCCTCGCCGAGCACCTCGTATGGCGGCGGGGTGCGTCCCAGCGCGACGGCCAGGCCGATGGTGGCGAGCATGAGCAGGATCTCGCCACTGCCCAGCCGCAGCATCGCGGAACGGTCGCCGCGCCGCGCCACTGCGGCCACCGCGCCACGGCGGTGCAGGTACCCGAGCACGCCGAGCGCCCCGAGCGCCCCGAGCTTGGCGAGCACCAGCGCCCCGTAGGAGGTGGTGAACAGCTGGCCGGGTGTGGCCCTGACCAGCGTATTTGCCACCCCGGATGCGGCCATCACGATCCAGCACACCAGCGCGAGCCGGGAGAAGCGGGATGCGGCGAGCCCCGCATGCTCGCCGGCCCGGGCGAGGTGCGCGAGCACCGCGACCAGCCCGCCGACCCACAGCGCCGCGGCCAGCAGGTGGTAAATGAGGCTGTTGGTCGCGATGTCGTGCGCACCCCCGGACGCGGAGTGCCCGGTGAGCGCGACCGGCAGCAGCCCCAGTAGCGACAGCCCGAGCAGCCCCACCGTCGCGCCCCAGGACAGCGCCGCGCTGACCCCACCGGTGACGAGCAGCGCGATCCCGGCGGTGAGCGCCCACGCCCCGGCCTGGGACAGCCGGGGCACCAGATCGGCGAGGATCACCGGGTCGAGCACGTCGATGACCGGGCGCCCGACCCCGTCGGCCACGGACAGCGGCACCATCAGCGCCGCGGCCAGTGTCCACACCGCACCTGACACCCTGGCCGTGCGCAGCGCGGCGAATCCGCCGACGTCGAGGTAGCCCGACGGCTGGGGCGGCACCAGGAACGCGGCGAGCAGCAGCGAGCCGACGGTGAGTACCGCGGCGCACTCGGAGACCACCCGTGCGGCGGGTAGTCCGGCCCGGGTGGCCAGCCCGGGGTCGGGCAGTCCGAGCGCGGCGAGCACGTCACCGGCCACCAGCAGCGTCAGGCCGGAGCCCACCGCGGCGGCGAGCGTGACCCCGATCGCGACGAGCGCGGCCATGCCCGACCGCACGGCGGGCGGAGCGGACGCGGCGTCGGTGGTCACCGTGCCAGCGTAGGCGGTGGCGGCGAGGATGCCCCAGTCTCGTCGAGCGCATCACGGAGGTGACCGGTGTCGGCCCGTACCCCGTCGCAGTCCTCGTGAGACATCCCGCTCGCTACGCTGGGCAACACACCGCAGCGCCCGGCCCCCGTAGCTCAGCGGATAGAGCAGGAGACTTCTAATCTCCTGGTCGCAGGTTCGAGTCCTGCCGGGGGCGCGTCACAGAACTGCATCATCTGACCAGCGAGTTCTTGCTTCAGGTCTGGTTGTATCGGCGGCTTCGGCGGCCTGTCGCTGACTCTGGATGGCGTCCCACGGCTTTCACGTCGGGGCGACTATCCCACCGGCCGCCAAACCTGGTCAGCGGTGTCACGCTCCCTATCGTGTGACCATGCGCCGAATCGGTCTGCTCTATGCGTTGATCGTGCTGGTGGCTCTGCTTGTGGGTGCCCATGGTTCCGATCCGGCCGCCGAGCCGTCGGGTGAACGGTCGATCACCCTCGCGACCACGACGAGTACTCAGGACTCGGGGTTGCTCGATGAGCTCCTGCCGGTGTTCATCGCGGACGCCGGCCGGGGGTAAAGACGATCGCGGTGGGCGTGTTGGCCGAGGGCATCGCCGACACGTAGCGGCTGCTGATCAGCGGCGATGAGCAGACCTGGCAGATCACCCTGCTCACGCTGCGATCTCGGCCACCGCCACGCTCATCGCGGTGCTGCTGGGAATACCGCTGGGTGCTCTGCTGGCGCTACGGCGGTTCCCCGGGCGCCGGCTCGCCCTGCCACCGCGAACACCGGGATAGGCATGCCGCCGGTGGTGATCGGTCTGCTGGTCGCCGTGCTGTTGTGGCGCAGCGGACCGCTCAGTTCGTTGGGTCTGCTCTACAGCACGCCTGCGATGGTGATCGCAAAAGTGGTGATCGATCCTGCGCCGCGGCAGCGTGGCGATGAACGCCGCGAGCGGGTTGCGGATGCGGGGCGTCACCGGTGCCGAGACTAGACACCACCATGGTGGCCCGCCCGGAGCAAGTGGCTGTCCACCGCGACCGACTCCGCCTGGTCTGACCACACGTTCCAGGTTTCTCCCGGGTAGATCGCTACGCCCGCGTCGCGGCGACCTTCCGGGCCATGCGCGCCAGCTCGCGGGCATCGGCGCCGGGCCGGGCGTCCAGTACGTTGATCAGCGGAGGCAGGTAGACACGCTGCAGCACAACGGAGTGCAGGGTGGCCACCGAGTCGATTGCTCTCTTCGCCATGTCCGGTCCTTTCGGCTCCCCGGCCTGCAGGTGCACTTCCGCTGAGACGACATCAGCCACCGCTCTTCCCCGGGAGTGGTGCTCATCGAAGGTGCGCGCCGCCGTCTGCGCACAGGACTGGGCCGCATCCCCCCGGCCGAGGTCCCGCAGAATCAGTGCCGCGTTGAGGTCTGCGTCCGCGCGGTCGAACGCATCACGACCTGCCCCACGGTCCCGCGCCGCGGCCAGGAAGTGCTTGGCGTTGTGAGGCTGATCGAGCAGTGCGTAGGCGGCCGCGGAGCTGATGTCACACCGCGCGGCGATGGCCGCCATCCGGGGGTCGTCAGCGCCGAATGTCACCTGCCTGGTCTTGGCGTGCCCCATGAGCTGGAAGTGCCCGAGCTGGAAGCACTGCAGCGCCTCGTTGGGGTGCCCGGCCCGGACCATCGTCGCCCCGGCATGCCACGCGGCGTTGACGACCCCGAAAGTGTCCCCGGCCCAGTCGGCCAGGGCCGCGGCGCGGGTGAAGTGGCCGCGCCCGTCGATGCCGGAGTCATAGCAACACCACCCGGCCTCGGTGTGCAGCTCGGACAGCGCGGCCGCGAACTTGGCCTTGACTACATCGGTCCCAGGCACCTCAAGCCACCGCGTGAACTGCCGCGCGGCGGCGGCGAACAGATCGGCCTGCCCGCCGTGCTGCCGCGCCAGTCCCCGCAGCTGCTCGATCGCAGTCCTGACGATGTGCACGTGAAACATCTCCAGCCGCGACGGCAGCGGCTCACCAGCAGGCAGCGCCAGCTCGACCAGGTCGCCCACGAGCGACTCCCCGACGACCGCGACCGACAGCGCGCCCACGACAGTCCGACGCTTCATCTCCTCGCTCACCCCCTTCGGGGATTCGGCGACCGTGACATCCCCAGCGTAAGAGCCGTCGGGGCCGTACCACGACAGGCCCATTCGCTCCCGGGGAACCCCGAGGCCCTCGCAGATGCGCACCAGCACCTTGTAGGCGACGACCTCTCGGCCCTTGCGGATCTCGCAGACCTCCGACTGCGACTGTCCGGTGCGCCGGGATATCTGTCGCTGACTGACACCAGCCTGTTCCAGCGCCCGGTAGACGGCGCCGACGTCCTGCCTGGCCAGCGCGGCGTGCATCTCGGGTGGCTCGAACAGCGCGGGATCGAGCGGAGGCAGGGGCTTGCCTGGCTTGCTGGAGCTCACCGTTCATCGTCTCCCTCGGTGTGTGGGCGTGCGGCCACAGTAGCGGCCCACGCGTAAGGTTTGGTCGGCCCGGCCGCCTGCGGCAACCGTGAAGGCGCCTCTCCCTCCGGGCGGCCGGGCCTCTCGGCGCTCATGGCGCGGCCCACCACTCACGCAAGGTGGGCTTGCGTTGGTGTGCACGTGCAGGCCTGCGGCCGTGGGCGAACCCAGCAGCGATGACGTCGGTTTCGGGACGCGACCCGGGAGCTGATGCGCGACCTGGGCCTGACGACGGGTTTGTCCGTCTCGCGCCATTAGACGTTCAAGCCACCCGCCCGCTCAGCCCACCACGACGCCGAACAGGTGGCCGAGGGCGAACGTCACTCCGGCTGCAGCCAGCCCGAGCACGGTCTGCCGCAACCCGGAGCGCAGCGCACTGCGGCCGGTGAACAAAGTGATCGCCGCGCCGAGCGCGAACAACCCGGCGCCCCCGGCCACGGCACTGACGACCACGCCGGGTGTCGCGTCGAGCCAGACGAAGGGCAGCACGGGTACCAGCGCCCCGATCGCGAACAGCAGGAAGGAGGTCAGCGCTGCGGTCCACGGGTTGCCGCCGCGCTCGCCGGGGTCGAGGCCCAGCTCCTCGCGCGCCATGGTGTCCAGGGCATGGTCGGGGTCGTCGAGCAGGCGCTTGGCCACCGTGTACGCCTCGTCCTCCGGAAGGCCACGGGCCATGTAGATCAGCCGCAGCTCCTCGACCTCCTCGTCGGGCAGCGCGGCGATCTCGTCGGCCTCGATCGCCAGCTGCCGCTCGACCAGCTCGCGTGAACTCTGCACCGACACCCACTCCCCCAGCGCCATGGAGAACGCCCCGGCAAGCAGGCCGGCCAGGCCGGTCAGCAGCACCGCCGCCCCGGACAGGCCGGCGCCCGCGACACCGGCGACCAGGCTGAGGTTGGACAGCAGCCCGTCGTTGGCCCCGAGGACCGCCGCGCGCACCGCGTTGCCCCCAGGAGTCCGATGCCTGCCCTCCAGCCGTGCGATCGACGACCCGGGCACACCGCCCCGGATCTGGCCGAGCAGGAACGCGTGCGACCGCTCGTCGCCCGGCATCGAGGTCGCTGCCGCCTCGGGCTGATCGTCGTACATCGTGCGCCCGGCCCGCTCGGCCCGCGCCACGACCGGCACGACGACACCCGCCCCGAACCGGCGCGCCAGCCACCCCAGCAGCCGCGCCCGCGCCGAGGGCCGCGCCGACGGCACCGGCGCACCCGCCGAACGGATCCGCTCGGCCCAGAACCCCGCGTGCCGCTGCTCGATACCCCCGAGCTGCCGGTACACCTTGGCCAGCTCGGCGCTGTCCTCCGACTCGGCCATCGCCCGGTACAGCGCCGCACCGTCGATCTCGTCGCGGTAGTTGCGCCGGTACCGCTGAACATCCCTGTCCCGCGCCACGTCGCCCATCCTCCCTCGCGCCGAGCCCGCCGACGAGTCTGTGCCCGCTCGGCGCGATCACCCCCCGACCGGCCGCACAGCCGGTGAGGAGTCGTCGGCCGGATCGTCGGTGAGGCGTCGCAGCTCACCTCCGTCGGTGGTCGTGGCGTAGAGGTCCAGGTTCCCCCCGAGGTCGCTCTCGAAGACGACGAACGCACCGTCGGCGGACCAGGCGGGCCGGTGCTCCGTCGCGTCGTTGGAGGTGAGCTGCCGGAGGTTGCTCCCGTCGGCGTCCACAGTGTAGATCTCGTAGTCGCCGTCCGCGTCACCCCGGAACGCGAGGTGCTCGCCATCCGGGGACCAGTCGGGGAAGAAGTCTTGGGTGGTGTTCCTCGTGATCTGGACGACATCTCCGCCGTCCTCGTCCATCGTGTAGATCTCGTAGTCCCCGTCGCTGTTGTTCTCGAAGGCGATACGTCCCGACCGCGACCAGTCGGGGGTGTCGTCGTCGGACCCGTTGTCGGTGAGCTGCCGCAGGCCGGTGCCGTCGACGTTGCTCACCCAGATCTCCGAATCCGCCCCTCCGCGCTCGCTGCCGAACGCGATGCGCCGCCCGTCGGGAGACCACTCCGGCGCGCTCTCCACGTCCTGGTCGTCGGTCAGCTGCCGCAGGCCCGACCCGTCCGCGTGCATGATCCAGATGTCGAAGTCGCCATCCCGGTCGCTGGGGAACGCGAGCCGCGTGCCGTCGGGGGACCAGTCCGCCTTGCGGACGTCCATACCGTCGAAGGTCAGCCGCAGGAGATCGGAGCCGTCGGCGCGCATGCTCCACATCTCGCGGCCACCGCCGGCGCGGTCACTGACGAAGGCGAGCTGCTGGTTCAGCAGCGCCGTGAAGTCCGCGCCACCGGCCCACCGCAGGATCACGATCGCCAGGCCGGCACCTGCGGCGATCGTGACCAGCACGGCGCCGGATGCCAGCAGCGCCTGGCGGGCGGGGCGCTGCGAACGGACCCGACGCCAGACGCAGGAGACCACCCGGCCTCGTCCCTCGGCCGGTTCCGCTCCCGGGACCGTCTCCAGGAAGCCGACGAGCCGGTCCACGTCGCGGCGCCACCGCGTGTCGTCCAGCTCGACTGCGTTGCGGTGCGCAAGCCCGGCCAGGGAGTCGGGGAGTTCCTCCGTGGACGGCATGGTGGTGTCCCGGATCAGCACCGGGATCACCCGGATGTCGTGGACCAGCGCCGTCTCGATCTCCATGCGTACGAAGTCACGGGGGTTGTCCAGCCGCCGGGCCCCGTCCCGATCGGTCATCGTCAGCCAGGTGGGGCCGATGACCACCAGCTGGACCTGACACTCCTCGATGACCTCGACGATCCGCTGGGCGAAGTCAACGCCGGGTTCGAGCGCGTCGACGTCCATGAAGATCCGACCACTCCCGAATCGGGCGCTCAGCGTGTCGTAAAGCCGCCCCGTGTGCCCGGAGGTGTCGTCGCGACGGTAGCTCAGGAAGATCTTGGGCAGGCTCACGGCCGACCCCGGGACCCAAGATCCGGAGTGGGTAGCGGCAGGGGCAACTCGGCCAGCAGGCTGGCCCACCCGTCCCGTTCCCGCGCCGGGTCGACCAGCGGGCGCGCGGCCGCGCAGCGCCGCCGCAGCTCGCCGTACCGGCCGTCCCGGTCGTGCTCGGCGGCGTCCAGCAGGCTCGCCAGCGCCTCGGTGTCACCGGCCGGGAAGTACCCCGGGTAGTCCCTGCCGAGCAGGCCCGACGAGCCGGGGATGGCCGAGGACACGATGGGCACGCCCGCCGCGAGGGCCTCGGAGACGACATTGGCCCCGCCCTCGTGGACGGAGGTCAGCGCCAGCAGCCGGCTCCGCGCCAGCACCTGCAGGGCCTCCTCGCGGGCTCGCGGGCCCAGCCACGTGTAGCGGGGGTTGCTGGCCGACTCGGCGGCCGCGCGGTCCGCCAGCGCGTTGTCGAGGGCCGCGCCGAGGTGGGTGATCCGGATCCGCGAGTCCGCGGGCAGCAGCCGGGCCGCCGCGGCGAGCCGCAGCGGGTCCTTGACCGGTCGCAGGTGGGCGAGCAGGGCCACCTCGAAGCAGTCCGCCCGGGCCGGGCGCGGTGGGATGGGCGGCACCGACTGCACGATCACCGTGGTGCGCGCGGCCAGCGGCGCCGGCAGCTGCGCCAGCGCCTCCGGTTGCAGCACCACCAGCCGGGTGGCGGCGGCGAGCACCTCCTCCTCGACCCCTCCGGTCGCCAGGTCGGGGTAGAGGTCGGTGCCGGTGAGGGCGACGACGACGGGGGCGCCGGGCCGCTGCGCGCGGAAGGCCCGCACGGCGCCGGCGCTCTTGCGGGCATGCAGCGCGATCAGCACGTCATGGGCACCGCCGTCGTAGGTCCGGGACAGGCTCACCCGGTGGCCGAGCCCGTCCAGGATGGTGGCCCACCGGCGGGCGGTGACCCCGTTTCCGTGCGGGCTGTCCACCGGCGTCGGGGTGACGACGGCGATCTTCACCGGGTCACCGCGCAGGTGCGGAAGCCGCCCAGCACGTCGCGGCGATCCGGCGTGAAGTAGTTGCGCAGCGTGGTGCGCAGGTAGCGCCCGCGGGTGGCCCACGCCCCGCCGCGCAGCACCTTGCGGGAGCCGAAGAACTGCTCGGAGTTCTCGTGGTAGGCATCGCGCTCGAAGTTGGGGTAGGCGGTGAAATCGCTGGCCGTCCACTCCCACACGTTGCCGATCAGCTGGCGGCAGCCGTGCGGGCTGTCCCCGCCGGCGCACGCGGCTACGTCGACCGGTCCGGGTGGGCGCCAGTCGGTCGCCGCGTGCGCTGCGCCCGGCGCCGCGTCGCCCCACGGGTAGCCGGACCGCCGGGCGTGATCGGTGTCGGCGGCGTACTCCCACTCGGACTCGGTCGGCAGCCGCCGGCCGGCCCACCGGCAGTAGGCGTCGGCCTCCCACCAGCACACGTGGCTGACCGGCCGGTGCGGCTCCAGGTCCACCCAGGTGTCGAAGTGGCGCCGCTGCCAGCCGCCGTCACCGCCGCGCCGCCAGTACAGCGGGTGCGCGGCGCCCGTGGCGGCCAGCCACGCGCCGCCGTCGGACCACAGCCGCGGATCGGTGTAGCCGCCGCCGTCGACGAAGGTGGCGAACTCCGCCTGCGTCACCGCCGCTCTGGCCATGCGCAACGGCCCGAGCTCCACCGGATGGGCCCACTTCTCGTTGTCGTAGACGAACGGGTCGGCCATCCGGGCGCCGAGCGTGAACCATCCACCGGCCAGCTCGACGTCGCCGGGCAGCGCCCCCGCGCCGGCGCCCTCCGGCGGCGCGGCGTCAGTGAGCCCGGGAAGCGAGGGCGGCGGGTAGCCCAGGCTCTGCCGGGTACAGGTCAGCGCCTCGGTGTGGGTGTCGTAGTGGTGCACGGTGTAGCGGGCGAAGTGCGCCACCACATCGGCCGCAGCCCCTTCACCCGCGTCCCCGTTGCCCACGTCCCCGTCACCCGTGTTACAGCGCAGCACGCGCTCGGCGACCCGGTCAGCGACCGTCCGCATGTAGCCGAGGGTGTCGGCGCGGGATGGCAGCGCGAGCCGCCAGCGGGTGTCGTGCGGGATGGCGCCGGAGTCGTAGAGCGCGTCGCCGCCGTCGAGGATCGGGGGCTCGCCGCAGGCCTGGCGCAGCACGAACTTCTCCTGGAACCAGGCCAGGTGCCCGATCTCCCAGATGAGCGGGTTCACCGTCGGCAGCAGCGGGCCGATCAGCTGCTCATCGCTCAGGTCGGCGACCAGCTCCGTCGCGCGCCGGCAGCCGTCAGTGACCCAGCCGGCGAGCTCCTGCGCGGACGGCCGCGGTGCTGACATAGGCGCTCCCGAGGTGCGTGCTGCGCCGATCCATCCTAGGAACGTGCACCGGACCGGGCACGGGAGGGCCAAGGCGCCCGCCTTTGACGGGTCTGGTGCACCGCTGGAAGGTGAGTGACCTCACGCCGATCTCCGTCGGGAGGTTCCGCATGACCGCGGTATCGGACACCCCGCTGACCCCGCTGTCGTTCCTGCGCCGCTCGGCCGAGGTGTATCCGGACCGGACGGCCGTCGTGTACGGCGACCGGCGGATCAGCTACTCCGAGCTGACCGCCCAGACCGCGCGGGTGGCGCAGGCGCTTCGCGCCTCGGGTGTCGGCGCGGGCGACCGCGTCGCCTACCTGGTGCCCAACCTGCCGGAGATGCTCGTGGCGCATTTCGCGGTACCGCTGGCCGGCGCCGTACTGGTGGCGATCAACACGCGGCTGTCGCCGGAGGAGGTCCGCTATATCTGCGACCACTCCGGCGCGAAGCTGCTCGTGGTCGACGCCGGTCTGTACCCGACGGTCGGCCCGGTGGCCGCCGAGTTCGCCACCGTCTCGGAGATCGTGGCCCTGACCGACCCCGCCGCCCCCGGTGCCGGCGCGACCGCCGCGTTGCCCTACGACGACTTCGTCGCCCGTGGCTCCGACGACCCGCTGCCCTGGGCGGTGACGGACGAGACCACCACCATCTCGATCAACTACACCTCCGGTACCACCGGCAAGCCCAAGGGCGTGATGTACACCTATCGCGGGGCGTACCTCAACGCGCTCGGCGAGATGACCCGAGCAGGCGACCACGCTGGACTATCCGCTCGTCGTCACGACGGCGGGCGCGCCGCCGAGCCCGACCACCATCCTGCAGATGGAACGCATGGGATTCCGGATCGTGCACGTCTACGGCCTCACCGAGACCTAAGGCCCGTACTCGGTGTGCCAGTGGCAGCCCGGGTGGGCCGACCTCGACCGGCGAGGCGCGAGCGAGGCTGCGGGCCCGCCAGGCCGTCGGCATGGTGCAGGCCGACTGGCTGCGGGTGGTCGACGAGGCCATGGCCGACGTGCCCGCCGACGGCGAGACCATGGGCGCGTCATGCGCGGCAACAACGTGATGGCCGGCTACTTCGAGGACCCCGACGGCACCGAGAAGGCCTTCGCCGGTGGCTGGTTCCACTCCGGCGACCTGGGCGTGATGCACCGACGGCTACGTCGAGCTGCGCGACCGGGCCAGGCACGTCGTCGTCTCCGGCGGGGAGAACATCTCCACCGTGGGCGCCACGCACCGCCCGTACACCCCAAGTCTACCGTAGGGCGTTGACCAGGGCAAATAACGTACCGTAGCGGGGGTTACGGATACCTCCCCGTGCGATGCCCTACGGTCTGTCTGTAATCTGGACAGAGCACGTTCACGCCACCCGGAGGGACTAGCCGTGTCTGACATGCCAACCGGCCAGCTCATCCGCCTGTACCGCATCGACCGGCGCAAGAGCACGGTGTCACTCGCCACCAACGCCGGTATCACCGTGCGCTACTTGGAGATGATAGAAGCCGGGAGCAAGACACCGTCGCTGCCGGTGCTCCGCGGCATCGCCCAGGTGCTTGGCGTCCGCACCGCCGCCCTCATCAGCGACGCGCCCAGTGAGAGCCATGAGGGGCCGGTGAACCCCCGGCTCGCCGAGATCGAGCGGGCGCTGTTCACCTATCGGTCCGTGTCGCTTATTGAGCGGGCAACCCCGGCGGAACTCTCAGACATATTCGATCGTATCAAGACCGCTGAAGAGACGTGGTATACCGCCCCTGAATCATACGCGGTGCTTGATCTGCTGCCCGGCCTGATAGTTGATACCGAACATGCCGCGCGTGAGTCAGGAGGTTCCCCAGAGAGCTGCCAAGCGGCGTACCAGCTATACCGCTTAGTGCGGGGAGTACTAAAGCAATCGGGCCGGATTGATCTGTGCGCCTTGATCGCCGATAGGACTATGCGCTACGCCGAGCAGACCGAAGACCCGCTGATTATGGCTGCGGCGTCATGGACTCTTGGCCAAACCCTGTTGTCTGACGACATGCCGCACGGCGCCCTTGACGTGGCGATGATAAGCACTGAGAAGCTAGAACCATTGTTGCCGGAGGGGACTCCTGAGCACTTCTCTGTTTATGGTGGGTTAATCCAGTGCGCCGCGATAGCCGCTACCCGCACCGGTGACCCGTGGCGGGCGCGCGAACTGTTGCGCGATAAGGCTAAGCCCGCCGCTGACCGCGTAGGCGAGGGCAAGAACTACCACAATATATTCTTCGGGCCAACGAACGTCGGTATCCACGCGGTGGCCGTTGAGATGGAAACGGCTGAGTGCGCGGAAGCGTTACGCATCGCTAATGACGTGGATATCAGCAAGAGCGCTTCCCGCGAGCGGCAGGCTTGCCATTTGCTCAACGTAGCCCGCTGTTACGACCTCAAGGGCAATGACACCGCCGTGCTAGTCCACCTCCAGATGGTGGAGAAAGTCCGGCCGCAAGCCTTCCGCTATAGGCGGGAACCACGGGACATGGTGAGCACTCTCATCCGCCGCGCCAAGCCTTCTTACGCGTCGGAAGTGCGGGCGTTTGCCGGCCGCATCGGCCTGCTGGACTAGTCTTAAGATCACGAACTGGCAGTTCGTACGGTTACTGTTCGTGCGCACCGGCTTCGTAGCGTTAATCTCTTCCCTGCCCCGACGGTAGGGGTGGTGGCCCATACCGGCGGCGCCCCACAGTCGCCGGTATGGCCATCCCATGCGCTCTGGCGGGAAGGCACACGCGGCCGTGACCGATGAAGACCGTGACCTGATGAAGGCGTTGGCCCGGTTGAACCAGGCGTGCGCCGGTCTCGGTCTCCGGGCGGGCGTCATAGAAGATGAGCTATCGCAAGAAGATCAGGTTGAGCTAGCGCTTCAGTTCATCGATATGGCTGAGAGGGTCTTAAGACGCGCCCTCCCGCCCGTCAAGGCGGTCGATGCCCGTCCGTACGTCAACCTGCCGTATGCCGAGGGCAACGGCTTATGACCGGGCACTACGGCTCGCAGCGCCAGCCGGTCGGTTGGGCGTATCTCCCCGAGGCCTACACCATCCGCTGGGAGCGCTTTGACGGGGTGGCCTACATCTTCGCTGGCAACCAAGTGAAGACAACACCGCCTGACAGGGCGCTGCGAGTGCCGGTGCTCGCGACCGTTCGAGCTGCGTGCCAAGGAGTGGGCCGGCGAGACCTACCGCATCCGCGGCTGAAGCCAGGTCACGCCGCCCGGGACCGGTCGGTCGCCATGCTGCTGGGCGCGCTGGGCACGGTCACGTCCTGATCCGCGCGGCTCAGGAGTCGTAGTCGACGGTGACGGCGCCGGTCACCGGCAGCGACTGGCAGGTGAGCACGAAGCCGGCGCCGGTCTCGGACTCCTCGAGCGCGAAGTTGCGCCGCATCCGCACCTCACCCTCGGTGACCCTGGCGCGGCACGTCCCGCACACCCCACCCTTGCAGGCGAAGGGCAGGTCCGACCGCCACCGCTGGGCGGCGTCGAGGACCGGGGTGTCGCGGGGCAGCGTCAGCGTGGTCGACCGCCCGTCCAGGATCACGGTGACCTCACTGCTGGGGCCCTCGATCCCGGGCTCTGCGTGCCGGACCGGCTTGGGCGGTACGTCCTCGACATAGAACAGCTCCTGGTGCACCCGGTCGCGGGACACGCCGAACTGCTCGAGGACCTGCCGGGCGTCGGTGACCATCCCGAATGGGCCGCACAGCCACCAGTGGTCGACGTCGGTGACGGGCACCAGCGCGCCGAGCAGCGTGCGAAGCTTCGCGGCGTCGAGCCGTCCGGTGAGCAGCTGCGCCTCCCGCGGCTCGCGGGACAGCACGTGGATCAGCTCGAGCCGGGGCCCGTGGGAGTCCTTGAGGTCGGCGAGCTCGTCGGCGAACATCACCGAGTCCGTGCGGCGGTTGCCGTAGAGCAGCGTGACGTGCGTGGCGGGGTCGCGCAGGACGGATGCGGCAATGGACAGCACCGGCGTGATGCCGGAACCCGCCGCGACGAGCACGTGCCGCGCCGGCGTCCGCATGTCCGGGGTGAACCTGCCGCTGGGGGGGAGCACGTCGATCTCGTCGCCGGGCGCGATCTCGTGCACCAGCCAGGTGGAAAACAGGCCGCCGGGCACCTCCCGGACCCCGACCCGCAGCCGGGCCCCCGCCGGGGCGCAGATCGAGTACGAGCGACGCTCGTCGCGGTCATCGATCTCCCGGCGCAGCGTGACCGACTGCCCCGGCCGGAAGGCGTACCGGTGCGCCAGCTCGCCGGGCACGTCGAAGGTCACCGCGACGGCGTCCTCGGTGAGCCGCTGCACCTCGGCGACGCGCAGCGGGTGGAACGCCGGCACCTCAGATCTCCTTGACGTGCTCGAACGGCTCACGGCAGGCATGGCAGCGCCGCAGCGCCCGGCACGCCGTCGCGCCGAACTCCGAGATCTCCTCGGTGTCGGCCGACCCGCAGTTCGGGCAGTCGGCCGTGCGCCCAGGGGCCTGCAACGTCAGCGGGACCGGACCTGTGGTGGGACGGGGCGCGGGGCCGGGAGGCGCGATGCCGTTGTCCGCGAGCTTTCGGCGACCTGCGTCGCTGATCCAGTCCGTGCTCCATGCCGGGTGCAGCACGGTGCGCACCTCGACCGCGGCGTAACCCGCCCGGTGCAGTGACGCGCGCAGGTCGTCACGCATCGCGCCCATCGCCGGGCAGCCCGAGTACGTCGGAGTGATCGAGACGACCACGGTGCCGTCCGCGGTGACCTCGACGTCGCGCAGCACGCCCAGGTCGGCCAGCGTGAGCATCGGCAACTCCGGATCTACCACGCCGGACGCGACACTCCACACCGCTCGTGAGTGGCGTTGGGTGTTCTGGCGCCGGGAAGCACTCACAGGGGTCACCATCTCGCCTCCGGATGCGCGCGGGCGAGGCTCTGCATCTCGGCCAGCAGGTGGCCCATCGTCTCGGTGTGCACGCCGTCGCGGCCGGCGCGCCCGGCGACCCCGGCCAGACCCGGCACGTCCGGGACCTCGAGGCCGGCGGCCGTGAGCACCTGCCCGGTGACGTCGTCGAACTCCGCGCGCAGCCCGGCGGGGTCCACCGTCACCCGGGCGTCGACCAGCCGGCGCTCGATGTCGTGGGTGCTGAACAGCTCGTCGACGAACGGCCAGGTCCCCGCCAGGCCGCGCTGCATGCGCTCGCGCGAGATCTCGGTGCCGTCGCCGAGCCGCACGGTCCAGCGGGCCGCGTAGTCGCGGTGGTAGGTCAGCTCCTTGACACCCTTGGCCGCGACGGCGGCCAGGATGGTGTCCCGGGACGTGGTGAGCCGTTGCAGTGCCGCGAGCCGCCAGGTGGAGAACAGCAGCAGCCGGGCGGTGGAACGTGCGAAGTCACCGTTGGGCAGCTCGGCCAGCCGGACGTTGCGGAACTCCCGCTCGTCCCTGAAGTAGGCCAGCGCGTCCTCGTCGCGACCCGCCGCCTCGGCCAGGCCCGCGTGGGCGAGCAGCAGCCTGGCCTGCCCGAGCAGGTCCAGCCCGATGTTGGCCAGCGCGACCTCCTCCTCGAGCTCCGGGGCGTGGCTGCACCACTCCGCCAGCCGGTGCGACATGATCAGCGCGTCGTCACCGAGCATCAGGCAGTAGGCGGCCAGGTCGGCACGGTCGACGCCCTCGGGGACCGAGGTGTCCACGCTCGTGAGAGGGTCGTCGAACCCCGTGCCGAAGGCCCAGCGACCGTTGCCGTGGCCCTCGGTGGCGGTCAGCGCGGCGTAGACGTTCTCGTCGTCGGTCATCACGATCACATGTTCGGCACGTCGTCGGGGATCGTGTAGAAGGTCGGGTGCCGGTAGACCTTGTCCGCCGAGGGCGCGAAGAACGGATCCTTCTCGTCCGGGCTGGAGGCCGCGATGGCGTCGGCCCGCACCACCCAGATGCTCACGCCCTCGTTGCGGCGGGTGTAGAGGTCCCTGGCGTGGTGCAGCGCCATGTCGGAGTCCGCGGCGTGCAACGACCCGACGTGGACGTGGTTGAGCCCCCGCTTGCCCCGCACGAACACCTCGAACAGCGGCCACTCCGACCGCGGCGCCTGCTCGTTCACGCGCCCTCCTCCTCCATAAGCGCACTTATGGTGGCTTCCGGGGCGTCCACGACCGCCATAAGCGCACTTATGGTGGGGGTGGTGGGGTAAATGGGGTCGGCGCGGCGCGCCACCTGCTTCGCGGCGTGCGCGAGCGCGGCCTCGCGTACCCATGCGCCGTCGTCGTGCGCGGCCTTGCGGTGCGCCAGGCGCTGGGCGTTGCAGGGGCCACCGCCGCCGACCACCCGCTTGAACTCCTCCCAGTCGGGGGCGCCGAAGTCGTGGTGCCCCCGCTCGGGGTTCCAGCGCAGCTCCGGGTCCGGCAACGTGACGCCGAGCGCCCGCGCCTGCGGGACGGTCATGTCGACGAAGCGCTGGCGAAGCTCGTCGTTGGTGTGCCGCTTGACCCGCCAGGCCATCGACTGCCGGGTGTTCGGCGAGTCGCCGTCCGGCGGTCCGAACATCATCAGCGACGGCCACCACCAGCGGTTCGTGGCGTCGGCCACCATCTCCCGCTGCACGACGGTGCCGCGCATCATGGTCATCAGCAGCTCGTAGCCCTGCCGCTGGTGAAACGACTCCTCCTTGCAGATCCGGATCATCGCGCGGGCGTAGGGCCCGTAGGAGCTGCGGCACAGCGGCACCTGGTTGCAGATCGCCGCGCCGTCCACCAGCCAGCCGATCACGCCGACGTCGGCGAACGTCAGCGTGGGGTAGTTGAAGATCGAGGAGTACTTCTGCCTGCCGGCGATCAGCTTCTCGGTGAGGTCGGCGCGGTCGGCACCCAGCGTCTCGGCGGCCGAGTAGAGGTACAGTCCGTGCCCCGCCTCGTCCTGCACCTTCGCCAGCAGGATTGCCTTGCGCCGCAGGCTGGGCGCGCGGGTCAGCCAGTTGCCCTCCGGCTGCATCCCGATGATCTCGGAATGCGCGTGCTGGGCGATCTGACGGATGAGCGTCCCGCGGTAGCCGTCGGGCATCCAGTCCCGCGGCTCGATGCGCTTGTCGTCGGCGATCGTCCGGTCGAAGTGTTCCTGCAGCCCGGCGGTCCCACCGCCCGCGGTCACTGCCACGCGAGCCACCTCCCATGACCGACCATTCGGTCAGTAATTAGTGTCGCGCAGACCCGGTGCGAGCACAACCCCGCCCTGCCGGGTGGGTCTTGACGGGTGCCGAAGGCGACACTATAAACCGAATGTTCGGTCAGTCTCCGAGGTGAGGAGCCGACGCAGGCATGGCACATGCCCGTCGCGGGCGGCGCGGCTACGACCTCGACTCGCTGCTGCAGGTGGCCGTCGCGGTGTTCAACGAGCGCGGCTACGAGGGCACCAGCATGGAGGACCTCGCGGCCCGCCTCGGCATCACCAAGTCGGCGATCTACCACCACGTGCCGAGCAAGGCCGAGCTGCTGCGGCTGTCGGTCGACCGCGCCCTCGACGCGCTGTTCGCGGTCACCGAGGAGCCGGCGTCGGTCACCGGGACCGCGGCCGAGCGCCTCGAGCACGTCGTGCGGCGCAGCATCGCGGTACTGGTCGACGAGCTGCCGTTCGTCACGCTGCTGCTGCGCGTCCGGGGCAATACCGCCGTGGAGCGCGCGGCGCTGGCGCGGCGCCGCGAGTTCGACGTCATTGTCACCGAGCTCGTCAAGCAGGCCGAGGCGGAGGGCAGCATCCGGCCCGACGTGGACCCGGCGCTGACCAGCAGGCTGCTGTTCGGCATGGTCAACTCACTCATCGAGTGGTACCGCCCACGGCGCGGTCTCACCGCCGACGACCTCGCCGATGCGGTCACCGCGATCGCCTTCGACGGGCTGCGCCAGCACACGACGACCGAGCGGAGGAGGGCACGATGGCATCGCTGCTGGAGAGCTACGTGGCGGGGCGCTGGTTCGCCGCGCCCGACGAGGGCACCCCGCTCACGGACGCGGTGACCGGCGACGAGGTCGCCCGCATCTCCAGCTCCGGGCTGGACCTCCCCGCGATGCTCGACCACGGGCGCACCGTCGGCGGGCCCGCGCTGCGCGCGATGACCTTCCACGAGCGCGCGGGCGTGCTCAGGGACCTCGCGAAGTACCTCACCGAGCGCAAGGACGAGTTCCACGCGCTGTCCGCGCGCACCGGAGCCACGAAGCGAGACTCCGCCATCGACGTCGACGGCGGCATCGCCGTGCTGTTCGGCTATGCCGGCAAGGGCCGCCGGGAGCTGCCCAACGACACCGTGGTGCTCGACGGCGAGGCCGAGCCGGTGGGCAGGGGCGGCACGTTCCTCGGCCAACACGTGCTCACCCCGCTGCACGGGGTCGCGGTGCAGATCAACGCCTTCAACTTCCCGGTGTGGGGCATGCTCGAGAAGCTCGCACCGGCGTTGCTGGCCGGCGTGCCGTCGGTGGTCAAGCCGGCCAGCCAGACCGCATACCTCACCGAGCTGGTGTTCCGCCGGATGGTCGAGTCCGGATTGCTGCCCGAGGGCTCGGTGCAGCTGCTGTGCGGGGACGCCTCCGGGGTGCTCGACCACCTCACCGGCCAGGACCTGGTCGCCTTCACCGGCTCGGCCGCCACCGCCCGGCAGCTGCGCGCGCACCCGACGGTGCTCGCCAACGCCGTCCGGTTCAATGCCGAGGCCGACTCGCTGAACTGCTCGGTCCTGGGGCCCGACGCGGTATCCGGCACGCCGGAGTTCGACCTCTTCGTCGGGCAGCTCGTCACCGAGATGACCGTCAAGGCCGGGCAGAAGTGCACCGCGATCCGGCGCGCGCTGGTACCGCGCGGCATGGTCGGCGACGTGGTGGACGCCACGGCGCAGCGGCTCGCGGAGGTCGTCGTCGGCCACCCCGCCGACGACGGCGTGACGATGGGCGCGCTGGCCAGCCTGCAGCAGCGCGAGGAGGTGCTGCGCTCGCTGTACGCGCTGCGCACGGCCGGACAGCTCGTCGCAGGCGACCCCGAGGACTTCACGGTGACCGGCGCCGATGCCCGGCGGGGAGCGTTCGTGCCCCCGCTGCTGCTGCACTGCGACGGCGAGCGCGCCGAGCCGCACGAGGTCGAGGTGTTCGGGCCGGTGAGCACCGTGCTGCCCTATGACGGCGTCGAGCACGCGGTGCGGCTGGCCGCGCGCGGCCGGGGCAGCCTGGTCGGCTCGGTGGTCACCCACGACCCGGCCGTCGCACGCGAGGTCGTGCTCGGTGCCGCGCCGTGGCACGGCCGGATCCTGGTGCTCGACCGCGACGATGCGAAGGAGTCCACCGGGCACGGCTCCCCGCTGCCGATGCTGGTCCACGGCGGGCCCGGTCGCGCCGGTGGCGGCGAGGAGCTCGGCGGCATCCGCGGCGTGTACCACCACATGCAGCGCACCGCGGTGCAGGGCTCGCCCGACATGCTCACCGCGATCGGCCGCCGGTGGATCACCGGTTCGGCGCGCCACGACGACGGCGTGCACCCGTTCCGCAAGCACCTCGAGGAGCTGCGGATCGGCGACACAATCACCGCCGGCCCGCGCGAGGTGACGCTGGCCGACATCGAGCACTTCGCCGAGTTCACCGGCGACACGTTCTACGCGCACATGGACGACGAGGCCGCTGCGGCCAACCCGTTCTTCGGCGGCCGGGTCGCGCACGGCTACCTCGTGGTATCGCTGGCGGCGGGATTGTTCGTCGACCCCGCCCCGGGGCCGGTGCTGGCGAACTACGGCGTCGACGGGTTGCGCTTCACCACGCCGGTCAAGCCAGGCGACGCCCTTTCGGTGACGCTGACCGCCAAGCAGATCTCGCCCCGTGCCAGCGCGGATTACGGCGAAGTGCGCTGGGACGCCGTGGTCACCAACCAGGAGAGCAAGACCGTCGCCAGCTACGACGTGCTCACTCTGGTCGCAAGTGCGTACCATCAGCGGTGATATGACGCCGCACGCGCACCACCGCTCCCTGGCGGGGCACCAGGGTCACATGCCGCACCTTCACCTGCTCGTCCGGCGCGGTGGTGGGGGCCAGCTCGACCCTGCGCAGCACCTCCCGCAGCACGGTGCGCATCTCGACCTGCGCTAAGGTGGCGCCGAGGCAGCGTCGCACCCCACCACCGAACGGCAGCCACACCAACTGGTCTGGGCGCTGGTCGAGGTATCGCTGCGGCCGGAACGTCTCCGGGTCCGGGTGGTACCGGGCGCTGCGGTGTACCAGGCTGATATACGGGGTCAGAATGGTCCCTGCCGGGATGCGATACCCGCCCAGCTGCACCGGTTCGGTCAGCCTGCGGACGACCTCGTAGACCACCGGCCGGGCCCGCAGGCTCTCCTTGCACACCGCGTCCAGCCAGGCGTCATCGCCGCCCGCGGCGGCTCGCGCGGTACGGTCGAGCAGCGCGGGATAGCGGGTCAGTCGCTCGAAGGTCCAGGCCAGCGCGGTGGCCGTGGTCTCGTGGCCGGCCAGCAGTAGCGTGACGAGCTGGTCGACGAGCTCGTCGTCGGGCATCGGCTGCCCCGTCTCGTCGATGCTGCGCAGCAGCATCGCGAGCGTGTCGGTCCGGCTGTCCAGGTTCGGGTCCCGGCGGCACCGGGTGATCTCGTCGTGGAGCAGCGCGTGGGCCCGGGCCCTGCGTTGCTCGCGACGGCGCCACAGCCCGACATTGCGCAGCACCCGCGGTGGCGGAAGGAGCGTCAGTGGCGAGCCGATCTCCACCATCGGCGGCAGCGCCGTGCGCAACGCAGCGAGCCTGCCCTCGTCATGCACTCCGAAGACAGTGCGCAGGATGACTTCCAGCGTGATCGCCTGCATCCGGGGCAGCAACGGGAACGGCTCCCCCACCGGCCAACGCGTGACGTCGTCGGCGGTGATGGCGGCCATCTCGGCGATTTGGCTGCGCACCGAGTCGCCGTGGAACGCGGGAAGCATCATCCCGCGCAGCCGCTGGTGCTGCTCGCCGTCGAGCACCACGACCGACCGCTGCCCGAGGATCTCGGCGATCGGGGCGTTCGCCTCTCCGGCGTGGAAGATCGCCGGGTCGCCACGCAGCACCGACCTGATGTCGTCCCGGTCGGTCAGGTAGACGAGGTTGCCCAGCCCGGGTATCCGCAGGGTGAACCGGTCGCCGTAGCGCTGGTGGCAGGTGTACAGGAAGCGCAGCGGACCCACCAAGATCAACCCTGCTTGCACCAGGGCCGGCAGCGGCGGACCAGGAGGCAGGGTCCTCACCATACGACTGAACTGTAGTCGAGGCGCTGGCCCACGTACCGAAACCCATCCTGAGCATCACCGCGTGAGCCCGCCCGAGCGGAAGTCCGGGGGCCGCTTCTCCCGGTGCGAAGCGACGCCCTCCCGCACGTCGGGCAGCCCGAAGCCGAGGAACTCCAGTGCCAGCGAGGCGTCGAACGCCGGGCCGGCCTGCCGGTACCAGTTGTTCAGCGAGTACTTCGTCCACTGGATCGCGGTCGGCGAGCCGGCCGCCAGCGTGCGGGCGATCTCCAGAGCGCGGTCGTGCACCCGCTCGTCGTCGACGCACTCCGAGATCAGGCCGATCCGCTCGGCCTCCTCGCCGGTCAGCGCATCGCAGGTGAGCAGGTAGTACTTGGCCTTGGCCATCCCGCACAGCAGCGGCCAGCAGATCGCGGCGTGGTCACCGGCGGCCACCCCGAGCCGGGTGTGCCCATCGACGATCTTCGCCGACCGCGCGGCGACGGAGATGTCGGCCAGCAGCGCGACCACCAGCCCGGCACCGACCGCCGGTCCGTGGATCGCCGAGACCACCGGCTTGGAGCAGTTGATGACGTTGTAGACGATGTCGCGGGCCTCCCGCAGGGTGCGGATGCGCACCGCCGGGTCGGCGGCCATCGCCTCGATCATGTCGAAGGACCCGCCCGCGGAGAACGCCTTGCCGGCACCGGTCACCACCACCGCCCGCACGTCGGGATCGCGGTCCACGACCTGCCAGACGTCGGCGAGGTCGGCGTGTCCCTGCGTGCCGACGGCGTTGAGGTTCGGGCCTTCGAGCACGAGGCGCAGCACTCCCTCGTCGGGTCGCTCGACGCGCAGGCTCGGGAACGAGGCGTAGCGGTCCTCGGCCATCGGCGCAGCCTAACGCCACGACGCTTCATGACGTCGGTGCCTCGATGCGGGGTCGCCCGGCGCGCACCCACGGCCAGGTGATCAGCGCCCAGACGACGAGCCCGATCGTGAGTTCGGAGAGCAGGTACCACGGCCACTCCCCCAGCACGTTCAGCAGCGAGCCGGTCGAGGGCTTCTCGTTGAGGAAGCCGTAATTCGAACCCGCGATGGTGTTGAACCCCAGCATCGCCACCCCCCAGCAGAAGGTGGCGCCGACGGTGATGCCGTAGCCGCGCCAGTCGGGCCGCATCCCCAGACCCCAGGTGAGGTAGAGCGCCGCCCAGACCACGAGCAAGTGGTAGATCCAGAACATGAAGAAGTGGTAGTGCGGGAAGTCGAACCCGTCCAGGGCGGGGGTGATCAGCGCCTGCGTGGTCAGCGTCAGGCCCCAGTAGTAGGTGAGGGCGAACGCCCACGGCCGGTGCGTCCACAGCGCGTAGGCGGCGGCGATCCAGGCCAGGTCGGACAGCTGCAGTGGCAGCGAGGTGCCGATGTCGAACTGCCCCGGCAGCAGCGTGTAGATCGTGAACGGCACCTGCGCCGCGAGGATCGCGAGCGCGAGCAGCTTGCTGGTCCGCTCCGCAGCCGGGGTGCCACGGTGCTCGCGGCCCGCCCTGATCAACACCGCTGCCCCGACGACGAACATGACGAGGACGGCCCAGTGAGAGGGGCCGTAGGGCGA
This sequence comes from Pseudonocardiaceae bacterium, assembly GCA_050700385.1. Classification (GTDB taxonomy): domain Bacteria; phylum Actinomycetota; class Actinomycetes; order Mycobacteriales; family Pseudonocardiaceae; genus WHSY01. Next base: position 6,918 of record JBOHGT010000005.1, on the reverse strand, counting down.
GAAACGCTCCGCGAGGAGCACGCTCACGGTGCTCACGATAACCGGACGACCCGGACATTGCGACGTCCCCCACCCCAAGCGCATGAGCTGAAGCTCGCGCCGCTCGACTTCCGGCTTGCCGCGAGGTTCTGGGGCCTGCACGATCCGCGCCTCGCCGTGCTGGTGCACGCGATTGTCGGAGGCACACCGGCCTACCGCAGGGAGTACGTCAGCGACGACGCCCCCGCCTCGCTGGAGGACTTCGACGACTGGGTGGTGCGAACCGTGCTCAACCCCGCGAGCCCGCTGTTCCGGGAGGCCCGGTACGTGCTCGCAGAGGAACCCGGGCTGCGCGATCCCGCGCTCTACCACTCGGTGCTCGCCGCCGTCGCGGAGGGTAACACCACGCGCGGCCGGATCGCCGGCTACATCGGGCGCAAGGCCACCGACCTGCAGCATCCGCTCACTGTGCTCGAGGATGCCGACCTGCTCGCACGGGACCCGGACCCGCTGCGATCAGGGCGGAGTAGTTACCGGGTCACCGAACCGCTCATCGCCTTCTACCAGGCGGTGATGCGCGGCGCGTGGACACGGCTGGAGCGCCGCCACGGACCCGAGGTGTGGCGAACCTCGGCCCGGCGGTTCGAGAGCGCGATCCTCGGACCCCACTTCGAGCAGCTGGCAAGGACCTGGGTGCTCGAATTCGCTGCTCCCGACACGCTCGGCGGCATCCCGACCCTCGCCGGACCAGGCACCATCAATGATGCAGCCGCCCGGACCAGCTACGAGCTCGACATCGTGGCGCTGGCCGAACCGAGCAGCGCGACTCGGACCGTGCTCGCGCTGGGCGAGGCCAAGTGGGGGCAGGAGATGGGAATGCCACACGTCGCGCGGCTGCGCCACATCCGGGGTCTGCTCTCGCACCGCGGTGACCTCGACGCATCGGTGGCCGCACTGATTTGCGCCAGCGGGGCGGGGTTCACCAGGGAGCTGCGATCAGAAGCCGACTCCGGAGACGTCGTACTGGTCGACCTCTCGCGCCTCTACTCGGGGGAATGAGATCGTTGCAGCCTGCGACCACGGTACGTCACCGGCGCGAACGGCACGGGTGGCGCCGCGCCCGGCCACCCGGTAGGGATGGCCCCGTGAGCCGTTGGAACGCCGCCGACATCCCCGACCAGACCGGGCGCACGGTGCTCGTCACCGGGGCCAACTCCGGCCTGGGCCTGCAGACCGCGCTCATGCTCACCCGGCGCGGCGCACGGGTGCTGATGGCATGCCGCGACCCGGAACGCGGGCGCGGCGCAGTGGCGCGAGTGCATGCGGAGGCCGACGGTGGCGCGGGCGCCGAGCTCCTCGCGCTGGACCTCGCCGACCTCACGTCGGTCCGCAAGGCCGCCGACGAGGTGCGGCAGCGCTGCGCCGACTCGCTCGACGTGCTGGTCAACAACGCGGGTGTGATGGCCACCCCGCCGCGCCGCACCGCCGACGGGTTCGAGTTGCAGATCGGCACCAACCACCTCGGTCACGCGGCGCTGACCTGGCTGCTCGCCCCGTCGCTGGCCGCGGGCGCCCGGGTGGTGACGCTGTCCAGCCTGGCGCACCGTGGTGCCGGGCTGGACGTCGACGACCTCAACTTCGAGCGGCGGCGCTACAACCCGGTTGCCGCCTACAGCGCCTCGAAGCTCGCGAACCTGCTCTTCGCCCTCGAGCTCGGCCGCCGGGCCAGCGCCGCCGAGCGGGACCTGGTCAGTGTGGGCGCGCACCCCGGGCTGACCGACACCGAGCTGGTCGCGAACACCACGCGGATGCGCTCCCCGCTGATGGCCAGGGTGGCCGCGCTCGGCAACAAGCTCGTCACCCAACGGGTCGGTCGGGGCGCGCTGCCGCAGCTCTATGCCGCCACCGCGCCGGACGTGCGCAGCGGCGAGTACTTCGGCCCGTGCTGGCTCGGCGAGACGCGGGGCCGCCCCACCCGCGCGGCGATCAGCCTGGCGGCTCGGGATCCCGAGACCGCCCGACGGCTGTGGGAGCGAACCGCCGAGCTCACCGGCGTCGCGCCGGACCCGGCGTAGGCTCGCGCCGTGAGCGTCGCACCCCAATACCCGTCGGCACAGGGCCGCAGGTTGCTGCGGTTGGAGGCCCGCAACAGCCAGACCCCCATCGAGCGCAAACCGCCCTGGATCCGGACCAGGGCGAAGATGGGGCCGGAGTACACCGAGCTCAAGGGCCTCGTGCGCCGTGGGGGACTGCACACGGTCTGCGAGGCGGCCGGCTGCCCCAACATCTACGAGTGCTGGGAGGACCGCGAGGCCACCTTCCTCATCGGCGGCGACCAGTGCACGCGGCGCTGCGACTTCTGCCAGATCGGCACCGGGCGCCCCGCCGAGCTCGACCGCGACGAGCCACGCCGCGTCGCCGAGTCGGTGCAGGCGATGGGGCTGCGGTACTCGACGGTGACGGGGGTGGCCCGCGATGACCTGCTCGACGGCGGCGCCTGGCTCTACGCCGAGACGGTGCGCCGGATCCACGCGCTGAACCCGGGCACCGGCGTGGAGCTGCTGATCCCCGACTTCGATGCCGAGCCCGGGCAACTCGCCGAGGTCTTCGGCTCGGCCCCCGAGGTGCTCGCGCACAACCTGGAGACGGTGCCCCGGATCTTCAAACGGATCCGGCCCGGGTTCCGCTACGAGCGGTCGCTGGACGTCCTCACCCGTGCCCGGGACGCGGGGCTGGTCACCAAGTCCAACCTCATTCTGGGTATGGGCGAGAAGCCCGACGAGGTGACGGCGGCGATGGCCGACCTGCACGCCGCGGGCTGCGAGATCCTCACCATCACCCAGTACCTGCGACCTTCACCGCGCCACCACCCCGTGGAGCGCTGGGTGAAGCCCGAGGAGTTCGTCGAGCACGCCCGGTCCGGCGAGCAGTTGGGCTTCTCCGGCGTGATGGCCGGGCCGCTGGTGCGCTCCTCCTACCGCGCCGGGCGGCTCTACACCCAGGCCGTGGCGCGCCGCGGCGAGCGGATCCCCGAGCACCTCGCCCATCTCGCCCAGGCCGGCCCCGCCGCACAGGAGGCCTCCAGTCTGCTGGCGCGCTGATCCCGGGCCGGGTCGCCAACCTGTGAGCTGCTCTGTAGGTCGTATCCTGGGGGCATGCCCCCCAAGCCCAAGCCCAAGGACAAAGAGGCGGCGAAGGCCGCCAAGCAGGCCCGGCGTGCCGAGTCCCGGCAGCGTCGGGCGCAGATCTTCGAGGCGTTCAAGGTGCAGCGCCGCGAGGACAAGGCGCTGCTGCCCTGGATGATCGGGGTGTTCCTGCTGGCCACGCTCGTTGTGTTCGGCCTCGGGTTCATCTGGGGCATGCAATGGGTGTTCCTGCCGGTCGGCATCGCGTTCGGGGTGCTCGCCGCCGTGATCGTGTTCGGCAAGCGGGTGCAGCGCAATGTCTACGCCAAGGCTGAGGGGCAGCCGGGCGCGGCGGCGTGGGCGCTGCAGAACCTGCGCGGCCGCCGCTGGAAGGTCACCCCTGCCGTCGCGGGCACCACCCAGCTGGACGCGGTGCACCGGGTGCTCGGGCTGCCCGGTGTGGTCCTCGTCGCCGAGGGAGCCCCACACCGGATCAAGCCGCTGCTCGCGCAGGAGAAGAAGCGGGTGGCGCGACTGGTCGGGGATACCCCGATCTACGACATCATGGTGGGTGACGAGGAGGGCCAGGTGCCGCTGGCCAAGCTGCAGCGACACGTCTCCAAGCTGCCGCGCAACGTCGCCCCGGCGCAGGTCGAGAAGCTCGAGAGCCGGCTGGCGATACTCAAGACCAAGGGCGCCACCATGCCCAAGGGTCCGATGCCCCAGGGCGCGAAGATGCGCAACATGCAGCGCACCGTGCGCCGCCGCTGAGCCCGCGGCGTCACGCGCTCCTCGACCCTGGCCCGGTCCACCCGCGCTCAGCGTGTCCGCAGCACGATCGTTCCGGCGGCCCGGTCGTGCAGGCCGCGTCCGTCGGTGTTGTACACCACCGGGGGGATCAGCAGGCAGATCAGCACGGTACGGATGACCGCTGCGCCGAATCCGGCACGGTCGCCGTCGAGCGTCGCCACCCGCAGTCCCGCGACGGCGTGGCCCGGGCTGCGGCCGGTGAGACCCACCGAGAGCACCGTCAGCGCCGCGAAGATCGCGAGCGTGGAGGATGCCGGGTTCGTGGTGAGCAGCTGCGCGACCAGGGCGCAGGGCAGCCAGTCAACGACGATCGCGCCGAAGCGGGCACCGAAGCCCGCGACCGAGTCAGCGCCGTGCTCCGGTAGCCCGAGGCGCTCGCCGCGGTAGGCCTGCACGGAGTCGTCGTCACCGGTCGGCGACGGCCCCGATAGCCAGGTCTGGGTCCACCTGCTCACCGTCCCAGCGTATGCGGCGGGCTCGGCCGGTCGGGACAGGTGTCTCCTCGGGCGCCGCGCATGCTCCCATGCCGTTAACCTTGGTGAAACATCCGGGTGACGGTTGGGCAACACCGCCCTCATAGGTTCGCACCACGACTCGGCCGGATGTGTCCCGGACGAGCAGCCGAGCGGATGAAGGAGCCAGCGAGGGTGTTCACCAATCCCGACGAGGTCCTGCGCTACATCGCCGACGAGGGCGTTGAGTTCGTCGACGTCCGGTTCTGCGACCTGCCGGGCGTCATGCAGCACTTCACGGTGCCTGCGGCGTACTTCGACTCAGACATCTACGAGGAGGGCCTCGCGTTCGACGGGTCCTCGGTGCGCGGGTTCCAGTCCATCCACGAATCGGACATGCTGCTGCTGCCCGACCCGGCCACGGGGCGCGTCGACCCGTTCCGGACGCAGAAGACGTTGAACATCAACTTCTTCGTGCATGACCCGTTCACTCGCGAGCCCTACAGCCGCGACCCGCGCAACATCGCCCGCAAGGGCGAGGAATACCTGGCCGCCACCGGCGTGGCGGACACCGCGTACTTCGGCCCGGAGGCCGAGTTCTACATGTTCGACTCGGTGCGCTTCGATACCACCCCGAACGCGGCCTTCTACGAGATCGACTCCATCGCGGGCTGGTGGAACACCGGCGCCTATGAGGAGGGCGGCAACAAGGGCTACAAGGTCGGCTACAAGAGTGGGTACTTCCCGGTCCCGCCCACCGACCACTTCGCCGACCTGCGCAACGCGATCGTCACCAACCTGCTCGGCGCCGGGTTCACTGTCGAGAAGGCGCACCACGAGGTCGGAACCGCAGGTCAGGCTGAGATCAACTACAGGTTCAACACGCTGCTGCACGCGGCCGACGACCTGCAGCTGTACAAGTACATCGTCAAGAACACCGCCTGGGCCGCCGGGCGGACCGTGACCTTCATGCCCAAGCCGCTGTTCGGCGACAACGGCTCGGGCATGCATACCCACCAGTCGCTGTGGAAGGACGGCTCGCCGTTGTTCCACGACGAGTCCGGTTACGCGGGACTGTCCGACATGGCGCGGCACTACATCGGCGGCATCCTGCACCACGCTCCGTCGCTGCTGGCGTTCACCAACCCGACCGTGAACTCCTACCACCGGATGGTGCCCGGGTTCGAGGCGCCGGTGAACCTGGTCTACTCGCAGCGGAACCGGTCGGCCTGCGTCCGCATCCCGATCACGGGCAACAACCCGAAAGCCAAGCGGCTGGAGTTCCGGTGCCCGGATTCCTCGGGCAACCCGTACCTGGCCTTCACCGCGATGATGATGGCAGGCTTGGACGGCATCAAGAACGCCTACGAGCCCGCGGCGCCGATCGACAAGGACCTCTACGAGTTGCCGCCCGAGGAGGCCAAGGAGGTCACGCAGGTGCCCTCGAGCCTCGGCGCGGTGATCGACCGGTTGGAGGAGGACCACGACTACCTGCTCGAGGGCGGCGTGTTCACCCCGGACGTGGTCGAGACGTGGATCGAGCTCAAGCGGGAGACCGAGATCGACCCGCTGCGGCTTCGCCCGCACCCGTTCGAGTTCTCGCTGTACTACGACGTCTGATCGCCATGAGGCGGGCGTCGCCATGAGGTGGGCATAGGGTCACACGCGGGCGACGCCGAGGATCGACTGCCCGAAGGGCACGCGGACGAGGCGCTCGATCGTGCGGGTGACCGGGACGAGCACGCGGTCGTAGACGGCCACCAGCCGGGGGTTGGGCGACCCGGTGCCACCTCGGCGTACCGCGGCCCACCAGGCCACGCCGCCGAGCAGGTTCACTGGTTTGACCACGGTCGGCTGCAACTGCGCAGCCCGGAAGCTCGCGGTCAGGGTCGACGGGGTGTAGCGGCGCACGTGACCGACCTTGCGGTCGAAGTCACCGAAGAGCTGCTGGTAACCGGGAACCCACGCGACGATGGTCCCGCCCGGCGCGACGAGGCGCGCCAGCGAGCGCAGCGTCTCGGCGTCGTCCTCGATGTGCTCGAGGGTGTTGATGGTGACCACGGTGTCGACCGGCTCGTCGAGTTCCAGCCCCGATTCGACGTCGAGTCGGCGCACCTGCACTTCGGGACGTCCGGCGAACCTCCGGCGCATCACCGACACCGCGTCGGGGTCGACGTCTGTCACCACGAGCCGGTCCAGTCCGGTCAGCTGCTCGGCGAACTCGCCGAGGCCGGCACCCACCTCCAGCACCGACCGGCCGAGGTGCGGCACGATCAGGTCGTGCTGGAACCGCCGGTAGCGGGGCTTGTCCGCGCCGACCTCCTCCCCTGCGACGCGCCCCGTCGCCTGGCTGAACGCACCTGCACCGTGTCCGTCGGGGGTCATCCGCCCGCCTTCCTGCATAGTGGGGTGCCGGCGCCTGGTGGTCCCGACCCGGCGGCTGAGTCCGGGGACGCTATCGCGGTCGGCTCGCTCGATCACACCGGGCCCCGATCCTGGGCCTGCAGGGGTCGTGAACGATTTCGGTAGCCCTGGCTACCGAAATCGTTCAC
>JBOHGT010000004.1:0-5218 GCA_050700385.1 Pseudonocardiaceae bacterium | reverse complement strand
GGCCAGGATTATCCTGGCCGCTGCCCGGCGGTCGGCGTGTGGAGGTGAGTGTTGGGGCGCTACGTGCTGCGCCGGCTGCTGCAACTCATACCGGTGTTCCTCGGCACCACGTTCCTGATCTACGTGCTGGTATGGGCGATCCCCGGTGACCCGTTCGCGGCGCAGTGCGGGGACCGGGGCTGCCCGGACAGCTACATCAACGCCATGCGGGAGAAGTTCAACCTGGACGACCCGCTTCCCGTGCAGTACGGCAAGTACCTGCTCAGCCTGCTGCAGGGCGACTTCGGGGAGACTTTCGCCGGTATCGAGGTCAGCGAGCTGATCGCCACCGCATACCCGGTGACGCTCGAGCTGGCGCTGGTCGCACTGATCATCGAAGGCGTGATCGGTGGAGTCGCCGGGATCCTCACCGGCCTGCGCAGCCGTGGGTTCCTGGACAACCTGGTGCTGGTCTCGACGCTGTTCCTGATCTCCATCCCGGTCTTCGTCACCGGCTTCGTGCTGCAGTACCTGCTCGGGCTGCGGTGGGGGATCATCGAGCCGACGGTCTCGGCGCAGGCACCGATCGGTGAGCTCATCGTCCCCGGGTTCGTGCTGGCCAGCCTGTCGATGGCCTACGTCGCGCGGCTGACCCGCACGTCCGTTGCCGAGAACAAGCGCTCCGACTACGTGCGCACCGCGGTGGCCAAGGGGCTCACTCCGAGCCGGGTGGCCGGGGTTCACCTGCTGCGAAACTCGGCCATCCCGGTCGTCACCTTCCTGGGCACCGACCTGGGCACGCTGATGGGCGGCGCCATCGTGACGGAGGGGATCTTCAACATCCGGGGCATCGGCGGGCTGGTGTACCGGGCGATCCTCACCAAGGAGGGCGCGACGGTGGTCGGCGTCGTCACCCTGCTCGTGATCGTCTACCTGCTGATGAACCTGCTGGTGGACGTGTTCTACGCGGTGCTCGACCCGAGGATCCGCTATGATTGACCCGAGCGCGTCCACCTCGTCTCGCGCCATCGCGGCCACCGAGTCGGTCATGGCACCCGTCGGTGCCGGGGGCGCCGGCAAGCCCCGCAGCCTCACCTCCGACGCATGGCACGACCTGCGCCACCGCCCGCTGTTCGCGCTGTCGGTGACACTGATCGCCGTCCTGCTGGTGCTGGCGGCGGCACCGGGGCTGTTCACCTCGGTCGACCCGAACACCGCGGACCTCGCCCGCAGCCGGCAGGAACCGTCGGCGCAGGCCTGGTTCGGCTACGACCTGCAGGGCCGCGACATCTACGCCCGCACGATCTACGGCACGCGGGTGTCCATCGTCGTCGGCGTGCTCGCGACCACGATCGCCGTGCTCATCGGTGGTTCCATGGGCATCGTCGCCGGGTACGTCGGCGGCTGGTTGGATGCGCTGCTGTCGCGGATCGCCGACGTGTTCTTCGGGCTGCCCTTCGTGCTGGGCGCGATCGTGGCGCTGACGACCCTGCGCGAGGTGACCGGCGGCAGCGCGGTGGCGATCACCGCGCTCGTCGTCGGCATCATGGGCCTGCTGACCTGGCCGGTGACGATGCGGATCATGCGCTCGGCGGCCATCTCGGCGCGCCAGCAGGACTACGTCCGCGCGGCCCGCGGGCTCGGCGCCGGGCCGTGGCGAGTGATCCGGCGCCACCTGCTGCCGAACTGCCTGGCGCCGGTGCTGGTCTACGCCTCCATCGCGCTGGGCGCGTTCATCGGCGCCGAGGCCACCCTGTCGTTCCTCGGGATCGGGCTGCGCGACCCCGTGGTCTCCTGGGGAGTGATGATCAGCGAGGCCCGCGACTACGTCCGGTCCTCACCGCACATGGTGCTGTTCCCCGCCGGTTTCCTCGCGGTGACGGTGCTCGCCTTCGTGATGCTGGGCGACGCCGTGCGCGAGGCCTTCGACCCGAAGTCACGGTGATCACAGTGCCGGTACCCGACCCCTTCCAGCCACTGCTGTCCGTGCAGGACCTGCACGTGGAGTTCCGTTCCCGCGACGGTGTCGCCCGGGTCCTCAACGGGATCGACTGCCACGTCGAGGCCGGTGAGACCCTCGCCGTCCTCGGTGAGTCGGGCTCCGGCAAGAGCGTGACCGCGAACACGATCATGGGGATCCTCGACAGCCCGCCCGGGTTCGTCACCGGCGGCTCGGTCCGGTTCCGCGGCGAGGAACTGCTCACCGCCACCCCGCAGCGGCGCCGCGAGGTGCGGGGCGAGGGCATCGCGATGATCTTCCAGGATGCGCTGTCGGCGCTCAACCCCGTCTACACGGTGGGCTTCCAGATCGCCGAGCAACTGCGGATGCGCCGCGGCATGGACCGCAGATCGGCCACGAAGCGGGCGGTCGAGCTGCTCGACATGGTGGGGATCCCCGGGGCGCGGTACCGGGTCAGCGACTACCCGCACCAGTTCTCCGGCGGGATGCGGCAGCGCGTGATGATCGCGATGTCGCTCGCGCTGGACCCGGAGGTGCTCATCGCCGACGAGCCGACCACCGCGCTGGACGTCACGGTGCAGGCCCAGATCATGGACCTGCTCGCCGACATCCAGTCACAGCGCCAGATGGGCCTCATCCTCATCACCCACGACCTCGGGGTGGTCGCCGAGGTCGCCGACCGGATCGCCGTGATGTACGCGGGCCGGATCGTGGAGAACGCCGACGTGCACGCGCTGTACCGCAAGCCGTGCCACCCCTACACGATCTCGCTGCTGGAGTCCATCCCGCGGGTCGATCTCAAGGGCCAGCAGCTGCAGACCATCAAGGGCCTGCCCCCGAGCCTCACCGCGGTGCCGCCGGGCTGCCCGTTCCACCCCCGGTGCCCGATGGCGCAGGCCGGCTGTCGCGAGGCGGTCCCCGACCTCGTCCCGCTTCGCGAGGGCCGCTCGTCGGCCTGCCTGTTCGCCAAGGAGCTGGCGGACCGATGACACCGATCCTGCGGGTGGAGGACCTCGTCAAGCACTACCCGGTGCAGCTCGGGGTCGTGTTCAAGCGCACGGTCGGCCACGTCAGGGCGGTCGACGGGGTGTCCTTCGAGCTGCACCGGGGTGAGACCCTCGGGGTGGTCGGCGAGTCCGGGTGCGGCAAGTCCACGCTCGCCCAGGTGCTGATGCGTCTGGAGCCGCCGACCGGCGGGCGGGTCAGCTTCCGCGGCGAGGACATCTTCGCCAAGCGCGGCAAGGCTTTGCGCGCGCTGCGCCGCAGCATCCAGATGGTGCTGCAGGACCCCTACACGTCGCTGAACCCGCGGATGACCGTCGGGGACATCGTCGGCGAACCGTTCGAGATCCACCCCGAGGTCGCACCCAAGGGCGACCGGCGCCGCCGGGTGGCCGAGCTGCTCGACGTGGTGGGGCTCAGCCCTGAGCACATCAACCGCTACCCGCACCAGTTCTCCGGCGGGCAGCGCCAGCGCATCGGCATCGCTCGCGCCCTCGCGCTGCGACCCGAGGTCATCATCTGCGACGAGCCGGTGTCGGCGCTGGACGTCTCGATCCAGGCTCAGGTGATGAACCTGCTCGGCGAGCTGCAGCGCGAGTTCGGGCTGTCCTACATCTTCATCGCGCATGACCTCTCGGTGGTGCGCCACCTGTCCGACCGGGTGGCGGTGATGTACCTCGGCAAGATCGTCGAGGTGGGCACCGAGGACGAGATCTACACCCGGCCCACCCACCCCTACACCCAGGCGCTGCTGTCGGCGGTCCCCGTGCCCGACCCGACTGTGCGGACGCGGCGCGAGCGGATCCGGCTGGTCGGGGACGTGCCGAGTCCGGTGGACCCGCCCAGCGGCTGCCGCTTCCGGACCCGCTGCTGGAAGGCGGCGCAGCGGTGCGCCGAGCAGGAGCCGGCGCTCGAGGTTCGGGTGGGTGCGCATCCCAGCGCCTGCCACTACGCGGATGAGCATCCGGTGATGCCGGCCACAACCGTGGCCGAGGAGTGGGATCCGGCGCCGTGACGCCGGCCGGACGTCACCACCGGCCCGGCATCGGGTGGTTCGGGCGGCTCACGCTGGCTGTGCTGGTACTCGACGCCGTGCTGCTGGCCGCCGTGGAGTTGCTGTTCCTGCCGCTGCGGCTCGGCGGTGTGGCGTTCCCGGTGACGATCCTGCTGGCCGCCCTCACCACGCCCTGGCTGGTCCGCACCGCCGCATCGCTGGGTGGTGGTGGGCTCGCCGCGGGCGCCCCGCTGGCCGCCTGGGTGGCGACCCTGCTGCTGTTCGGCACCGCGGGACCTGGCGGTGACGTGCTGCTCCCGGCCGATTGGCGCTCGCTGGTGCTGCTCGGTGCCGGGATGTTCCCCGCCGCGGTCGCGCTGGGCCGGGCGCTGCACCCAGGGCCGTGATCCGGTACCGGTAGCGCCGCGCCGATGCCGGGGCCGGTTGGTGTTCGGTTCCGGGTACCGGACATACTGTGGGATCGGTACGGGCCACCTGATGGTGGCCGTTCCTACCGCGAGTGAGGAGCAGGAGAGTCACCGTGACCTACGTCATCGCCGAGCCGTGCGTGGATCTGCTCGACAAGGCCTGCATCGAGGAATGCCCCGTGGACTGCATCTACGAGGGTGGCCGGATGCTCTACATCCACCCCGACGAGTGCGTCGACTGCGGTGCCTGCGAGCCGGTCTGCCCGGTGGAGGCCATCTACTACGAGGACGACGTTCCCGACCAGTGGGCGGACTACACCAAGGCGAACGTCGACTTCTTCAACGAACTCGGCTCGCCGGGCGGCGCTTCGAAGGTCGGCAAGGTCGCCCACGACCCGGAGTGGATCAAGAACCTGCCGCCACAGGGCGAATGAGCCGCGGCGGTCCCCGGCTCCCCGACTTTCCCTGGGATTCGCTCGTTGAACACGCGGCCACGGCCAGGGCGCACTCCGGCGGGATGGTGGACCTCTCGGTAGGCACGCCGGTCGATCCGGTACCGGCCGGCATCCGGGACGCGCTCGCGTCGGTGTCGGATCTTCCGGGATATCCGGCTACCCACGGCACCGCCGCGCTGCGCAACGCGGCGATCGACGCGCTGCACCGCAGGCACGGGATCGACGGCATTGGACCCGATGCCGTGCTGCCGACCATCGGGTCCAAGGAACTGGTCGCATGGCTTCCCCGCCTGCTGGGTTTCGGCGCCGGCGACACCGTGGTCATCCCGGAACTGGCCTACCCGACCTATGAGGTGGGTGTGCTGCTCGCCGGCGCGTCGGTGTTGCGCTGTGTGGAGTC
>JBOHGT010000003.1:0-4977 GCA_050700385.1 Pseudonocardiaceae bacterium | reverse complement strand
CTGGTGCCCCGCGCCGCCCAGCTCGGCGGGATGCTGCTGGGCGGGGACCGCGGGGCGCTGCGGTCGCTGGCCGAGGACCGGCGGCTCGCCGACCTGCTGTCCCGCGCAGAGCCGAGGGTGCTCGACGTGCCCGAGCCCCGGCGAGCGGTGCTGGACGAGTGCGCCCGCCGGGCCCGCTGCGTCGAAGTGCAGCTGCGCTGCCCGTGAGTGTGTGCCGGCGTTCCAGCGCCGGCACCCTATTCGGCTGGCATCGGCCCGTAGACTGAACACGTGGTCACGCCGAGCTGATCCGCTCCCGTCCCGCGTGCTGCCGGTGCGCGGGTTGTCCTGTCCTGCCCGCGACCGCGTTCTGGAGTCGTCCTCCGTGATCACTGCCACCGACCTCGAGCTCCGTGCCGGGTCCCGCATCCTGCTGTCCGGGGCCACCCTGCGCGTGCAGCCCGGCGACCGGATCGGCCTGGTCGGCCGCAACGGAGCTGGCAAGACCACCACGCTGCGGGTGCTGGCCGGCGAGGGGACGCCGCACGGCGGCGAGGTGAGCCGCAGCGGCGGGCTGGGCTACCTGCCGCAGGATCCCCGCGAGGGCGACCTGTCGGTCACCGCGAAGGACCGTGTCCTCTCCGCGCGCGGGCTCGACGAACTGCTGCGCGAGATGGAGAAGACCCAGACCGCGATGGCGGAACTGGTCGACGATGCGCAGCGGGCGGCCGCGGTGCGCCGCTACGGGCGGCTCGAGGACCGCTTCTCCGCCCTCGGCGGGTATGCGGCGGAGAGCGACGCGGCCCGGATCTGCGCGAACCTCGGCCTGCCCGACCGGGTGCTGACGCAGCCGCTGCGCACGTTGTCCGGTGGGCAGCGCCGCCGGGTCGAGCTGGCCCGGATCCTTTTCGCGGCCTCCGACGGATCAGCTGGCCGGTCGGGCACCACGCTGTTGCTCGACGAGCCCACCAACCACCTCGACGCGGACTCCATCGGCTGGCTGCGCGAGTTCCTCAGGGCCCACGACGGCGGCGTCGTGGTGATCAGCCACGACACCGACCTGCTCGCCGCGGTGGTGAACAAGGTGTGGTTCCTCGACGCCGTCCGCGGCGAGGCGGACACCTACAACATGGGCTGGCAGCGCTACCTCGACGCTCGGGCCACCGACGAGAAGCGGCGCCGCCGGGAGCGCGCCAATGCGGAGAAGAAGGCCTCCGCGCTCATGGCGCAGGCGGACAAGATGCGCGCCAAGGCCACCAAGGCCGTCGCCGCGCAGAACATGGTGCGGCGCGCGGAGCGCCTCGTCGTCGGGCTGGAGTCCGAGCAGCGTTCCGAACGGGTTGCAAAGATCCGCTTCCCGGAGCCGGTGTCCTGCGGCAAGACACCGCTGACCGCGGAGGGTCTCGTCAAGGCCTACGGATCGCTCGAGGTCTTCGGCGGGGTCGACCTCGCCGTCGACCGGGGCAGCCGGGTTGTCGTGCTCGGCCTCAACGGTGCCGGTAAGACCACGCTGCTGCGGCTGCTCGGCGGCATGGAGAGCCCCGACGCCGGACGGACCGTGCACGGCCACGGCCTGCGGGTGGGGTACTTCGCCCAGGAGCACGAGACACTGGACCACGACGCCAGCGTGTGGACCAACATCCGCCACTGCGCACCTGACGCGGCCGAGCAGCAACTGCGAACGCTGCTGGGCACGTTCCTGTTCAGCGGTGAGCAGCTCGCCCAGCCGGCCGGGACCCTCTCGGGCGGTGAGAAGACCCGCCTCGCGCTGGCCGGGCTGGTGTCCTCGGGGGCCAACGTGCTGCTGCTCGACGAGCCGACCAACAACCTCGATCCGGCCTCGCGGGAGCAGGTGCTCGACGCGCTGCGCCGCTATCGTGGCGCCGTCGTGCTGGTGACCCACGACCCCGGCGCGGTGGCGGCGCTGGAGCCCGAGCGCGTGATCTTGCTGCCCGACGGCACCGAGGACCACTGGAGTTCCGAGTACCTCGAGCTCGTCGCGCTCGCCTGAGCGCGTTGCGCGCCGGACCGCTCAGCGATCCGCGCGGAGATCGTCTAGCGTAGATCGCGAACGTGGCCGATCATTGCCCGCGGAAGGGCCGAGACGGCCCGACCTGCGTGGGAAGGAAGGCGTGTCGAGGTGGCCGATCTGAAGAAGGGCAGCCGGATCACCGGCGCCCAACGCGACAAGCTCGCGACGGACCTGAAGAAGAAGTACGAGAAGGGTGCCAGCATCCGAGCGCTCGCCGAAGCGACGGGACGGTCCTACGGCTTCGTGCACCGGGTGCTGTCGGAGTCGGGGGTCACGCTGCGCGGTCGCGGCGGCGCTACCCGGACCAAGAAGAAATAGCCGTCCTGGTCGGGACCGCGCCGGAGCTGCAGCAGCGCGCCGGCGTGGGGGTGGACGTCGCGGTGGGTTGAGCCGGGCTGCCCGGGAAGCATGGGTCTGCTTACAGCGTTGCAGCCGATGCCGACACGCTGGCTCGACGGCGCCGCAGCAGGCGCAGCGAGGGGTCCGACATGGACAACGCATGGAGCCTGATGTACAGCTCGATGCGTCAGGGCGAGGCGCCCCGCTCACTCGCACCGGGCACCTTCCGCCGGATCGCCCGCTTCGCGCGCCCGCACCGCACCACCCTGCTGGTCTTCCTGGCACTGAGCACGGCGGCCGCGATGCTCGCCGTCGCCACGCCGCTGCTGGCAGGCCGGGTAGTGGACGCGATCGTCGGGCGCGCCGGTGTGGCTGTGGTCGTCGGGCTCGCCGTGCTCATCGCCGTCCTCGCGATGGCCGACGCCGGGCTCGGGCTCGCGGCCCGCTGGCAGTCTGCCCGGGTCGGAGAGGGGCTGATCTACGACCTGCGCCGCGCGGGGAGCGGCAGCGGCTGACCATCGCGCGGCTGCTGCTGGCCAGGCCCCGCGTGGTGATCCTCGACGAGGCCACCGCCCACCTGGACTCGGAGTCGGAGGCCGCGGTGCAGGCGGCGCTGGGCGAGGCACTGCGTGGCCGCACCGCGCTGGTGATCGCGCACCGGCTGTCCACCATCCGCGCCGCCGACCAGATCCTCGTGGTCGAGGCCGGCCGTGTCACCGAGCGCGGTACCCACGAGGATCTGCTCGCCGCGCAGGGCCGCTACGCGCAGCTCTACCGGACCCAGTTCGCCGAGCAGACCACCGCTACCGCCGCCTGACCGTGGGCGTCCACGCCGGCTTCCCGCAGCCGCACTGCGCAGCTGAGCCCGATCACCCCGGCGCCCACCACCAGCGCGCGCACCGCGTCAGCCCCGTGGCCCGGCGCGGCGGACGGTGGCCTCGACGAGATCGAGCACGGGTTCGAGGTCGTCGGCAGGCAGCCCCGCGGCGAGGTGGCTGATTACGCCCTCCAGTACCAACTCGAGGAAGCCGCCGAGGACCTCCAGCGGCAGGTCCTCGCGCACTGCACCGGCCGCCCGGCCCCGCTGCAGCCGGGCGCGGGTGGCGTTGGTCAGCTCCGCGGACTGCTCGGCCCACCGCGTCCGGAACTCCGGGTCGGTGCGCAGCCGCCTGCTCACCTCCAGCCGGGTGCCCAGCCAGTCGGCCGGGCCGGGCATCGACCCGTCACGCACGACGTCACGCATGACCTGCACCAGGCCGTCCTCGGCGACCACCTCGGCCATCCGCCTGGCGTCCTCGCGGGCCAGCGCCAGGAACAGCGACTCCTTGTCGGCGAAATGGTGGAAGATCGCCCCGCGGGACAGCCCGGTCGCCTCCTCGAGGCGGCGCACCGTGGCGCCCTCGTAGCCGTGGCGGGCGAAACAGCGGCGAGCGGCGTCGACGATCTGGCCGCGGCGGGCGTCGAGGTGGTCCTGGCTGACGCGGGGCACGCCCGCAGCATAGGACCGAAGGAGGACGTACGTACGGATTGCCAAGCCGCTGCGACCGTCAGGCCCCGCGTGTAGCGTCGCGACGGGTCCTTCCTCATGCTTCAGGGGGTGTCAGGAGTGAGCACACCGATTCCGGCTCCGCCGGTGGACTGTCCCGCCGCGCTGCGGGACCGCGCCGACGCCGAGGCCTACGTCGCGTCGGTGTGTTTCAAACACGGTCCACCGACCCGGCTCGGCGCCGAGCTCGAGTGGGTGGTGCAGCACTCCGGCAACCCGCACCGTCCGCTCAGCGCCCATCGGCTGGCCGATGCCCTCGGACAGCATGCCCCTTCCTCCCTCACCCCCTACTCCCCGCAGCTCCCCCTCCCGCACGGATCCACCGTCACGCTCGAACCCGGTGGTCAACTCGAGATCTCCAGCCCGCCCCGTGACTCGCTGACCGGGCTGCTGGCCACAGTTGACGGCGATACCGCCGCACTCACCGCGCTACTCGAACCCGCCGGTCTGGCACTCACCGACCGCGCATCCGATCCCTTCCGCCCGTCCCGCCGGCTGCTCGACATGCCCCGCTACGTCGCCATGGAGACCGCGTTCGACCGTGTCGGCCCGATGGGCAGGGTCATGATGTGCTCGACGGCCGCGGTCCAGGTGTGCCTGGACGCCGGGACCCCGGCGCAGGTCGCCGACCGGTGGGCCGCGCTGCACGACCTCGGGCCGGTGCTGGTGGGTGCGTTCGCGAACTCGCCGTGGCTGCGCGGGAGGCCCACCGGCTGGGCGTCGTCGCGGATGTGGGCCTGGTTCGACCTCGACCCGGTGCGAACCCACCCGCGCCCGGTGCATCCCGACCCGGCCGCCGACTGGGCCCGCCGCGCGCTGGACACCCCGCTGCTCTGCCATGACCGCACCGGCAGCTGCTGGGAGGTGCCCACCGGAGTCACCTTCGCCGACTGGCTCGGCGGCGCGCTACCGGGCCAGCCGACCGCAGCCGACCTCGACTACCACCTCACGACGCTGTTCCCTCCGGTCCGGCCCCGCGGCTACCTCGAGGTGCGCTACCTCGACGCCCAGCCGGCCGGGCAGTGGGCGGTGCCGGTGGCGGTGGTGGCCGCGCTGCTCGCCGACCCGGCCACCACTGACG
>JBOHGT010000002.1:0-15620 GCA_050700385.1 Pseudonocardiaceae bacterium | reverse complement strand
TGCGCCACGCCCGCCAGGCCGAGGACTCGCTGACCACCGCGGGCGCCGACCCCGACTGGCTGGACTTCTTCGACCCGGCGCGGCTGGCCGGTTTCTCGGGCTACAGCCAGCTCGTGGCCGGCCGCGCTCGCGAGGCAGCGTCCAGCTTGGAACGCGCCCTCGCCCAGCTCGACGACCGGGCCGGCAAGCAGCGATCGGTGGTACTGCTCGATCTGGCCACGTCGTACGCCCCCACCGACCCCGAATACGCGATGGCCCTCGCAGAACAGGCATTCGATCAACTCGAACACCAGCCGTATGTCACCGCACATGACCGCATCCCCGCACTGCGGCGCGCGCTGGAGGGCACACCGCAGGCACGGGTGTTCGACGAGAGGGCGCGGGCATTCCCGACGATCGCAATCTGAACTCACCGAGCGTTGTGCGCCCGGAGCAGGTCGGGCAGATCGGCAAGCCCGTCGAGGTGGAACAGGCAGCGGCTGCTCACCGCCTCGTCGTCGAGGATGAAACCCCACGGCCCGCGACGGACCACCGCGGTGCCGACGCCGGCCTGCTGCGCGGGCCGGATGTCATTGTCCAACCGGTCCCCCACATACAGCACCGATCCGGCGCCACAGCCCGCCTCCTCGATCAGCCGCGCGAAGAACGCGCCCGAGGGTTTGTCGACCCCCCAGCCCTCCGAGGTCCCGATCACATCCACCGGCAGCCCGAGCGACGTCAAGATCTGCTCGGCGTGCACGGTCTGGTTCCCGGCCAGACCGACCCGCAACCCCATCCGCCGCAGCTCACCCAGGCACGGCCGGGCATCGGCATACAGGTTGTCCTCGGCGAAACTCTCGGGCACCCCGGCCGCGGCGCGACGTTCCCGCTCGCCCGCCAAGTCGAAACCCGGACAAAAGACCTCGAAGGTCTCCCGGTAGTCCCCGCCACGGGCGATGACCGCGCCGAAGACAGCGGAGAAGGTATGACGGGGCACGCCCAGCCAGTCAGCCCACGTGCCGTACTCCCGCGTCTCATCGACGATCGTCTCACCGACGTCGAAGAACACCGCCTCGATCCGCGCCATACGACCCTCCAGCGCCACAGCGGGCACCGACGTGGTATCGCCTAGCGCGCGAAGATGGCTGGCCGGTAGCGCGGTTCGGGGATGTGACGACCGTGTCCGAAGCGGCTGCCAGCCACGCGTCCCTGGCGCGGAGGACCTCGGCAAGCGCCTACTCGGAAGTCTCGCCGAACGCTGCGCAGGCCTCCAAGTCGGGAATGTCGGCGATGTACCCGGCGTCGGGCTCGCTGTAGAAGACGTTGATGTGGTAGTCGTTCACCGGTCCTCCTCCACTCAGATCGTAGCGCTCCACAAGCCGCAGAAGCTGACGGACCTGGTAGGGCTTGGCCTGTCCCCGCACCTCCTGCAGGTTCATTATCTTCGGGATGGCGGGGTGAACGAGATGTGGTGGCTGCCGCTGACGCGTTGCAACTCGACGCCCGGCGCCTGCACCAGCCTGCACATCTCCGAGAACCGGACGTCACTGACGTCGCCAGGGTGAACGCCAGCAGCGGGAGGGCTTCCCACTGTCGGTGTGGTCGACCAGCCGGTCCACCAGCCCGTCGTCCACCTCGATCCCGGCCCGGAGTGCCTCGCGGCGCAGCGGACGCAGGGTGTAGGTCCGGGTCGGCAGGGCGGCAGCAGCTCGTCGGCCAGCCCCGTCAGTCCGTGCTGGCCGAGCTGGTGGTGGACGTGGTCGATGGTCCAGTTCAGCGTGCTGCGCCGGGCCATGGCGGCCAGTTCCCGGGCCAGCGCCGCCACCGGGTCAGCGCCTGGCAGGATCGGTGACAGGGTTCGCCATCCTGGCTCGCCGCCCAGTACCGGCCGCAGCCCGGCGCGGACCAGCGAGGATTTGCCGCACCCGGAGGGGCCCACCACCAGCAGCGCCGCACCCTCGGCCCGCTCGGCGGGCGACCGCAACAGCTCAGCGAGCCGTCCCACCTCCTCGTGCGGCCGAAGGACACCCGATGCTGATCGGTGTCGAACGGGCGCAGCCCCGGGAACGGGGGAACGATCATCCGGCCAGGTGGCATCGACTCGGTGCAACGCCGTGAGCACCGCGGCGCGGGCCGTGGGTGGATCCACCGTGTAGTCGAAGTGCTGCAATGACGTCAGCAGGGGTGAGCCGCCTCCGGCTCGGCGCACAGCGGCAATAACTGACTACCCTACGACCGGGCAATGCCGATCTCGATGGCACACCAGGTCGAGTCCAGGTAGGCCGAGGTGACCACACAGACCACCGCGTTGGCCCATCGCAGCCGCTCATGCGGCCGCTGCTCCCACTCCTCGCCCAGAGCGATACCGTCCCGCAGGTCTCGGTCCAGGAACACCTCGTGACCATCCTCGACTAGCCACCGGTGCACCTCACCGGCCAGCGCGCGATCCTCGCTGGCATGGCTGACGAAGACCCTGGCCACCACACACCTCCCCCAGCCACCACACCAGGGTGAGCAGACGTCACCGACTTGCGACCCGCAGTCCCTACACCGCGCCCGGCGCAGTGGTAGTACACGGTGTCGTCCGCGCGTGGTCGGGCCGATGTAGCTACCATGACCCACCGCTGGATGACGGGAGAAGTCGGATCGCTATGCACTGTCACACGAAGGTCGCTCTCACTGTCGCGGTCGCCGTGATCCTGGGCGTCTCCGGCTGCGGTGCGTCTGAGTCATCGTCTGGTCGCGAAGCCACGGTCGTGCCGGCTGCCGCCCCGGCTCCGAAGCCACCTGCTCCGCCGCCCCGCGAGTTCGTCGCGCCCGCCGCACCAACCGGGTTCGAGATGTCCGGTCCGGCGTTCGACATCAAGGCCGACGTCTGCCAGATGGCCTACGTCCGGCCGCTCGACCCGCCTGGCGACCAGGAGCGCACGGTGTGCTGGGTGCGGGAGGACTTCGGCGTCGCCCCCGGCAGCGACTCCGGCGGCACGAGCTACATCCTCGGCCACGCGTGGGCGAAGACCCCGCTGATCTTCAACCCGTTGTCCGAACTCGCGATGCAGGAAGTCACCGGGCAGAACCCCGAGATGCAGAGCGGCGTCCCGACCTTCCCGGTAAAGGCGATCAACGGGTACAACATCGTGCTCCGTACCCCGAACGGCACCCTCACCTATACGGTCACCCGCACGTTCGCCGTCTCGAAATCGCAAGCCGGCGACGTGGAGTCCGTTATGGCCAACACACCGAACCGAGTGGTCCTCATCACCTGCGGTGTCAAGGATGGCGTCGATGCCGACTACAACATCATCGTAGACGCCTACCTGACGTCCTCGACGGCAGGGTGAAAGCGGCTCAGCGGTTGTCGACCACGACCCGGCCATCGCGCAGCACCAACTGCACCGACCGCACCGCTGCGATGTCCGCGAGCGGATCCCCTTCGACGACGAGCAGATCGGCGGCGCGACCGGACGAGATCACGCCGATGTGGTCGGCCCGCATCGCGTCCGCGGCGGTGGATGTCGCGGCGACCAGGGCCGCGTGGGGACTCAGCCCCGCGTCGACCAGCAGCTCCAGCTCGCGGATCAATCCCGCGCCGGAGAAGACACCCGGCACGGCGGTGTCGCTCCCAGCGACCACCCGGCCGCCGGCCATGTGGAACTCACGCACCCGGTCTCGCAGGTCGCTGGGCACGTCGGCGGGAAGTGCCACCTCGGTGACGGCCAAGGTCGGGGCGAGTGTGGTACCGCGCTCGATGATGGTCTCCATGACCCCGGCGGGCCAGCCGTCACCGGCACCGCGTGGCTCGAGGTGGTCCAGGCCGTCGACCCCCGCAGCGAGGACGTCGCGCAGGTCCTCGAAGGTCCCCCAGTGGGCGAAGACCAGCATGTCGTGGGAGTGCGCCTCGGCCACGATCGCCTGCAGGATCTGCGGATCGATCGGCTCGAGTGAGCGGCGGTCGGGGTCACCGCGCTCCTGCACCACCTTGATCAGGTCGACCGGGTCGTCACCGGTCACCAGTTCGCGCACCATCTCCCGGGCCTGCGTCGGCGACTGCGGGATCCGCACGGTGCCGGACTCCGGGTCTACGCCGATCGTCGTGACCGGGTGACCCCCACGGGTGCCGAACAGTGGCCCGGCGACGAAGAAGCGCGGCCCCTCGAGCTCGCCCTCGGCGACCGACCGCCGTACGTCGTTGATCCAGGGATACTCGTCCCCCATGCTCCGCACCGACGTCACCCCATGGGCGAGGAAGTTGCGCCGTTTCTCGGGGAACGAACGCACCCAATCCACGACGATCCTCGGGACCGCGAGCACGCCCGGGTCCTCGCCGCGTTCCACTTCGGGTGAGGCGAAGTGGGTGTGGGAGTCGATCAGGCCGGGCAGGACCGTGTGCCCGGCCAGGTCGATGGTCTCGGCGCCGGCGGTACGGCGACGTCGGTGCCGACCTGGGTGATCACCCCGTCCTCGACGAGGACCGTCGCACCCGCCACCGGTTCCAGCAG
Source organism: Pseudonocardiaceae bacterium (assembly GCA_050700385.1). Classification (GTDB taxonomy): domain Bacteria; phylum Actinomycetota; class Actinomycetes; order Mycobacteriales; family Pseudonocardiaceae; genus WHSY01. The sequence continues at coordinate 11,142 of JBOHGT010000002.1, read as the reverse complement.
CGGACCGACCAGGACGGTCGCACCGGTGAGCGCGCGCACGCCGTCGTGGGCGGGCGTGGGCCGGTAGAGCGTCAGCTCGTAGAACGTGACCATGCCGGCGACGGCGAGCACGAACGCGAGGAACGGATAGAGCACGAGGCGGCGAAGCCACCGCCACAACGGCCGGGACGCCATGCCCTCGACCGTAGGGGCCTCCACAACGTCATGTGTCCGGTTCGATACACCTGCCGCTCGAAGACGTCCATGCCGTCAACCGCGCCTCCCACGGCAGGCTCCACGACCACTCTCACCATCCACCTCGACGGAGCCACCGGCTACCGGCACCGAGCCTGCCTTACTGGCCCCGGGTCGACGCCACCGGCGTCGCCATCAGTGAGGACGAGGTAGCTGACCTCGACGCCGTCCGCAACCCAGAGCGCGACGGTGGCACCGGCCCAGAACTCCGCGTCGTCCGGATATGCGACGATCACCAGCGCCCGTTCGACCTCGTCGTCCCGCAACAAGCTCACCGTTGGTCGGCTCCTTCGCTTGGTGGTTGACGTCGGCCCCGGTCAGCTACGGCGCGTCCATCAGGCATCGATCTCGAATACTTTCAGGACCTCGTCGCCGTAGTGGTTGATCACCTTGATGGCGATCTTGCCCGACTTCGGCGGCGGGAACCGGCGAGACCGGGTGCCGTACAGCGAGTCACGGGGTTGTATGACACGTCAAGGCAGGTGCGGGACGAGGCGCGTCACTTTCGAACTGCTCGCTACGCAGGACCCTTGCCGATTTTCAGGACCCCCGAAGTGCCGGACCCTGCAGCAGCGCTGCGAGCGTGAGCGACTGGACCAATAGCGCCTACTGCGTGAGTCCGGCTCGGCGGGCGAGGACCTCCAGCGTCTGGTCGGCGTGGCGCTCGGCGAGGCGGGTTGCGACGTCGAATATCTCGCGGGGTTCCGGATCCGGGTGGGCAGACCGCCACTTGACGATCGAGGTCTCCAGGTCCGCGGCCGCAGCGCCGAAGTACGTGTCGCGGTGTGGCTCGACCAGTCCCGGGCGGGTGATGCATGGCGTGACGATATAGTCGCGGACGCAGTTGAGCTGCAGGTCACGGAGGTCGCTCGTGCTCACGATCGCGTCGAATCGCTCGTATGCTGCGAGCGCCGTCGACCGGTACTGCTCCATCTCGTTGCGCTGGAAGGTCCGGCCGAACTGTACGTCGGGCTCCCCAACGAGGCGGCGCGGGCTGGTCGACCACCACGGTCCTCGAGGCTGGACGACCCGCAGTCCTGCGAGCTCTGCACGGAACTGGAGTGGCAGCGCGGCGATCAGGATCTCCTCGGTCCCGGCCTCGTCGAAGTGTTCCCGACGGAACCCGCCGAGCCGCTCGTAGCACTCGGTGGTGATGGCGAAGCCGGCGGCGTTGGCGGGACGCCCGAAGTCGAGGTACACCTGCTCGGACAACAGCGCGCGGTTCTCGTCGGTGCCGAGGTGCTGGCGGGTCTCCGGGTCGAAGAAGATGGTCCCGATCCGCTCGATGTAGGCAGCGGTCGCTCGTGGGCACTGCCGCCACAGCTCCGCGTCCATGTAGCCGGGACAGGTCACCAGCTCGGCGCCCAACCGGAGATGGCTGGTGAGCCACGCCAGCCAGGTCCTCGGGTAGCGCGTGTCCGCATCCGCGCTGACCAGGAACCGCGGCGGGTCAGCGGAGGACAGCAGGTGGCGAACACCCGCCGCGCGGGCCGCCACGGCGGAGGCTTCGCCCCTGTGGAGCACAGTGACCGCGCGACCCGCCTCGTGCTTCTTGGCGAGAACGACGTCGGTGGTTGCGTCGGTGCTCGCGTTCTCCACGACCACGACCTCGTACGACTCCGCCGGCACCGAGGTGCACCCGTCGAGTTCGATCTGGGCGAACAGTGTGTCCAGCGTCGCCCCGATGTACCCCGCCTCGTTCCGGGCCGGGATCACGATTCCGAGTTCGGTCATCGGCTCCTCCAGCCCGCGACGCTACCCACCGCCCAGCTGCTCACGGCAGCGCCCAGCCGTGACGTCTGCGGGCCTACCGCCACTACGATCCCCCGTGTGCTGTCCGAAGATGCGTCGGCTTCCGGTGCCACGCTGCTGCCAGCCCACCTGGCCGACCAGCTCGAGGACGTCGCCCGCGTCCTCGGCGCACGCCGGATACGACTATTCGGTGGCGCCGCCTTCGACCTCGTGGTCGGCGTTCGCGAGCATGCTGACCTGGACATCGCGTTGCCCGGGCGCCCGGAGATGCGGGACACGTGCCTCGAACGCCTGCGCGGGCACCCCGAGGTAACCGCTGTCTCCGACGCGCGCCAGTACTGGATCCGCTTCCACGTGCCGGTGACGATCGTCAATGCGCGCTGGGGGGAGACACTGCTCGACCTCAACTTCCTCGACGAGTGGGACAGCATCGGGCACTTCGACATCGAGAGAGTGCGCTGGGACTTCCCGAGCTGCACTCTCGAGGATCCGCACGGTGTCACGCAACGACCGGTGCGGACCGTTCGCCTCGTCACCGGAGTCGGGCAGGACAACCCGATCCTGCTGCTCAACCGACTTCTGAAGCTCTCCGCGAAGTACGACATTCCCTTCTGGCAGGATGCAAAGCTCTTTCCAGTCGTCAACGAGCTCGTCGTCAGGGCAGGAACGTGGGCATCGAAGGGCACCTTTCAGGGCCGGAACGCACACGCCGCGTTCGTACAGACGCTCGCGTCCGCGACACGGCGCTCGACGGATCCTGTTCGCTTCCTCCGCGGCTGTGTGGAGTCCGGGGTCGTCGCGTCCCGACTGCCCACGCTCGCCCGGCGCCTCGCCGATGATCCGGCGGCGTTACAGGAGCTTGCGGAGGCCGGGTCGGATGACGGTTTCTGGTCACGTGCCGACGCTGTGGTGGGGAGGACCGGCACGGCGTGGCGCCGTTACCGCGGAGGTACGCGATGAGGTTCGGTGTGGTGATTCCAACCTTCAACGAGGCCGACTTCATCGGCGACACGGTCGCGAGCCTGGCGTCGCAGGTCCACACCGACGGTCGCCCGATCTCACCCGACTCCCTGGAGATCGTGGTCGTCGATACGCCCGGGGACGACAACACGGCGGGCGCAGCCCGTGCTGCCGCGTCCCGCTTCGGCGGAGTCCGGCTGACGGTGCTTCGAGACGACGAGCGGTCGATGGTTTCGGCCCGGATCCTCGGCATGAACCACCTGCTCTCGCGGGAGGGTGGCCCGCCGGACTGCTTGGTGAGCGCGGATGCGGACACCCTCTTCCCCGGCACTTGGTTGGTGTCGGTAGGTGACCTCGTCACCCAGGGATACTCCATGGTGTCGACATCGGGCTGCTTCGAGGCGAGCTTCTGGCGGCGCTGCCCCACGCTGACCCGCCGGTACGCGGAGCACGTCGGCACCGTGTTCTTCACCGCTGCCACGGCCCACGAGCTGGTGGACCCGTCGATCGCGCTGCCGTTCACGCCTGACTTGTTCAGCAGGTTCGGCCGTCCGGTCTCGGACTGTGGCTTCGCGATCACCCCGGACCTGTACCGGTCCCTCGGCGGGTTCCGACACGAGTTCTACGACGACGAGCGCGAGCCGATCCTGGCCGTGGGGTGGCCGCTGATGTTCCAAGCTGACATGGCCGGCGCCGTCATCGGTTACCTGCACGATCCGGAGTACGAGACCAGTGCTCGGCGACTCCTGCACGAGCCAGAGGCGCTCTTCTCCGGCTCGAGCTACCTCGGCGAGATCGAGAATTTCCGGTCGACGGCCGATGACCGCCACGGGTGGCTGGAGCGGTACGCCGAGTACCTCGACATGCGACCGCTGCAGAGGTACGTCGTGAAGAACTACGTCCTCCAGCAGTGCATCACCGTCCCGGCCAGGGTGCGGCGGAACCCCCAGTATTTCGGGTCGGACATCGATGACGTGGCGAACGACATCGACGGCTGGCGAGCGGTTTATCCACGCCCGAGGACCCGCGACATCTTCCGGTTCGCGGATGACCTTGCCGACCGGTACGCGGACCGGGTACTGGCTCGTGTCCAAGCGTTACGTGAGCCGACGCTCACGTCTGGTCGCGTTGTGCCAGGCGATCGAACTGGATCTTCCGGTCGGCGAGCAGGCGAACCGCCTCCTCCATGTGCCGCACCGTAATCTGCGGGTTGGTCGGGTAGAACTTGAGCCCCGAGATGGGCGCCCCACTTGCCGTGGTGATGTACGTGCTGCTGAAGGAGTACACGGCGCCGCCGCCGTTGTGAATCATCCTCGTGTCGTTGTCCCAGGCGAAGAAGGACTTGAGATACGTGTTACCGTCACGTACGCGTTGTGCGTCGTCTGCGCTGGACCGGTAGAGCTCGTCCGCCGCGGTCAGGTACGTCGCGGATGGTGGCAGCAGGCGCACCATCGTCTGGTAGCCCAGTGCGTGCGGGTTGAGCACGGTCAATCCGGGCTCGGCGGCCACCTCGCGCCGGAACGCGAGGGTGGCCGTCATCAGCCGCGCGAGAATGGTCTGGTAACCGGTGCGACCGAGGGTGTGCAGGCTGGCGAGCGCCGCCAGTGCCTTCCCCGCCGACCGCGAGGTCTCCAGAGTGAAGTCGACGGGGGACACGTCGCTGAACTCCTCGGCGAGCTGGTGCAGGGCGGTCCCGCTCGGCCCACCTTTGCGCAGCCGTGCGAGGTCGGCGCGGTCGTTGAACTGAACGAAGCTGCAGTCAACTGGGCAGGCACCGAGCCCCTTGTGGAAGTCGACTCCCCAGGAGTCGGCGAGCCGGATCGGCGAGATGCGGTCCCGCTGGCGCAGGAGGACGTCGACGACCTCGCCAGGCACGTCCAGGTCGTCCCGCTCGAAGTCGTGACCCCTGAGTATCAGCCACACCCACCCGACCACGGAGTCGACATGCAGGTGCGGTCGGTAGGGCAGCTCGTACTCCTCGACCAGGCGGTCACGCAGCGCGGCGAAGGCCGTGATGTCGTCGATGGCGTGGTCGTAGGTGGTGCCGCCGTTGATGATGATCGTCGCGATCCTGATACCTCGGTCCAGCGCGTCACGGAGCAACGTCTCCGCGCCCGGCAGGTCGGTGCGACGCTCGTGATCCGCCGGGAGCGTGATCAGGTGGTCGGAGCCCACACCCAGCCAGTCGGCAGCGGTCGCATGGGAGAAGTGCGCGTCCTCGGTGACTACGACCGCGACGGCGGCCGGCGCGCCTCGCTGAGCCGAGTCCGGCGCGACCTTGCGAAGACCCGCCTTGATGGCGTACGCCATGGTGCCGGTGCCGCCGAAGGTGAACAGACCGTGCCCATGGTCGGTCGGCACGCCTGCGAGCTGGCTGAGGATCCGGCCCACCGCACGCTCGGCCACCACGGCGTTGCCGGCGAGACCATCGTTGATCAGGTAGACGTTGACGTCGAGCGCGGCGGCGTACATCGCGGCCGCGGCGACGTTGACTGCGGCGCCGAGGTTGTACTGCAGTTCGGGGCAGCGCCAGTTGACGGCACCAGCGAGAAGGTCGCGGGTCATCGAGCGCAACACCGCGGCTGGCTCACGCGCGACCCCGGCCGGCAGCGAACCGTAATGATCGGCGAGTGCGTCGTAGCTGCGGGGTCCGTCCGAGCCCGGCACCCGCGGGAGGTCTCCGTCGGGCATCAGATCAGCCAGCGTCCCGAAAACCTGCTCGCACAGGTCGACGAAAGGGGAGTCGGCGTACGAGGTCGGAAACAGTGACCGGGGGTCAGCGGGTTCGGGCGTCGGTGGCAAGCCTGAGTCTCCCTTCTGCACCACCTCGCCGGTAGGTGCGCCGTCGGCTACCTATCCGTCGACGAGCCGGTGCCACGACGCCAGCGCGACAGTCGCCGCTCCGGTGGCGGCCTTGATGACGGCCTCGTGAGTCACGATCACGAGTGCAGGCTCCGCAGCTCGCCGACCGACAACCGCGATCAGGCGCTCGCGCATCTCCTCGTCGCTCTCCCAGGTCCGCTGGTCGGGAAGGCGGCCGTCGCGCTTCCAGTCGTCATACTCGGCGACCTTCTGCCGGACCACCTCGGGAGTGATGACGCTGGCCCCGTCGCGCACGGGGAGCCAATCGTGCAGACACAGATCGACCGCGAGTCGGCACTGCAGCCTCGCCGCGAGGAGCGCCGCCGTGTGCAGCGTCCGCGTGTACGGGGACGACACCACCAGAGCGGGTCGATAACGAGCCAACGTGGCAGCGAGCTGCTCCGCCTGGACCACACCGCGATCGCTGAGCGGCGCGAGGTCGGAACGAGCCCCCTCGTACACCGGTCCGTGGCTCCGCAGAGCGGCGTAGTTCGCCTCGCCGTGACGGACCAGGAGAACCAGGCAGGCCGGGTCTTGGTCAGCCATCGACGGCCGGTTCGGCTCCGAATCGGGCCCGCCATTCGGCGACGTCCTCGTCGGTGATCTTCCGGAAGAGCACGTCCGGTACCCGGAACGGGGTGCCCGGCCGGATCCAGCTCAGCGTCTCGAGTTCGCCCGGGTCGGGCCAGCGGGGCAGCGAGGGCGCGCCGGTGAAGTCCCACAGCTCGGTCATCGTGCGAGCGGCGGCCGGGACGAGTGGTTCGGACACGATGCCGTAGAGGGCGACAAGGTTCATCGCGGTGCGTAGCGTGAGCGCGGCCGCGTCGGGGTCCTCCCGGATCTCCAGCCAGGGTGCCTTCCTCTCCAGGTACGCGTTGCCGAGACTCCACAGCGCCCGTAGCTGGGCGGCCGCCTTCCGGAACTGGGTCGACTCGACGCTGCGTTCGTGCTCGGCGAAGACGGCGCCCACGTCACGGGCGAGCTCCCGCTCAGCTTCTCCGGCGGGGTGCCCGCCCGGCACCTGATCGCCGAACCTCTTGCGGGTGAAGGTGAGCACCCGATTGACGAAGTTCCCGAGCGTGTCGGCGAGATCCTTGTTCACCTGCGCGGCGAACAGCTCCCACGTGAAGCTCGCGTCGTCGGACTCCGGCGCGTTGGCGATCAGGAAGTACCGCCAGTAGTCGGCCGGCAGGATCTCGAGGGCCGAGTCCATGAAGATGCCATAGCGGCGGCTGGTGGAAAACTTCCCGCCGTAGTAGTTCAGCCAGTTGAATCCCTTGATGAAGTCCGCCAACTTCCATGGATCGCGGGTGCCGAGGAGCATCGCCGGAAAGAAGATCGTATGGAAGGGGATGTTGTCCTTGGCCATGAACTCGACGTAGTGGACGTCGGTGGTGTCGCACCACCACGACTGCCAGTCTCGCCGCTCCGGATCCTCGTCTGCCCATTCCTTCGTGGCGCCGATATACTCGATCGGCGCGTCGAACCAGACGTAGTAGACCTTGCCCTCGAAGCCCTCGCGGTTCACCGGCACGCCCCAGGACAGGTCGCGGGTGATGCCGCGGTCCTCCAGGCCCTCGTTGAGCCACTTGAGGGCGATGGACGTCGTCAGCGTCGGCCAGTCGGTCTTCGACTCGATCCACGCCCGCAGCTCGTCGGCGAGCCGGGACTGCAGCAGGAACAGGTGCCGGCTGTCCCGCAGCTCCAGGTCACTGCTCCCGCTGATCGCCGAGCGCGGCTCGATGAGGTCGATCGGGTCGAGCAGTCGGGTGCAGTTCTCGCACTGGTCACCCCGGGCCGCCTCGTACCCGCAGTGCGGGCAGGTGCCGACCACGTACCGGTCGGGCAGGAACCTCCCGTCGGCGCGGGAATACACCTGCTTGATCACCCGCTCCTCGACGTAGCCGTTGTCGATGAGCCGCTGGCCGATGCCCTGGGTCAGCTCCCGGTTCTGCCACGACGAGCTGCGACCGAAGTAGTCGAACGACAGCTCGAACCCCTCGTACACGCGCGCCTGCTGTTCGTACTGCTGGCGGCAGAACTCGGCCACCGGCAGCCCCGCCTCCTGCGCGGCGAGCTCGGCGGGGGTGCCGTGCTCGTCGGTCGCACAGATGTAGAGCACGTCGTGACCGCGCTGCCGCAGGTAACGGGCGTACACGTCGGCCGGGAGCATCGAGCCGACCAGGTTGCCCAGGTGTTTGATTCCGTTGATGTACGGCAGCGCGCTGGTCACCAAATACCGTGCCATCCGCACCTCGCTCTCACCGTCGCCTCGGTCCGCGCAGGGCGGCCGTCGTGTCGACACGCAACACGACCTGCGTTGGAAGCTAACACAGCGCAGGTAGCCGGTTTCGGTCAGCGCCGCGCGACCGAGCCGATGCGTTCCGTGCTACGCACCAGGTCGGTCACCGATTGGCGCAAGGACACGGACGGTTCCCAGCCCAGGGCTTCCCGGGACCGCCGGATGTCGGCGCACTGCCATTCGATTGTTGCAGACCGTGGTGGGATGGGCCCGTCCTCGTGGACCTCGCCCGTGAACCCGGCCAGCTGCGCGACCTCGTGGACCAGGCGACGGACGACCACCGGTTCACCGCGGCCAATGTTCAGGATCTCCGGGAGTTGGCAGGTGCCGAGTGCGGCGAGCACCGCGGCGTGCGCCACGTCTCGCACGTCGACGAAGTCACGGACGGTGTCGAGCCGGCCCAACCGGATGCCGCCGCCGGCCTCCGTCGCCCTGTGTACCTCGGCGACGATTCGACCGGCTAGGCTGGCGGGTGGCGATCCGGGGCCCAGGACGTTGAACGCCCGAAGCGCGGTCGCCGTGAGGCAGCCAGTAATGGTGGCCTCGGTGACGAGTTGGGTGCCGACGAGCTTAGTCATGCCGTAGGCGCTCGTCGGCCGAGGGGTATCCGCTTCGGAGACCGCCGCTGTGGGCGCCGTCGCCCCGTACTCGGCCGCGGAGCCCAGGTGGACCAGTCTGGCTCCCACGTCGGCCTGGCGCATGGCCTCGATCACGTTGCCGACCAGCACCACGTTGCCGGCCACCAGTTCCTCGATGGACCCCTCGGTCACTCCTGCACAGTTGACGACGGCGAGCGGTCGGATGCGGTCGATCAGGGTGGCGAGCTGCGAGATCCTGTCGGTTACGAGGTCGAGACCGACCGGGTCGTAGGGAGCCGCCCCAACCCGCGGTCCCGTCGTCGTCACTGCGACGTGCGGCCGTGCGGCGAGCGCGCGCCACACGTGCCGACCGATGAACCCACTCCCACCCAGCAGCAGGACACGGACCAACTCGCCGTCAGGGCGCAACGCGGTTATCTCGGCGGAAGTCCCGCATGCGGGGGCGAGTGTAGTTTCGGGCGACGTGAACTCGCGGCTGGCTCGCTCGTAGTCCTTCGGCCGGCCGATGTCGAGCCAATGGCCATCCCAGGGGAAGACCGCTGGGGGATCGCCGTCGTGCATGAGGTCGGAGATCAGCTCGTCGAAACCCATGGGACGGCCGGAGCGGTAGGGCATCAGCGCTCGTCGGGAGACCGCGTAGGCGCCCATGTTCACGTCATGACGGAGTGTTGGCTTCTCCCGGAAGCCGGTGATGCGACCGTCCGCGCTCTCGACCACGCCGAAGTCCACGCTGGTCGTGCGCTCGCCCACCGCCACTGTGAGGGAGGATCGCTCATTTCGGTGGTGTGCGAAAAGCGCCGCGAAGTCCAGGTCAGTCAAGACGTCGCCGTTCACGACGAGAAACTGCTCGGGTAACCGGTCCAACAGCGGCAGCAGCGGACCGAGCGTGCCGAGGGGCTCGTCCTCCTGCGCGTAGTCGATGGTCAGCCCCCATCGGCGCCCGTCACCGGCGTAAGCGCGGATCACCGCCAGGTCTGTGCCCACCGCCAGCGTCACGGTTCGCACACCGTTCGCCGCCAGCCGGGACAGGATGACGCCCAGGATCGGTCGTCGTGCGCCGAGCGGCAACAGCGGCTTGGGCAGGATCGCTGTGTAGGGTCGCAGTCTCGTTCCCTGCCCACCCGCCAGTACGACCGCGTGCACCGTCGGCTCCAACTCACATCAGGCGGTCGGCGTCGAAACGACCGACGTAGCTGCCGCTGCCGAACCAGTCGATCGTGGCCTGGAGCCCTTCTTCCAGCCCATAGTAGGGGTGCCAGACGGTCTGGCGACGGAGCTTGCTGGCGTCGCACACGAGCCGCTGGACCTCCGACGTGTCGGGGCGCATCCGCGTTGGGTCTGCTTCCAGAGCCAGCGGGCGGCCCATGATCGTTGCGATGACATCGGCGAGTTGTCCGACCGAGCACTCCCGGCCGGTGCCGGCGTTGAACACCTCCCCCAGGACGCTGGAGGCGGACGCGGTCCCCACCGTGATGAATGCGGACACGGTGTCCTTGACGAAGATGAAGTCCCGAGTCGGGTTCAGTGCGCCGAGGTGGACCACGTCGGCGTGCGCACCCAGTTGGGAGATGATCGCCGGGATCACCGCGCGGGTCGACTGACGCGGGCCGTAGGTGTTGAACGGCCGGAGGGTGACGACGGGCAGTTCATAGCTGCATCGGAAGCTCTCGACGAGTGCATCAGCAGCGATCTTCGTCGCCGCGTACGGCGACTGGGCTCGCGCCGGATGGTCCTCACTGACCGGCACGAAGCCTGGAGTTCCGTAGACCTCGCTGGTCGAGGTGTGCACGACGCGCGGTGTTCCTGCAGCCCGGGCCGCCTGCAGGACGTTGAGGGTGCCCATGACGTTGGTGTCCGTGTACGAGCGCGGCGCTCGGTAGGAGTAGGGAACACCCACCAAGGCGGCGAGGTGGTACGCAACCTGCGCCCCGTCGAGCAGAGCGAGCATGCAGTGTGGGTCCCGCACGTCACCGAGCACGACCTCCACCTCGCGGAGCACTTCGGGCGGCAGGTCGTCCAGCCACCCATGCGAGCCGAAGGAGTTGTACAGGATCAACGCCCGCACCCGGTGGCCTCGGGCGACGAGCTCCTCGACCAGGTGCGAGCCGATGAAGCCGTCCGCACCGGTCACGACCACGAGCTCAGTCAAAGCTCATCGACTCCCATCGGGCGCGGTCACCTGAAGTCGCGTCGTCGCGCGTCTCGGATACGGTCCACGGTTCGAGCCCGTCTCGGGCCAGGGTTGGTGCGAGAAGAGGTTGCGGTGGGCGACGACTTGCCTCCACAGCGCGATCTCGGAGATGTCGTTGCTGCGAATAATGCCGGTGGTCGGATCGTAGACGTCGACGCCGAGCAGCTCGACGACCACGCCCGCGCCGGTCCGGCCGATGCGCACGTCGGGCTCGCCGAAGATGGTGAACAGGTTCGCCGTGC
>JBOHGT010000001.1:0-2779 GCA_050700385.1 Pseudonocardiaceae bacterium | reverse complement strand
GGGATGCGCAGCACCCGCGCCCAGTGCTGCAAGGTGTCGAGCAGTTGCCGCGGCGGTCCGGTCTCGAACCGGCTGACGTGCGGCTGGCGCAGACCGAGCCACTGGCCGAGCAGGGTCTGGGAGATGCCGTGCGGGCCGTAGACCGCGTAGTGGTGGGGGTGCATCCGGTATGCCCGGGATACCCGGCCCATGTGCTGAGCGGCGAAGGCTTCCTTGAACTGATGTTCCGCACTTCTCACCGTAGATATCTGGCCATTTAGGGGTGGGCCTCGGTGTAGTTGGCGGCGGGTAGGCCGAGTAGGTCGAGGACCTGGAGTTGTTGTGTGGTGAGTTCGGGGTAGAACGTTTGCACGTGCTGGCCGTGTTGGTGCAGGGTGTGCCGGGCGACGTTGGTGAAGATCTCGAGGATGCGCTCGGTGGAGGGTGCGGCGCAGCCGCGGAACTCCGGGTAGAGCGGGATTTTCGCGGTGGCTGCGCGGCGCATGCCGGCGCGGACTTGGCGTTCGAGGAGGGCGCTGATGAGGAGCGCGAGGAACTGGCAGCAGAGCAGGGCCTCGATGCGGGCCGGGTTTTTCAGCAACACTGGGGCGGCGTCCTGGACGGACTTGAGTAGGTGGTGGCGGCGTTCGAGGTTGGGCTGGTACCGGTAGGCGGCGAGTACCTCGGCGTCGGTGAGGGTCGTGTCGTTGGTGATCAGCGGGAAGCATCCGTCGCTGGCCGCGTCGTAGGCGATCTTGTCTAGGTCGACGTCGTGGGTGAGGGCGTAACGGGTGCGGGTCACCTCGCGGTAGCGGGTGTTGGGTCCGGGTCGGCCGCGTCGTTCTTGCTTGTAGTCCTTCACGACGGTCTCGGTGATGGTGACGGTGACCCAACTGCTGGCACCGGCCTCGGCGAGGGCTTGGGTGGCGGCCTGTTCGGCCGCGACCCGGCTGTGGGTCCGGCACCGTGGCCCGGACAGCTTGTCGGCGAGGATGTCCATCACGCTGACTCCGGCCTCGATGCGGGCCTGGCGGGCGGCGGCATCGCGAGCAGCCTTGGCGGTGGAGTGCACCCACACGATGCGGTGCCCCTCGGCGGAGGGCGTCGGCGCTGGGCAGGTGGAGTACACCTGATCGGGATCGCCGATCCGCGCGCCGGGTCGCCGCGCGGCCTCAGTCCAGTGTGGGCTGTGGGTCTGTAGCCACCGGCGGAACTGGCCGTCTTCCCTGCGGCTGCGCGGTAGTACGGTCACGAACCGACCGCCGGCCGAGGCGATGTGGGCCATCGCCTCCCGCGAGCACAGTTTGGAGTCCGCGACGTAGAGGAAGTCGGTGCGCCCGAGCAGGTCCACCAGGTGGTCCCAGGTCGGTACGTGGGTGGGGTCATCGACGGTGTTGCCGTCGGCGAGGCGGTAGGTGACCGGGACGGCGCCGTCGGCGGCGACGGTGAGGATCCACACCAGCTGCTTGAGGTCGGGTCGGCGGTCCTTGCTGTGGCCCTGGGTGATCACCGGGGTGGGCTTGCCGCCGCGGGAGTGACCGTCGGCATCCCGGTAGACCCCGCTCACCGAGACGCTGGTGGAGTCGTTGTGCAACTGGTGGGTGTCAATTCCGAACTCGCGCACCGCGCGCAGCACCACCGCGGTGAGCAGGCTGGCCCGGTCGGCGTCGAACAGCGCCTCCAACGCCCGGCCGACCCGGTCGTCGTTGACTGCGGTGAGGTCCCCGTCCCCCAGCCCGAGCAGGCCGGGGGCGTAGCGGGTGGCCCACTCGCCGAGTCCATAGAGCGGCTCACGGCCCACCACGAGGTTGGCCACGACCAGCCGGACCGCAGTCGCCGGGGCCAGCTTGAGGCGCCCATCACCGACCGGCAGGAACTCCTCGAGCAGCCCGGGCAGCCCGAGGCGCTCAACGATGTGGTTGACCACCGGCAGGCCACCCAGTGTGGTCGAGACCAGTTCGTAGTCTCCCGACCCGCTCATCGCCCGACACCTTTCCCTCGGTGGGTTGCGCTCACCGAACCACACGCTATCCTTCGGTTGCCAACCGAAGGGCACGACACGCCGCCGCAGGAGCCACCTTCCCGATGCCTTCCCCCAGATCCCCGGACCCACCGGGGGTTCGCCTCAGCGCCGAGCTCGCCGGCATCGACTACGCCCTACCCGGCAGCCTCGCCAGCCGTCACATGCGCTGCGGCAAACCCAACTGCCGATGCAAGGCCGACCCTCCGACGCTGCACGGCCCCTACCTGCACTGGACCCGCACCGTCGCCGGCAAGACCGTGACCAGGACATTGACTGCCGACCAGGCCCACCGCTACCAGGCCTGGTTCGACAACGCCCGACGGCTGCGAGACCTCATCGCCGAACTCGAAACCAGTTCCCTGCGAGCACTCGAAGACGCCGAGGGCTGGGAGCCTGCAAAAAGCTGAGATATCCCACGGCAGAAGGGCGGAACGTCAGCTTGAACTGTTCGGTGTCCCAGAACTCGGCCGGCACCTCGGGCGGGGTGATGAGCTTGTCCCGGGAGGCACGCTGGCAGCGGGCGCACTGGCGCTGGGTGTTGTCTTTGGCAAGGCGTGTGCCGCATCGGCAGTAGTACTGCTGTGGTCGTGTCGATCCCATCCGTCTCCTCCCCGGTGCTGACCGATTTCGGGGAGTGTAACGGGTATCTCGGTGATCCAATACGGGGGATGATCACCGAGGATCGTCTCGCCTGTCTGTCCGGTGGATACGGCTATCCAGCGGGTGGATAGGCGTATCCGCAGTCTGGCATACGGGATGCTGAGCATCCTTTTTTCG